>NZ_JAQAHF010000004.1:0-413802 GCF_027871645.1 Agrobacterium sp. ST15.13.015
GGAGACCCGGGCTCATCCACGGGATCAATGTCCCCAGGGGGGATCGGTCTTCCATCCGCCACCGCACAAGCGACAATAGCACAGCGCGGCGAAATCAAGTTACAAGGGGGCAAGGCCAGAGATAGATCGAGCGCTAGCCCCCTCATCCGATCCTTCGGGCCACCTTCTCCCCCTCTGGGAGAAGAAACAGGTGGCGACGTTTTGCCCCTTAAACACCCCCAAAAGAAACGCCGGGCACAGGGCCCGGCATCTCAATCGTTATTCTGCAAGCTTCACTCCGCAGCGAGCGGCGGTAGCCGCAATATGTTGCTGCCCTTGTCCGCGGCCTTGTCGCCGGTGCCCTTTTCCATGCTAGCGACGCGTGCCTCCAGCGAGGAGAGCGCCAGGCTGTTTTCGCGGGCGATCTCCGAGAGTTTCTCGTTGGAGAGGGCCTCTTCCTCCTCTTCCTTCTTGCCGACGAAGCGGCCGAAGAGGTGGGCGAGCAGGCGCGACAGGTCGTCCATGATGAGGAAGAAGGCCGGCACCACGATGAGGGACAGCACCGTCGAGACGATGATGCCGCCGATCACCGCAATCGCCATCGGCGCGCGGAACGAACCGCCTTCGCCGACGCCGAGCGCGGAGGGCAACATGCCCGCCGACATGGCGATGGAGGTCATGATGATCGGGCGGGCGCGCTTGCGGCCGGCCTCCACCATGGCATGCACCCGTTCCATACCGTGGCGGCGCATTTCGATGGCGAAATCCACCAGCAGGATGGCGTTCTTCGTCACGATGCCCATCAGCATCAGGATGCCGATGAGAACGGGCATGGACAGCGCGTTCTGCGTGATGATGAGTGCGACCGCCACGCCGCCGATGGCAAGCGGCAGCGAGAACAGGATGGTGAAGGGCTGGATGACATCCTTGAACAGCAGGATGAGCACGACCAGCACCAGCATCAGGCCGAGCAGCATGGCGTTGACGAAGCCCTGCTGCATTTCGCCCTGCACCTTGGCGTCGCCGCTTTCGGCGAGGCGCACGCTCGCCGGCAGGTCGGTTTCCGACACGATGCGCTTGAACTCGGCCGTCGATGTATCGAGCGCCGTGCCGAAGGGCACGTCGGAGCCGATGGAGACGACGCGGTTGCGGTCGTTGCGCTTGATCGAGCTTGGGCCTTCCGAATAGTCGATATCGGCAACGCTATAGAGCGGCACCAGCGACCCTGAGGCAGTCTTTATCTTCAGCGCGCGGATGGTGGCGAGATCGCGGCGGGTATCGAGCGAGGCCTGCACGCGGATCGGAATCTGCCGGTCATCCAGCGAAATCTTCGTCAGCTGCGCATCGATATCGCCGATGGTGGCGACACGCACGGTCTGCGAAATCTGCTGCGGCGTGATGCCGAGGCGGGCGATCTCATCCTTGCGCGGGCGAATCTGCAGTTCGGGGCGGGGCAACGCACCTTCCGAGCTGACATTGGCAAGGATGGGCGAGGCGCGCAGGCGGCTTTCGAGAATACCGACGGCGTCGTTCAGGTCCTTCTCGTTCGTCGAGAGGAAGTTGAAGGAGAGCTCGCGTTCCGCACGGTCGTTCAGCTTGATGATGCGGACATCCGGAATGCCGCGCACCTGCGCGAAAATATCCCGTTCCACATCCCATTGCGGACGTATGCGGCCCTTTTCCTCCACCTTCGGCAAGTATTGGCCGATGAGCGGAATGGAGCCCAGCCCCTTGTTGACCACCAGCTTGAGCAGCGAATGGTCGATGTGCTGGAGGATGACGTTGACGGTGGCGCGGCGGAGCTCCAGATCGCCCTTGGGCGAAGCGCCGCCGAGGATGAAGACGCTTTCGACGCCGTTGATGTCACGCAGGGCATGATAAATCTGCGTCGTCGTGCGGTCGGTTTCGTCGAGCGTCGCATTGGGCGGCAGTTCCACCGAAAGCGTCACGCGTGAGGCGTCGTCCGGCGGCAGGAAGCTGCCCGGAACGCCGGCAAGCAGAATGACGGAAGCGACGAGGAAGCCGATGGCGCCGAGCAGCGTCAGATAGCGCGCCCACCACTTGCGGGTGGTGGCGGTTACCATGCGCGTATAGGCCTTCATCAGCCGGCTGTCATTGTCGTGGTGATCGTCCATCGCATCTTCGGCGCGCATCAGATAGGCCGCCATCAAGGGTGTGATGAGACGGGCCACGGCGAGCGAGAAGAACACCGAGAAGGCGACGGTGAGGCCGAACTGGATGAAGTACTGGCCGGGAATGCCGGGCATGAACGACACCGGCACGAAGACCGCGATGATGGTGAAGCTGGTGGCGATGACGGCAAGGCCGATTTCATCCGCCGCTTCCAGCGCCGCCCGATAGGGCGTCTTGCCCATCTTGATATGGCGGGCGATGTTCTCGATTTCCACGATGGCGTCGTCGACGAGAATACCCGTGGCGAGCGTCAGGGCGAGGAAGCTGACGAGGTTGAGCGAGAAGCCCATGATATCCATGATCCAGAAGGTCGGGATCGCGGAAAGCGGCAAGGCTACGGCGGCAATCAGGGTTGCGCGCCAGTTGCGCAGGAAGAGCAGGACGACGATGACGGCGAGGATCGCGCCTTCGATCAGCGTGTCGAGCGCGGCCTTGTAGTTGCCATAGGTGAAATAGACGGCGTCATCGACCATTTCGATCGACACATCCGGATGATTCTTGCGCACCTCATCGAGGCTTGCCGCCACAGTTTCGGCGACCGAGACCTCGCTCGCGCCCTTGGAGCGGAACACCGCGAAGGTGACGGCGGGGTTGCCGTTGAAGCGCGAGAAGGATTTCTGTTCCTGATAAGTGTCGGTGACCGTGCCGAGCTCGGAAAGCTTGACGAAGCGGCCGTTGGAAAGCGCAATCGTGGTGTTGGCGAGCTGGCTCACATCGCGCGTGTCGCCGAGCGTGCGGATGGTCTGCTCGTTGCCGCCGACCTGGCCGCGGCCGGAACCGAGATCGATATTGGTGCCGCGCAGCTGGCTGTTCACCTCGGTGGCGGTGATGCCATAGGCGTCGAGCTTTTCGGGGCTCAGCGACACGCGCACCTCGCGGTCCGCGCCGCCGTAACGGTCGACCTTGCCGATGCCGGACTGGCCCTGGAGCGAACGCTTGATCGTGTCATCCACGAACCAGGACAGTTCTTCCAGCGTCATGTTGGGCGAAGAGACGGCAAAGGTCTGGATCGCCTGTCCCTCGACGTCGATCTTGCTGACGACGGGCACTTCGATATCGGCGGGCAGATCGCTGCGGATCTTGTCGATGGCGTCCTTGGTGTCTTGAACCGCCTCTTCCGTCGGCTTTTCGATGCGGAAGACAACCGTTGTCGTTGACTGTCCGTCGACCACGGTGGACTGGATTTCGTCGACGCCGCTGATGGCGGCGACGGCGTCTTCGATCTCCTTCGTCACCTGCATTTCCAGCTCGGACGGCGAAGCGCCGCTCTGGGTGACCGTGACGGCCACGACGGGAACGTCGATATTCGGAAAACGGGTGATGGGCAGGGTGTTGAACGCCTGCATGCCGAGGATCATCAAAAGCGCGAAGCCGAGCAGCGGCGCAATCGGGTTACGGATTGACCATGCGGAAAAGTTCATCTCATTCCCTCAGTCAGTTGGACGCAGCCGTCTGGGCTTCCACCGGTCTTATCCGGTCACCATCGCGCACGAATGCTCCAGCTTTCTCGACAACCTTGTCTCCAGCGGCAAGACCGCTGACAATCTCGATAAAACCGCCGTCTTCGATGCCGGTCTCGATCTTCACCTGCTTGACGACGTCGCCTTCCACCTTGCGGGTGGTCGAGCCTTCACGCCCGGAGGTGACGGCCGACAGCGGCAAAGCGAGCGCATTCGTCTCCTCGACGATGATCGCCGCGCTGGCATACATGCCGGAACGCGCCGGGCTGTCGGTCGGCAGAACCACATGCACGGAGCCGAGGCGCGTCGTCGGGTCGACGGTGGGTGAAACGAGGCGCACCTTGCCTTCTATTTTCTCAGCTCCGCCGGCAACCGTCAAATAGGCTTTCTGGCCTGCCTTGACCTTCTGGATATCGGTCTCGGAGAGATCGGCGACGAGTTCTATCGCGCCGTCCTTGATGACGGTGAACAGCGGATTGCCCGCACCGCTGGCGATTGCGCCGACCTTGGCGTTCTTGGCGGATACGATGCCGGCGACCGGGGTTTTCACGCCGGTGCGCGTCAGCTTCAGATCGATGTCGTCGATCTGCGCGTCGACGACCTTGATGTCGGCTTCGCCGGCGGAAACGGCCTGTTTGGCCGCATCGAGGCGGGCCTGCGCCACCTGAGCGGCCGCTTCGGTCTTTTCCGTTTCGGAGACGGAGCCGGAGCCGCTCTGGCCGAGCTTGGCGGCGCGGTCACGCTGGCGAAGGGCGTCATTGAGATTGGCCTGCGCTTCTAGCACCTGCGCTTTCGACTGGGTGACGGAGGCTTCAGCCTTGGCCTTGTTGGCCTCAAGCTGGCTCTTTTGCAGCACGAGGCTGTCGGAGGACAGCACGGCCAGAACCGCATTCGCTTCCACCCGGTCGCCGATATCGGCATTCAGCGTGTCGATCGACAGGCCGTCGACCAGCGGCTGGACGTAAATCTCGTCCACGGGGCGGATCGTGCCGGTGGCGATGATGCGGTCCACGAGATCGCGTTTTGCCGCATGGGCGACGATGATGGAGGGCAGGTTCTGCTGTTTGACCGGCGCCTGCGCCTCTCCCTCGGCTGCTGCGGAGAGGGGAAGCGCCGTTGCGGAAAGAAGAAGGAATACAAAGCGGTTAAACGTGACTTTATGCTGCATGTGTCTTGGCTCGCGCAATATCCGATCACATGTCCTGCAGCCCCAGGGCTCAATTAGAAGGTCATGCGATAGCGAATGTGAAACAAGGGATCACAATACTTCCTTTTCGATCCTCCCGATTCAAACGCCCCTCAACGCGAATCTTAAGCACCTTTGCCCTGTGCTTATTTTACAAGATCAAATTTGGCAGTCTTGTGGGCGGGACTGTAATTCTTGTTGTCGTACAAATCAATCCGCATAGCCGCGATGGTTGATATACATTTTTGTATAGGTCGGGATATTGTAATTCGTCAAATGGGTTACCAGCGAAATAGGCGCATTTCGGCAAAGCCTCCAAAAGAAGATCGACGCCAGATGGGAAATCGAGTTAAGCGATTCTCGGCCTTGTGCCGAGGATCTGCAACGTTGTGATTTTGTTGGCGTGGTTAGATCCTTGGGACAAGCCCAAGGATAACGTCGAGAGAGTTGTCGCCCTGGTACCAATCATAAATCAGAACGCGCGGACCTCCCGCGCGCTCCATTATTTA
The DNA here is from genome assembly GCF_027871645.1 of Agrobacterium sp. ST15.13.015. Classification (NCBI taxonomy): domain Bacteria; kingdom Pseudomonadati; phylum Pseudomonadota; class Alphaproteobacteria; order Hyphomicrobiales; family Rhizobiaceae; genus Agrobacterium; species Agrobacterium sp. ST15.13.015. The sequence goes on from NZ_JAQAHF010000004.1 coordinate 5,328, forward strand.
GGCGTCACTTCGAATTATTTCAGCGCCGCATCGGTGATTTCGGTAGTGTAGGCGCCTGTCGGTTCCTTGGTAATGACCGGGTCGGAACCGCCGCCCAGCAGCGTCTTGACCGTGCGGTCATAGTCCGCCTTATCGAGCGCGCCCTTCGAACCGGCGGTCAGTTTTGCCACTTCGCCCATCATGCGCTTCTGGTGTTTTTCGGTCTGGGCGCCGGAGGCGTCGTTTTCGAGAACGATATCGGCGGCGTCGTCAGGGTTTTCTTCCGCCCATTTCCAGCCCTTCATGGAAGCGCGGACGAATTTGACCATGTCTTCCTTGAACTTGGCGTCCTTCAGCTTGTCTTCCAGAACGTAAAGCCCGTCTTCCAGCGTCGCCACGCCTTCCGCCTCGTATTTGAAGGTGACGAGTTCCTCCGGCTTGATGCCGGCATCGATGACCTGCCAATATTCATTATAGGTCATGGTGGAAATGCAGGCGGCCTGCTTTTGCAGCAGCGGATCGACATTGAAGCCCTGTTTGAGAACAGTCACGCCATCGGCGCCGCCGGTTGTCGGGATTTTCAGATGCGCCATCCACGACAGGAACGGGTATTCATTGCCGAAGAACCAGACGCCCAGCGTCTTGCCCTTGAAATCCTCCGGCTTGGTGATGCCGGTTTCTTTCAGGCAGGTCAGCATCATGCCTGACGATTTGAACGGCTGGGCGATATTGACCAGCGGCACGCCCTTTTCGCGGGTGGCGAGTGCGGATGGCATCCAGTCGACGATGACATCAGCACCGCCGCCGGCCAGAACCTGCGCGGGTGCAATGTCCGGGCCGCCGGGCTTGATGTCGACATCGAGGCCTTCGGCTTCGTAAAAACCCTTGTCCTTGGCGACGTAATATCCGGCGAACTGCGCCTGGGTGACCCATTTCAGCTGCAGGGTGATCTTGTCGGCGGCCTGCGCTCCGAATGCGGTCAGGAGTGACGCGCCGGCAAGAAGCATGGATGCAAGTTTCATTTTCATCGCTGTTCCCTTTTTCGTTATTACGTTCGTCCCCCACGGACGGACGGATGCCAGAAGGTGACGGCCCGCTCTGCGAGCGCCACGAGACCATAAAAGCCGGAGCCGGCGAGTGCTGCGACCGCGATTTCGGCCCAGACCATATCGACATTGCTGCGGCCCATTTCCGCCGAGATGCGGAAACCCATGCCGACGATGGGCGTGCCGAAGAATTCCGCGACGATGGCGCCGATCAGCGCCAGCGTGGAATTGATCTTCAACGCGTTGAAGATGAACGGCCAGGCGGCGGGCAGGCGCAGCTTCAGCAACGTCTGCCACCAGCCGGCGGCATAGGTGCGCATCAGGTCGCGTTCCATGTGGCTGGAAGCGGCAAGCCCCTGAACTGTGTTCACCAGCATGGGGAAGAAGGTCATGATGACAACGACGGCGACTTTCGACTGCCAGTCGAAGCCGAACCACATGACCATGATCGGGGCAATGCCGACGACCGGCAGAGCCGAGACGAAATTGCCGATGGGCAGCAGCCCGCGCTGGAGGAAAGGCGAGCGGTCGATGAGGATGGCGACGGCAAAGCCGAGGCCGCAGCCGAGCACATAACCCGTCAGTACCGATTTGATGAAGGTCTGGCGGAAATCGGCCCAGAGTATCGGCAGGGAGCCGGCGAGCCGTGCAAGGATAGCGCTCGGAGCCGGCAGCAGAATGGGCGGCACGGAAAAACCGCGCACCACGCCTTCCCAGAGCGCGAGGATGGCCAGCCCGAAGAGGAGCGGCACGGCGATGCGGCCGATGCGTTTTGCCGCTGGCGTGGAGACGTGGCGGCGCACCAGCCATTCGTTGAAGGCCCAGGCGGCAAGCCAGAACAGGATCGCGCCGAAAAACCAGCCGGGATGGGTCATGGCCGGGCTCCCATTCTCTTGAGGACGGCGGCATGGGCGATGCCGATGATGGATACCAGCAGCGCAGCCACACCGGCGGCCATGAACAGCGCCGCCCATATCTGCACCGTCTGGCCGTAATAGGAACCGGAAAGCAGGCGCGCGCCGAGCCCGGCAACGGCGCCTGTCGGCAATTCACCGACGATGGCGCCGACCAGCGCAATGGCGACGGCGATCTTCAGCGAGGTGAAGAGATAGGGCAGCGCTGCGGGCCAGCGCAGCTTCCAGAATATCTGGCCGGGCGAGGCATTATAGGTGTGCATCAGGTCGAGCTGGATCGTCTCCGGGCTTCGGAGACCCTTCACCATGCCGACGACGATGGGAAAGAAGGAAAGATAGGTGGAGATCAGCGCCTTCGGCAGCAGCCCGGAAATGCCGATGGAATTCAACACGACGATAATCATCGGCGCGACGGCAAGGATGGGGATGGTCTGGCTGGCGATGATCCACGGCATGACGGAGCGGTCCATGGCGCGGTTATGCACGATGGCGACGGCAAGCAGGATGCCGAGTACCGCACCGATGGCGAAACCGAGCAGCGTGGCCGAGAGCGTAACGCCGGCGTGGTAAATGAGGCTGCGCTTGGAGGTGATGGCCTTGTTGACCGTGGTGTCCCACAGTTCGGCGGCAATCTGGTGCGGGGCGGGGAGAACCGGGCGCTCCTGCGCGAAGGTTTGCGGCAGGAGTTCGAAGAAGCCAGGTGTTTGACCGGCGCGGGTGGCCTGGTCGCGGGCGAAGGGCATGTTGAGGTAGACGACCGCGAGGTGCCAGAGGATGAGGATGGCGAGGAGGACGGTGAGGATGGGGAGGATGCGGTGGCGGAGGAGGGTCATGGGTTTTCGCTCCCTCGCTTTTGCCGCGGGTGGGGTTTAGCGGTGCCTTGTGGGTGTGGCTTACCCCCCTCTGCCCTGCCGGGCATCTCCCCCTCAAGGGGGGAGATCGACTCGTGGTGAGGTCTCGCACGTCTTAACGTTTGCGAATGAAGCGGTGGTCGCGCCTCTTGCCGATCTCCCCCCTTGAGGGGGAGATGCCCGGCAGGGCAGAGGGGGGTAATGCTGGCGCTAACCTCACCCCTCATAGCTATGCCCCGCCTTCAACCCCTCACGCACCCGATGCGCAATCGCCAGAAACTCCGGCGTCTCCCTGATGTCCAGCGGCCTTTCACGCGGCAAAGTGGATTCGATTACATCGGTCACCCGGCCCGGCCGCGGCGACATGACGACGATCTTGGTCGAGAGATAGACCGCTTCCGGAATGGAATGGGTGACGAAGCAAATTGTCTTGCCGGTCGCATCCCAGAGTTTCAGAAGCTGTTCGTTGAGGTGATCGCGCACGATCTCATCCAGTGCGCCGAAGGGCTCGTCCATCAACAGCAGGTCGGCATCGAAGGCGAGAGCACGGGCAATGGAGGCGCGCTGCTGCATGCCGCCGGAAAGCTGCCAGGGATATTTCTTGCCGAAACCGTTGAGATTGACGAGATCGAGCGTGCGCTCGATGCGCTCTCGCTGCTCGGCCTTGGTATAGCCCATGATTTCGAGCGGCAGCGCAATGTTCTTTTCGATGCTGCGCCACGGATAAAGGGCGGCGGCCTGAAAAACGTAACCGTAAGAGCGGTCCCGGCGGGCGTTTTCCGGCGTCGTGCCGTTGACGGTGATGTCGCCGGATGTGTGTTTTTCCAGATCGGCGATGACCCGCAGGAAGGTGGTCTTGCCGCAGCCGGAAGGGCCGATGAAGGAGACGAAATCGCCTTTGCCGACCTCCAGGTCGACATTGGAGAGTGCGTGTACCGGGCCATCGCCCGTTTCGAAAGTGAGGCCGAGATTTCTGGCGGAAACGACGGAATAGGGGGAGGCCTGGTTCATCTGGGCTTGGTTTCGCTTTCCGTCAGGGCCGCGCGCGCCAGCGGCAGCATTTGGGTTTCCGTAAGCCTTGCGATCGTTACGCCGGTGTGGCCGTCGAGATCGAGCCAGCGCACTTCCTCTATTTCCGCCTGCGGGGCGACATCGGCATGAAGCCTCGCGATGAATGTATGGGCGACGACGTCCGCCCCCGTCTCATTGGCGGCCTCCTCGCGAAAGACGCCTTCATAACGGGCGGCATTTTCGGGCAGCGTCAGGCCGATTTCCTCGGCAAGTTCGCGGTGAAGCGCCTGTTCCGGCGTTTCGCCTGGATCGATCTTGCCGCCCGGCTGCATGAATTGCGTGGTGCCGCGCTTGCGCACGACCAGCATCTGCCGCCGCTCATTGAGGAGAACGGCTGCGGCGATGACGATTTCGCGTTTCGGCCCGGCGCTCACGGTCATACACCCGATGCCGGAATGCCGCTGCGTTCCACCCTGCGCGGCGCGACGAGTTCCTTCCAGGTGGAAAGCGCCCGGCTGACGGCTGGATAAGCATCTCGGGCAATGAACTGGCCGTGGCCCGGCTGCGTTTCGATGGTGGCCTCCTCGATGCTGACGAGACCGCGCGACAGGGTGTAGCGCGGCAGGCCTTTGACCTTCTGGCCTTCGAACACGTTGTAATCGATGGCCGATTGCTGGCTCGCCGCGCTGATGGTCTTTTCCAGCGCCGGATCCCAGACGACGATATCGGCATCGCTGCCGACGAGGATCGCGCCCTTTCTGGGGTAGATGTTCAGAATCTTGGCGATGTTGGTGGAGGTGACGGCGACGAATTCGTTCATCGTCAGGCGGCCGGTCGCCACGCCATGGGTCCAGAGCAGCGGCATGCGATCTTCCAGCCCGCCGGTGCCGTTCGGAATCCTTCGGAAATCGCCAAGACCAAAGCGTTTCTGTTCGGTGGTGAAGGCGCAATGGTCGGTCGCCACGCATTGCAGCGAGCCGGAGGCGAGGCCCGCCCAGAGGCTGTCCTGATGCTGCCGGTTGCGGAAGGGCGGCGACATCACCCGGCGGGCGGCGTGATCCCAGTCGGCATTGGCATATTCGCTTTCATCGAGGATCAGGTGCTGGATCAGCGGTTCGCCATAGACCCGCATGCCATTTTGCCGGGCGCGGCGGATGGCTTCATGCGCCTGCTCACAGGAGGTGTGGACGACATAAAGCGGCGCACCCGCCATATCGGCGATGATGATGGCGCGGTTGGTGGCCTCGCCTTCCACCGAGGGCGGGCGGGAATAGGCATGCGCCTCCGGTCCGACATTGCCTTCCGCCATCAGCTTTTCCTGCATCTGCGCGACGATATCGCCGTTTTCCGCATGCACGAAGGGAATGGCGCCCAGTTCGGCGCAGCGCGAGAAGGAGGCGAACATCTCGTCGTCATTCACCATTAAAGCGCCCTTATAGGCCATGAAGTGCTTGAAGGAGTTGATGCCTTTTTCCCGAACCACCGTCTTCATCTCATCGAAGACCTGCTCGCCCCACCAGGTGACGGCCATGTGGAAGGAATAATCGCAACTGGCGCGCGTCGCCTTGTTGTCCCAGCGCTGCAGGGCGTCAAGAAGCGATTGCCCCGGCTCCGGCAGGCAGAAATCCACCACCATGGTCGTGCCGCCGGCAAGCGCCGCGCGCGTGCCGCTCTCAAAATCATCGGCGGAATAGGTGCCCATGAAGGGCATTTCCAGATGCACATGCGGATCGATGCCGCCGGGCATGACATAACATCCGGTGGCATCGAGTACCGTGCCGCCGGTCAGATCAGGCCCGATCTCGGTGATCCTGCCGCCTTCGATCTTCACATCGGCCTTATAGGTGAGGTCGGCGGTGACGATGGTGCCGTTTTTGACGAGTGTGCTCTTCATAGGCCCGTTCCCTGCTAGAATTCTGAGATCTGACAAGCGTTTATTGTAAAATTACTCTCATGAATCATCCGGAAGCATGTTCCTGGCCCCGCGCAGGCTGCATCTATATCTTGTTCGGTTTTTTCGATTTTCTCGATTTTAATAGGAAGTGTGGCTGTTCTCTTGCAATTGGCAAGAGAAGAGTTTTTGGCGTTGGACTGCGTGAGGTAGATTTTCCCATTTATATTATCCGAATAATATTTCTCAAATTTTTCAACATTAATTTTATACTCAATGTTTGTCTTGAAATAACCGATCACCGGGTTTTGTAAAATTTTTGAAACTGACATTAGGGCAGGTTGCTCGACGAAGTCCGGAATGTTCAATCCGATATGAAAATCACCGTCGATCCCGGCCAGTGCCTCTGTAAAGAAGAGATAATCGTCCCGCCCCAATTGTTTCGGGCATTCTCCGGCCATCGCGCAGTTGTTTCCTTCTTCGAGATCGTAGACGAATGTTCCTCGCTTTGAGCCTTCCTGCGTGACTTTTATTCTGCCTTTCTCCTTTACCAGTTCCGCGCTCGTAAACCCCATGTCTGCCGCATCCAACCATAGTTTGCCGATTGGGCCATCGTTCGCTGGGTTACGGAATATGATCAGGTTTTGCTCTCCGAGTGGGTGCGCTTGCCTGTCAGGAAAGTCGTCGCTTTTCTCGAAGACCGAGAAGGAGATATGTCCGCCGTCAAAAGGCTTTTCTATATCCAGATACTGTAGCTGAATGGTGGTTTGCGCTCGTCGGTTTTCAGTTTTGAGCGTTTCCGTCTCCCTCTTCGCCTGATCTGCCTGATAGGCCGTTTCCCGGCTGATGAAGATGTTGACGCTACCAGTTACTATAATGAGCATAATCAGTAGAACGCCCACGCCACCAACTTTGTCTACAGCGCCATCCTTCTTGTAGAAGAACGCCAGAACGCCTGACAGAAGAGTCATTCCTGCGATTATGGTGCCTAGGTCCATCGTTATTCCGCGATCTCCGCAGTCTCCAGCACTGCATGCAGCAGCACATCGCAGCCGGCGGCTGCCCATTCCGGCGAAATCTCCTCGGCCTCATTGTGGGAAAGCCCGTCCACGCAAGGGCAGAAGATCATGGTGGAGGGGGCGACCCTTGCCGTCCAGCAGGCATCGTGGCCGGCGCCGGAGATGATATCCATGTGGCTGTAGCCGAGTTTTTCGGCGGCAGAGCGCACGCGGCCGACCAGAACGGGGTCGAAGGTGACGGGATCGAAATGGCCGATGGCCTCGATTGAGCAGCCGACGCCGAGTTCTTCGGCGATCTGCGGCACCTCGCGCTCGAAGATGGCGCGCATGCTGTCGAGTTTCGCCTGTGAGGGGGTTCTGAGGTCGATGGTGAAGACCACCTTGCCGGGCAGCACATTGCGGGAATTGGGCGTGAAGATCATCTGGCCAACGCCGGCGACGGCGCCGGGCTGGTGAGCCATGGCCACCTCCTGCACCTTTTCGAGAATGCGGGCGGTGGCAAGGCCGGCATTGACGCGCATGGCCATCGGGGTGGAGCCGGTGTGGGCTTCCTTGCCGGTCAGCGTCACTTCCAGCCACCACAGGCCCTGGCAATGGGTGACCACGCCGATTTGTTTGCTTTCCGCTTCCAGGATCGGCCCCTGTTCGATGTGATATTCGAAATAAGCGTGCATTTTGCGCGCGCCCACCTCTTCCTCGCCCAGCCAGCCGATGCGCTTCAGCTCTTCGCCATAGGTCTTGCCGTCGGTATCGGTGCGGCCATAGGCATAATCGAGATCGTGAATGCCGGCGAAGACGCCGGAGGCCAGCATGGCCGGGGCAAAGCGCGCGCCTTCCTCGTTTGACCAGTTGGTGACGGTGATCGGGTGTCTGGTTTTGATGTTCAAGTCATTCAGGCTGCGCACCACCTCCAGCCCGGCCAGCACGCCGAGCACGCCATCGAACTTGCCGCCGGTCGGCTGGGTGTCGAGGTGGCTGCCGATATAAACGGGAAGCGCATCCGGATCCTCGCCGGGGCGGGTGGCGAACATGGTGCCCATGCGGTCGACGCCCATCGTCAGGCCCGCCGCTTCGCACCAGCGCTGAAAGAGGCGGCGGCCTTCCGCATCCTCATCCGTCAGCGTGCGGCGATTATTGCCGCCGGCAATGCCGGGGCCAATCTTCGCCATATCCATCAGACTGTCCCACAGACGGTCGCCATTGACCGTCAAGTTCTTACCCGCCGCCATAAAGTGTCGTCCTCACCTGTTTTGTTTTTATCGAAGCAAAGCTTGTGCCGTTCCCTTTTTTGCCGGTTAAGATAACAGCCATTGCCTTGTGATGGCGATGGGGGATAAATTGACCGGCTGGTAAACATTGCAAATTCGCGGTGGCGTCAGCAAGGGATTTCGTGACGAATCGCAGTAATTTTGCCTAAACTGTACGCGTAGATTATTTTTTAAGCATACTGTAACGGCAATTGCATGGAAAAGAAACAGAGAGCTGAGAATGGCCATACCGCGCGCAGCGAAAACACAGAAGCGGACCCGCATTCAGGAAGAAAAGCAGGAAGCGATTCTTGAAGCCGCGCTCAGTGTTTTTTCCACAAACGGGTTTCGCGGTTCCACCATCGATCAGATTGCCGAGGCGGCCGGCATGTCGAAACCGAACGTGCTTTATTATTTCCGCACCAAAGAGGCGATGCATCGCGCGCTGATCGAGCGGGTGCTGGACACATGGCTCGACCCGCTGCGCGCTTTCGATGCCGAGGGCAATCCTGAAAGCGAGATTCGCTCCTATATTCGTCGCAAGCTGGAAATGTCGCGCGATTTCCCGCGTGAAAGCCGCCTGTTCGCCAATGAAATCCTACAGGGCGCGCCGCATATCGAGGATGAGCTGAAGGGGCCGCTGAAACAACTGGTGGATGAAAAGGCCGAGGTGATCCGCGCCTGGGTGAAGGCCGGACGGATGGCCAAATGCGATCCTTATCACCTCATTTTTTCCATCTGGTCGACCACCCAGCATTATGCGGATTTCGATGTGCAGGTGCGGGCGGTGCTGGGCGAGAAGAATGGCGGCGAGGGCCGTTTCGAGGATGCGGCCCGGCATTTGGAGCAGCTTTTCATGGGCGGATTGCGGATAAACGGCTGAAGGGAACCGTTCTCGCGCCTAGAGTGTTTTCGCGTTCTTCGAATCGCGAAAACACTCTAACTCTTTGTTTTGGCGCATTTCCGGACGGAAAACCGGGTCCACTTTTCCTGGAAATGCTCTAAGCAATCGATTCTTTATGCCGAAACATGAGGAAAATTATCACCTTTATACTTTACTCCAAAACTCATCTTTATTATGGTGCCGGCATCCCGAACGTCCGGGGCATTGAAAAATCAACCGGCAGGTGAGGGAATGGCACGCAAGGAAAAGAAGAAGGCCGAACGTGGCGGCAAGCAGGGCAAGGGCGTTCCCCAGACCGAGCGGGATGTGGCCGAACAGCAGCTTTCCGGTCCCAAAAGCTTTCTTTATGTCGGCGGCCGTGACTGTCAGGTTGCTCATCTTCGCCAGATCGCCAGCAATTTCGGCGCGGAGCTCATTCATCACGATGGCGGCCTGCGTGAAGCCGTCTCCCGCATCGATACCGTGCTTCCCTCCGTCGACTGCGTTTTCTGCCCGATCGACTGTATCAGCCACGATGCGTGTCTGCGGGTGAAGTCCGGTTGCAAGAAATTCGGCAAGACGTTCATTCCGCTGCGCAACGGCAGCAAATCCAGTCTGGAGCGGGCGCTGCAGACCATGAATGAACGGACCTCCAGCGATGAGCGACGAGCGCAATAATTTTAAGGGTGAAGAGCCGGCGGCGGAAGCCTGCCGTGTCGAACTGCACAAGATGGCCGAGCAGGCTGCCGATCCGGCCCTGACCGATATCTATGAAATCATCGGTGAACGCGAAAGGCGCAACCGCCTTGCCAGAAGCGGCGGCAATGTTGTGACCTTTCCCTATTTGCGCACCCGCCAGCCCGGTGAAACGCCGTCCTTCGAGATCGGCGCGGCGGCCGAAGAGGGCCGCAATATCCTCTCGTTTCGCTGGACGCGGCGTAAGGGCTAAAGCTGAAGCATCTCCAGTCAAAGTGCGAAGCGGTTTTACGTCCGGAAAATGCGTAAAACAAAGAGGCAGGGCACGTCCGACGGTTCGGTTTAAACCGGACGCGCTCTAGCCCTTCGGCTTCAGAAATGCTCCCGCGCACAGCACCAGCCACCCGCCGATCATGCCGAGGCCGCCCGTGGGTGCGGCGTAGGGAAACAGGCTGTAGCCGGAAAAATGCCGGGTAACGAGATCGCCGACGAAGACCGCAGTGCCGAGGCCGAGGGTCAGGCCTGCCGGAATGGCGGTTCTGATGCGATCCGCGCCGATATGGAGCGCCACCAGCACCGGCGCATGCGCCAGCGCCATGGCCGAGGCATTGCCGAGCATATAGGTTTCGCCGGTATGGGTGGCGGCGGCTGCAAGCATCACACCGGCCGCGCCGAGCAGGCCGCCTAGCAACAGAATGAAGGCCCGCAATCTTTCGCGGGGCAGGCTTGCGATGGTCGCGCTCTGCGTGGTCATTGGCTGTCCGCCTCCTGGTTCTGCATGTGAAAGGCCAGCCGCTCCACCGGCGTCCAGATGATCTCGCGCAGCTTCGGGTTTTCGATGGTCTCGTCCGTGGCGCGGCGGAAGCAGAGCAGCCATTCATCCCGCTCTGCCGGGCCGATGGGGGCGACGAAATGACGCCGCCGCAACATCGGATGGCCGTGTTTCTCGACATAGACGGGCGGTCCGCCAAGATATCCCGTCAGATAATCGTAAAACTTCGCCTCGCTGCCGGAAAGATCGGCGGGATGGATGGCGCGGCAGCGCGCCGCTTCCGGCAGGGTATCCATCAATTCGTAAAAGCGCCGGGTCAGCGCCCTGACGGTCGCATCGCCACCTATCGCTTCATAAAGGGTAATGGTCTCGCCGCTCATAATCCGCCTCTCTTGGCCCTCCGGTCCTTATCGCTCCATGGAGCCGGAAGAGCAACGGGGCACGGGCGGGGTGCGACATTTGCGACACGGCGCTGATAAGTCCTCAGTTTTCACTTTCGACGGATCGTTGGATAGCCTCCACAGCGATTTTGAGCGGCGGCACATGTTCGGTGACCACGGCCCAAACGACGTCATTCGCGATCTTGTGGTACTCATGACGCAGAATATTGCCGATTCCCCGAATCTGTTTCCACGGTACGTCCGGCGCAAGCTCCAGCAAGTCATCGGGTAGGTGACGGGACGCCTCGGAGACGATTTCGAGGGCGCGTTGCACGGCGAGTTTGAGGAGCCAATTTTGCTGGAAATCAGTGAGCGACAGGCCTGCGGTGTGGGTCTCAATGCCGTTTATGGCCTCCAGAATTTCGGCGAGAACCGGCCCGACCCTACGTCTGGTCATCAAAATATCCGTACGGCGGATTGCTCGATGTCATTCCGGAGCAGCGGGTGGAGGCTGTTGCGTGTCGTCACGTCGACTTCCACGGCCAATTCTTCTTCCAGAAACTGCTTGATACCGACGAGATCGATCAACGAAAAACGGCGGCCCGGATCATAGTCGATGAAGATGTCCAGATCGCTGGAGGCAAGGGCCTCATCGCGGGCCGTCGATCCGAAAAGATAGAGCGACGTCGCGCCCATGCTTTTCACTGCATGGGCGTGGCGCTTGAGTTTCCTGATTGCGTCCGTTCTCTTCATGCGTGCAGCTTACACCATCGCGTATGCGGCATCCACTCTCACCCAAAATTGCGGATGAGATCGAGCCCCTTGTTCAAAAGCGTTTCGGCCTCGTCCTGATTGGCGGCTTCGACGTAGCAGCGCATTTCGGGAGCGTTGCCGGATGGGCGGAAATGGATGGTGCTGCCATCGGTGAGCGCGACGCGCAGGCCGTCGATGTCGCTCAGCGCCTTCACGGTGCCGACCGGTGCGAGGAAGGCCTCGAGATTGCTGCGCGAGGCGCGCAGATGCGTCATCAGGGCGGCGCTCTTTTCCTGCGCGAAATTTTCCAGACGGTCGGCGGCGGCGACCGGCAGGTTATAGGCGGCGGCGATCTGCGACAGCGGCTTTTTCTGTTCTGCCGAGAGAAGCAGCACGGCGAGAACCGGCAGGAAGCTGTCACGCGTCGGCAGCGGCGAAAGCGCCCGACCGTTAAGTGTGAAGGCAGAGGCCGTCAGCAGGCCGCCATTGGCCTCGAAGCCCATGACACCGTTCTTGCCGGCGGCGAGCGCCTCAGCCATTCCCGCGATCACGAAAGGGGAGCCGACTTTGGTGCGGACGACGTCGAACGAACCGCTTGCCTCGATGCCGGAATTGGAGGTGACGGGGGTGACGACCACGCCGGCGCCGAGGAAATTGGCGGTGATCAGGCCGATGAGGTCGCCGCGCAGCGGCACGCCGTTTTCATCGGTCAGCAGCGGACGGTCGCCGTCGCCATCCGCGGAAACGATGGCGTCGAGACCGTGCTCCGGCGACCATTTCTTGAGAAGGGCCAGCGTTTCCGGCGAGACCGCTTCGGTATCGACAGGGATGAAGGTTTCGGAGCGGCCGAGCGGAACGACATCCGCACCATAATGGGCAAGCACGTCGACAAAGAGATCGCGCGCCACCGTGCTGTGCTGGTAAACGCCGATCTTGAGGCCGGAGAGCGCTTTTTCCGGCAGCAGCGCGATGTTGCGCTCGTAGAAAAGTTCGGCTGCGGTGGCGGAATGGTCCTCGGCGGTCGCCGCCTCGTCGCTGATGCCTTCCGCTTCGATTTCGGTGGCAAGAGCGGCAATCGCCGTCTCGTCCTGCTTGTCGATTTCGCCGTCCGGGCGGTAGAACTTGATGCCGTTGCGGTCGGCCGGGATATGCGAGCCGGTGATCATCAGCGCGCCGGCCTTGAGCGTCAGGCCGTAAAGCGCCAGCGCGGGTGTCGGCACCGTGCCGCAATCGAACGGGGTCAGGCCGGCTTTTTTGAGCGCGGCGATGCAGGTGGCGGAAACATCCGGGCTCGAATCGCGGAAATCGCGGCCGACGAGAATGGGATCGCCCGCCTTTGCCTGGCCCGATGTGAGAAGGTGCCTTGCAAATGCCGTGGCATAGACGGCAGAAGCTTTTCCTTTCAGATCGACGGAGAGGCCGCGAAGGCCGCTCGTTCCAAATTTCAGGCTCATTCCAAACTCCGTTTCGATAAAATCTTTGAGGGTCAAATGGATAATGCAAAAATATAACGGTTGAAAGAACCGTATCGATCCATTCAAGTCAATCATCCCTTTCAACGCGGACGCGAATAGGCGATGATGGCGGGACTGATGCGGGTAACCTAAAATTCACCCGTCATATTTAAACTTGTCCGTCGATAGCGGCTCTGGCGACGATGGGAACCCTCTGTTGCCGGCCTTTTTGTGGTTCGTTCGAGTTGGATTGGCTGATGTACAGGCTTCAAAAGGCGGGACATAAGCAGGCACGTCCGCTCGATGAAAAAACGGCGCCTGCCGCGAGAACCCATGGTTCCCTGCTGGACGATCTGGTGGATGAGGACGAGGTTTTCGAGCGCACGGTGCTGAAGGAGTATCTGGAGCCGAAACCGGCGAAAAACGTCGCCGAGCCGGCTGCGGCCGAGACGCCGGTGAAGACGGCTTCGCCGAGCGGCAGTCTGGCGACTGCGCTGCCGGGCCTGAAACATATCGACAGGATCGGTGTGGATGACGTCATCCTCTGGCTTCGCAAAGGCATTGTCTGGATCGTGCTGGCAATCGTTCTCTGCGTCGCCGGCGCGCTGACCTATGCCTCCATGACGCCGCCGCGCTACAAGGCCTATACGGATATCGTCGTTAATCCCTCCAACCTGAATGTCGTCAATGACGGCGTGTTTTCACCCAACCAGCAGCGCGACACGCAAATCCTCGAGGTGGAAAGCAAGCTGCGCACCATCACCTCGCGCAACGTGCTGGCGCGGGTGGTGGACGAGTTGAAGCTCGATCAGGATCCTGAATTCATCAGCCCGCCGCCGCTCGCCCGGCTGAAGGCGATGTTCTCATCGAAACCGGAAGATGACGACAACCGGGTCGGCGCGCTTCGTTCGCTCGGCGATCGGGTGGCGGCGGAACGCGACCCGCGCTCCTTTGTCGTGACGCTTTCGGTCTGGACCAATGATGCCGAAAAATCCGTGACTGTCTCCAAGGCCATCGTGAAGGCTTTCGAAAGCGAGCTATTCCAGACAAACTCCGATAGCAGTCAACGCGTCGTTGACGATCTCAGGAAGCGGCTCGAGGAAATGCGCGAGAATGTGACCGCCGCCGAAAAGCGCGTGGCCGATTTTCGCCGTGAGAACGGCCTGCAGGAAAATAACGGCCAGCTCGTCAGCAATCTGGCTTCCGGTGAGCTGAACGCTCAGGTGCTTGCGACCCAGCAGCGCCTCATTCAGGAAGAATCGCGCCTCAAGCAGATGGAGGCGGCGATTGCGCAGAACCGCACCCAGAGCGACGCCATATTCGACAGCCAGACGATGAATACCATCCGCGCGCAATACAGCACGCTGCAACAGCAGATCGGCGCGATGACGCTGACCTATGGCGCGCGCCATCCGCGGCTTGCGACAGCAGGGGCGGAGCGGGCGATGCTGGAGCAGGGAATGGCGGATGAGGCGCGGCGTATCCTTCAAGCGGCAAAGATCAACGTCGCGGAGGCGCGCTCCTCACTCGATGCCCTGCGGCTGAAAGCGGTGGCGGAACGCGCCAATGTCTTTACCGACAATGAGGCGCAGGTGCGGCTGCGCGATCTTGATCGTGACGCCCGCTCGGCGGCGGCGATCTATGAGACTTATCTCACCCGCTCACGCCAGCTGGCCGAACAGCAGTCGATCGATTCCACCAATGTACGGGTGATTTCGCAGCCGGTTGCGCCCAATTCCAGAAGCTGGCCGCCGGGCAAGCTGACGTTCCTGATTGCCGGCGGCATGGGCGGCCTGTTCCTTGGTCTGGCAATTGCTGTGGCGCTCGGCCTCTGGGGTTATCTTCGCCGGGACGATCACGCGGATGTCGCGGTGCGGTAAGAGAAGCCGGCTGCGTGCCGCCTTATTCTTCCGAAATCAGACCGTCATAAACCTCGAGCAGCGCTGCGGCGATGGCCGCGCCCAGCGCATTGCCGGCATCGCGAATGCCCGCTTCGTCACCGTCGCGAACCGAAATGGCAAGATCGGACGCTTCGTTGGCGACGATTTCTTTCGCCCGTTCTATCGCCCAGAGGCCGAAATCGCCGCGATTGTCGATCGAGATTGTTTCCATGGCCGGAGCCCTTCCGTGGTTTGATTTCCGCGTCCCTTAACCCATCGGCTGGAAAACCGGAATAGGCGGAAAATGTGGCGCACAACCTTCAGGCGTGTAAAATGGCCGCCGCATACGGGGATTTATAAAAATATTAATGATAGTTCTTCGTAGTGTTTGAAGCCTTATACCCTAAGCATAAGCGTGAATATAACAATGAAACGATGCCTATCTTGGACACCGGACAGATTATGACAGGGAGAGAGATGCCGGATGCGGAGGGGACTGGCCAGGTCTGGCCGGTTATTCCGCTTGCGGCGTTACCCATTACCGACGCGACCATCGACGAAACCGCGCGGGATTTCATCCTGCGCGCGACGACGGCGCGTGCGGCCGGTGCAAAACCGTTTTATTCGACATCGGCAAACGGTCAGGTCATCGCGCTCTGCCATCACGACCGGGAATTCGACGCCATGCTTCGGCAGGCGGACCAGATCCATGCGGACGGCATGTCGCTGGTGATCTTCTCCCGCAAATTCTGCCCGAAGGCATTGAGAGAACGGGTTGCGACCACGGATCTCGTTCATGCCGTTGCGAAGCGCGCCGAAGAGATGGGCAGCCGGTTTTATTTCCTCGGCGGTTCCGAAGAGGTGAACCGCGCGGCGGTCGAGGAAATGCAGAGGCTTTATCCGCGCCTCGTATTTGCTGGGCGGCGCAACGGTTATTTCAGCCGGGCCGAGGAAGAGGCGATCCTCGCCGATATCGCGGCATCCGGGACGGATATTCTCTGGGTTGGCTTCGGCATACCGCTGGAGCAGCGTTTCGTCTCGCGCAATCTCGACAGGCTTTCCGGCATCGCCGTGATCAAGACCTGCGGCGGCCTTTTCGATTTCCTCGCCGGCAAGAACAGCCGGGCGCCGCAATGGATGCAGGATATGGGGCTGGAATGGCTTTACCGGGCCATGCTCGAGCCGAAGCGGCTCGGAAAACGTTACCTGCTGACCAATCCTATCGCCATATATTCGCTGCTGAAGTATCGGTTCGGCGCTTCGGGACAAGGCCGCTAGATCATCGCGACAAGCTGCCGCTGCGCGAAGAATAAAGCGCGCGTTCTCCTCCCGCCCGACAATATAAGATTGTTCTAACTTATTGAATGGATGCGCTGCGTCGCTGAAATCCGTTGCAACTGCGAACATCTGCGCTACAGTGCATCAATATTACAAATTTATTCGAATCATAGATTTATTGAGGCCACCAATGGTGATTACGTCCATTTCTCTTTTAATATATGGAATTGGCACCGTTACCTCTCTCGCCATGACCTATATCGAAGGTGCCCGCCGCGGCAAGGACTGGGATTTTTATCGCGTCACCGGCATTGTCCTTTGTTTCTTCTGGCCGGTGCTCGTGCCGCTCCTCGTCCTTGCGACGGCCTTGTCGTCGTTCGGTTTCCAGAAACGGTTCACGAATACGATCTCGCTCGGCAGGCAAAAAACCCTTAGCTGAGCCGAAGCTATCCCGCTTCAGCTCTTCTTCGCCGGCGCCTTGTAGGGCGTGAGCGTAATGCCGAGGCTTGCCATCACGCGGCCGATGGACATCAGCGGCGGATGCGTTGCTGGCAGCAGGGTTCCGGTTTTCACGAAGGCGGAAACGGCGCGGACAAGAGACAGGCACAGGCTGACGGCGTTTTTGGCGGCAAGCAGCAGCCCACCCTTCAGGCCGGGGCGTCGGGCACGGTCGATGCTGTAATTGATGATGCCGGTTCGGAGCGAGCGCTCCATGATCCAGCGTGGCGCCATGCGGTTTTCCGGCACATATTCGATGATGAGCGCTTGCGCATTCCAGGCGAATTTGAAACCGGCCTTGCGGCAGCGGGTGAAGAAATCCATGTCGCCGCCGCCTAGGAAGTTGAAGCGCACGTCGAATTCCGGTTTCGCCAGCGTCTCGAAAACCCGCCGTGAGATCAGGCAGTTGCCCGATCCGTGGATTTGCTCGACGGGGCCGGTCGGCGCTTCGATGGAGCCGAACAGCGGATGCGAGAGAACCGCCTTCGAAGCCGGCGCGTCGAATTCCCGGTTGACGGGGCCGCCGACGATATCGACGCCGAAGGATTTCGCCGCCGCAACCATTTCGGCAAGCCAGACGGGGGAGGCGGCCTCGTCGTCATCGATCATCAGGAACCACTCAGCCGAAGCATAGTTTTGCCGGGCGGTGCGGAAGGCGGTGTTGATGGCGTAACAATTTCCCTGCGTCGGTTCGACCAATGCCTCGCCGGCCATGCCGCTTTCGGCGAAAAAGGCGCGCGCGACCGCGAGACCCGCCTGGCCCGCGCCGTCATTATCGACCACGACGATGGCGAAGGGAAAATCGACCTTCTGGGCTGCGAGCGACCGAAGGGTCTTTTTCAGGCCTTCCGGCCGGCGGAAACTCGGAATGCACACCACCGCTTCCGGCATGATCTCGGACATGGAAACTCCTAAATTCCGGCAAGCGCTGCGGCGGAAAAAACGACGGCCCTGAGGCTCTGGCGCGGGCGGTTGAGGAAGGTATCGGCCAGCGCCGAAAAGGCCTCGCGGTAGCGGCGGGCGCGGAAGGCCTGCGCCACGGTATAGGCATTCATATGGTTTTCGGACCGGCGGCGAAGCCGCCGCAGCTCCGGCGGCGAAACGGCAGCGACGATGGCCGGGTCGGAAAACACGGCCTCGATTGCCGGTTCGCAATCCCGGAAGGTCAAAAGCCGGTTCATCATCACGCTCGTCCTGTGCACGCGGTAATCCAGCACATGGCAGCCGGGCAGGTAAACGAAACGGCCGGCGGCGGCGAGCCGGCACCAGCCATACCAGTCTTCGGCATAACGCAAAGTCTCGTCGAAACCGCCGAATTCCTGAAAGATGCGGGTTCTGATCAGCATGATGCCGCCATTGACGATGAAGTTGCCGCCGAGCAGCGGCTGGAGAATGAACCCATCGGGTTTTTCCCGGCGGCGAATGAGGTTGCGCCGGCCGATCTTGACGCCATTTTCATCGATGCGCTCGTAATCGCCATAAACGGCGACGACATCCGGCCCGGAAATGCCGGCGCAAAGGGCCGCTATGGCGCCCGGTTTCAGGCGATCGTCGGCGTCGAGAAACATCGTCCATTCGCCGCGCGCCTGCGACAGGCCGAAATTGCGCACGGCGGAAACGCCCTGCCTTCCCTGTGGCCGGGCAAGCAATTTGACGCGAGGGTCGGAAAAACCTTCCACCTTTTGTGCTGTGGTGTCGGTGGAGCCGTCATCGACCACCAGCACTTCGCCGATGGTCTCGCCCTGCAGCAACACGCTTTCGATCGCTTCCACGATGTAACGCTCGCCATTGCGAACGGGAATGACAATCGAAACGGAAACCAAGACTTCAAACTCCATGCGGCGTGGGCCAAGAATTCGCACAGCGAAGTTACTACCGCATTAAGCGGGTCTGGCCAATTATGACGTGGTATAACGTCGGTTAACCTTGCAAATCTTTAATATCCTTTTCCTATGATCGGAATGTTATGTTTTGGGAGTAAAGGTTGCGGAGGCGGGTGCATGCGGATTGGGCGGCGGAATTTTATGGGCGGTGCGGCAAGCGCTGGCCTGCTGCATGCCGTGGCCGGCCCGGCCTTTGCCGCGCAGAAGAAAGCGGCGAGTAAAACCGCCCCTTATGGCGCGGCTGTTTACCTGCCGGATCTCACCGCCGATAGCCGCATCGGCGAGGCGGTAGTGAAATATTGCTCGCGCATCACCCCCGTTACCGAAATGAAATGGGAGGTCCTGCGGCCTTCGGCGGAGGTGTTCGATTTCGCCGCTGCCGATGCAATCGCCAATTTCGCCCGTCAGCACAAGCTTTCCATGCACGGCCATCCGCTGATCTGGTATGCCTCCAACGCGCCCTGGCTTGCGAGCATCGGCGGCGGCGTGAAGGTCGAGAAGCTGATGGAGACCCATATCGTCACGGTGATGGAGCGTTATAAGGACGTGATCCATAGCTGGGATGTGGTCAATGAGCCGATCCCCGACGTGCCGGGCAATGTGCGCGCGCGGCGCGATGCCTGGTATTACGGCGCCGGGCCGGACGCCATCAAGAAAGCTTTCGAGATCGCCCACGCCGTCGATCCGAAGGCGCAGCTCGTGCTCAATGAATATGATGTCGAATTTGCCGCCGAGAAATCGCCGGCCAAGCGCGCGGCCTTCCGCAATCTCATTCTCGAACTGCTGGAGAAGGGCGCGCCGATCAACGCCGTCGGCCTGCAGGGGCATTTGCGCGGCGGCTGGCCGATCGCCAAGGACGAGCTTGCCGCCTTCACGACGGAAATGCGCAGTTACGGTCTTGCCGTTCTGGTAACGGAGCTGGATGTGATGGACCAGACGCTGCCCGCGCCGGAAGCCGAACGCGATATGCTGATCAACGGCCAGGTCCGTGAATTTCTGGAGGCGGCTTCCGCGGGCGGCGCGCTTTCCTCCATCACCACATGGGGCATCTCGGATCAATATAGCTGGATCCGCTGGGCCTATCCGCGCCGGGACGGCACCGCCAACCGGCCGCTGCCGCTGGACTGGAGTTTCAACGAAAAACCCATGATGGCCATCATCAATGAATTCCGGAACCGTGGTGCATGACTATGAATGCTGAAATGCCGCTTCCTCCCGTGCAAAAGGCGCTGCAAATCAACCTGCACCCCTTCGATGCCCCGCATGCGGCCCTGACCCTGCCGCATCAGCTCAGGGTCTGGGGCGGACAGGTGGACCGCATTCTGCTGACCGTCGATACGGGCCAGGTGGGGGCCGGCCGCTACAAGGGCAACGGTTTCGATGCGGCGCGCCAGCGTCTCTTCGACATGCTGGAGGAAATGCAGACCAATTATCCGCATCTCTCCGTGGATATCGTCGATTACAGCGATGCGGCGCGCAGCACCGTGACGGAAACCTTCTTTCCCCGCTCGCCGATCCCCTATCCCGCCAAGGCTTTCGATGGCGGGCCTTTCCATGTCTATTTCTACGGGCTGAAACGCGCCAATGCCCGTTATGTGCTGCATATGGACAGCGACATGATGTTCGGCGGCGGCAGCCAGAGCTGGTTCGGCGAGGCCATCGCGCTCCAGAAGGCCAATCCGGATGCGCTTTGCATCACGCCCTTTTCCGGGCCGCCGACGGTGCGCGGCGATCTGGATATTTCCCGCCATGTCGGCATGCCCGGCGTAAAAAATATTCCTGCGCCGCGCAAGCTGCCGTCGCGCATTCCCACCTGGCGTTTCGCCACCGTTTCCACCCGGCTTTTCATGATCGACATGGAACGTTTTGCGAAACGCATCGGTTCGCTGGAACTGCTCAAGCCCGATGTCAAACGCCGCATCCGCTCCTATGCCTATAACCAGCAGCCTGTCTCGATGCCCGCCGAGGAGGTGCTGAGCACGAACATGATGCGCACGGGTGTTTATCGCCTCGATTTTCTCGGCACGGGCAAGGGCATGTACTCACTGCATCCGCCCTATCGTTCGCCGGAATTTTATGCGGCGCTGGCCTCCATCGTCGAGCGCATCGAAAAGGGCGATATTCCCGAAGGCCAGCTCGGCGATTTCGACATCAACGGATCGATGGTGGACTGGACCAGCGCGCTGGCGGCCAAGACGCGCTCCAAACGTTATGCGAAAGCGCTGCGCCATCTCATCTCGGCCAATGTCGGGCGGTTCAGCAAGGCTTGAGGGTTTCGATCCGTCTTCCGTCGTGAAGGCGGGGCGGGGGCTCAATAGTCTGTGATGAGCTTGCTCCAGCTCTCCGAGCACAGTCCGCCAATATAGATATCGCCGGCCAGCGCCCTTTCCCGCAGGGCGTCGTCGCGCGTCGCCATGCAGAAATAACCGTCATGGCGGAAGCTCATGTGGTTCTGGCGGTAAAGCGCGTTGATGAGAAAGGGCTGCGCCATGCCGGTGACATGGGCATAGTTCGCGTCATCGAAATGGCGGAACAGGGTGTTGAGGACATCGTTTTCGCAACCGGCATCGCAGACGAAATTGAGCACATAGGCCGTTCTGCCCCGCTGGCCGAAAAACAGCGCAGCGCCCATGGCATGGCCTTCGGCATTCTCGATCACCACGCCTTTCAGTTCGCCGAGACTCTCATTGGCCCTGCTCATCTCTATCAGCCAGTGGAATTCCTCGTGAGACCATTCCGGGCGGATGGAAAAACGCTCGATCATCGCGAGCGCCCTGCGGCGGAAGGTTTCGTAATCCACGGTTCTCACCGTAGCGCCCGCGGCCTCCTGCGGTCTCAGACCCTTTTTCCACCGTCGCAGGATTCCATCCACAAATCCGAGCGCGGCGAGCGCCAGCGTGGTTTTGGCCAGTTTCGAACGGCGCGGCATGCGCAGCGCGATGGTGCAGAAGGGCTTGAGCGCCTTGTGCCATTGCAGGCTTTCAATCGGCAGCATGTTGCCGCCGGTCGCCACCCAGTGATCGGCGCTGACCGGTGAAGCCGTATCCGAGAACAACATGTCGTGTTTGGAGGCCCGCATGCCGCGGGACAGACGCGCCGCACCGAGTGCGCCGCGTTTGCCGTCCGATGCGAAGGCGCAGAGCAGCCGTGCGGTAATGGTTTTTCCATTCGCAACGAAGCGCATGGGCACGGCGAGGATGACGCTGGTGACCCCGTTCTCCCCGGCATCGTAGACAACGCTGCCGTTTTCCGGACTGAAGGCGGGACTGCCGAAAAACAGTTTTTCGATATAGGAGCCGAAATCGAAGTTCCGCTCCTGCCCGGTTTTCCTGAAAGCGCTGTTGAGCACGGCCTCGACAGCCGGAACGTCTTCCCTGCGCATGGGGCGGATGCCGGACACACCGATTTGAACCGGGCGTTGTGTCAAGTGACCGCTATCGCCATCGTCCACATGGGTGTGTATCGGAACGTCCACCGTCGGCCCCCACCTTTTTACGCATTGACGAAATCAACCATAGGCAGCGTATATTTGAATGTATTAATATAGATATAAAACCTGCAATCCGGTGGAATCGAAAGTATCGGATTTGGAGTAAACCATATTAATATCAATATATTGATCTGCATCAACCACATCGGTTGAGGTTAACAAAATACGCTCAAGCAAGCAACCTTTGGATGAAATACGGATAAATTTTTATAGGCGATTTTTTGGGGTTTGGCGTCTACGGGCTCCGATTTCCCGAGGAAAAGCGCACGATCGCGGTACTATTTCCCCGTGCATCATGAATAACTAAAAAATAGGATTTGCGCGGGATATTAGTATTATCGAATATGCGAAGCACGAGTTTCAATGCGGGTGGCTTCAGGAAAGAGGGAGAGAAAAACCCCTTATGGATGCAGCGCATGGCGAACAGGGGCGTGGCTACTGGCGGGACGTGTTGTTTTACGTGACGTTCCTGTTTTTCACGGTCGGCTTTTCGCCCTATATCTCGCTCTCATCGACCTATCAGGGCTCCGCCATGGCGGCCGGGTCCAACCTGCTCAACCAGTTGACCGCGATCATCCTGTTTTTCAGTTTCCTGGCCTTCATGGCGAAGGAGCGGTCGTTTTCCATCCTCTTCATGCCGCGCCTGCTGATGGCGGCGATTTTCGGCTGGTTTGTCCTGACCTCGCTTGCGGGCGAAGCGCCGCTATTTTCGCTCAGGCGGCTGGTCATGTCCGCCATCATCTGTGTGCTTGCCGGCGGCTTCCTGCAATTGCCGCGCACCGAGCGGCATTTCACGACGCTGCTTGCCACATGCGCCCTGATCATATTGTTCCTGTGCTATTTCGGAATCACCGTGCTGCCCTCGCGCTCGATCCATCAGGCCAGCGATGCGCTGGAGCCGCTGCTGGCGGGGGACTGGCGCGGGGTTTTCCGCCATAAGAACGAGGCCGCCTCGGTCATGGCGGTGTTGATTATCGTCGGTATTTATCTCTGCAAGCGCTGGTCCTTCATCGGCGGGCTGTCGGTGCTGTTGCTGTCGCTGGTCTTTCTGGTCAAGTCGGGCGGCAAGACCGCGCTCGGGCTGATGCCGATCATTATTGCGGCAGGCTGGTTCATCCTGCGCTGGCCGCGCTGGCGTTATACGGTCGTGACCCTGTTTCTGGCGGTTTTTGCGCTGGTGACCGTCGGCACCACGGTCGATCCCGTCTTTTCGCAGATGCTGACGAAGCTGGGGCTCGACGCCAGCTTTACCGGCAGACGGGATATCTGGACCGTCGCCATCGATTACATCCGTCAAAGCCCGCTTCTGGGATACGGCTATCAGGCCTTCTGGCGCAGCGATGCCCTGATGTCGAGTTTCACCGAGAACAATACCTGGGCGACGACCGCGCCGGATTCGCACAATGGTTATTTCGACCTTCTGCTGGCGGGTGGCGTGCCGGGTCTGGTGCTGGTGATGGTGTGGATTTATCTCCTGCCGCTGCACTATCTCGGCAAAATGAACGAGGCCACGCGCAACAGTCCGCTGACGCGGCTTTATGTCGGCGTATGGCTTTATGTGTTGCTCTACGGCTTTCTGGAAACGCTGTTTTTCCTCAGCACCGGCTTCGTCTGGTTCTTCCTCATCGTCGCCGTGATGGGTCTGCACCTTCAGGCCAATGCCAGCCTCGTGGAGGAGGAGGCGGAGGGGGAACCGAAGAGAGCCATCGGTGGAGCGGGCATCGCCCCGATACCGATGCAAGGGCAGGTTTCCCCTGTTGTTCGCTCCAGATGATATTTTGAAATGATTTTTCGTTGCAAATATGTAAAAGAGCCGATTGTTGCGCGCGTCTGCGGCTATTTTCGCTAAACATGCGCGGCTCAAGTCTTTGTTATTGTGCACGTCGCACCGCGAAACCCCGGCTATTGGCGTGGCGGCACTAAAAAAAACGGATCGGCTAGGTCAATCGATGGCAGATACAGGCGCCTGCGCGCTCGAGGCGGATGACATCCACAAGAGCTTCGGCACGCATGAAGTTTTGAAGGGCGTTTCCTTGCAGGCCCACAAGGGCGATGTCATCTCGATCATCGGGTCCTCCGGTTCCGGCAAAAGCACCTTTCTGCGCTGCATGAATTTTCTCGAAACGCCGGATCGCGGCCGCGTCATCGTCAATGGCGAGGAAATCGCCACAAAAACCGGACGGGACGGCAAGGCCGTGCCGAAAAGCTGGCGGCAGGTGGAAAAACTGCGCACCGGCCTTGGCATGGTGTTCCAGAATTTCAATCTCTGGGCCCATCGCACCGTTCTGGAAAACGTGATCGAGGCGCCCGTTCATGTTCTCGGCGTCAGGCGGCAGGAGGCGGTTGAGAAGGCCGAAGCCCTGCTGAACAAGGTTGGGCTTTATGACAAGAAAAACGCCTATCCGGCATTCCTGTCCGGCGGGCAGCAGCAACGTGCCGCCATTGCGCGCGCGCTCTGCATGGAGCCGGCGGTGATGCTGTTCGACGAACCCACTTCGGCGCTCGATCCGGAACTGGTGGGCGAGGTTCTGAAGGTCATCCGCGATCTGGCCGAAGAAGGCCGCACCATGCTGCTCGTCACCCACGAAATGCGCTTTGCGCGCGATGTATCCTCGCAGGTCGTGTTTTTGCATCAGGGCCGGGTGGAGGAGGCGGGGCCGCCGGCGCAGGTGTTCGGAAACCCCTTGAGCGCCCGCTGCCGGGAATTTACCGGCGCGCTCACCAATTGACCCTTTTGCCTGACAGTCCGTATTTAACAGGAGAGACTTGAATGAAATTTTTCGCCACGCTGCTTGCCGGAACGGCATTTGCGTTTTCCGCCTTCACCGCCAGCGCCGACGTGCGCTTCGGCATCATGAACGAGGCCTATCCGCCCTTCTTCGCCAAGGATGCGAGCGGCAAGTGGCAGGGCTGGGAAATCGACCTCATGGACGCCGTCTGCGCGGAAATGAAGGAAAAATGCTCGATCGTGGAACTGTCGTGGGATGGCCTGATCCCGGCGCTGCAGACGAAGAAATTCGACGTCATCTGGTCGTCCATGTCGAACACGGAAGAGCGTCAGAAGATCATCGATTTCACCGATAAATATTACAACACGCCGAGCAAGCTGATCGGCGCCAAGGGTGAAAAGGCGGGTGCGACGGCCGAGGACGTCAAGGGCAAGACCATCGGCATTCAGGTGGCCACCATCCAGTCCGAATATTACAAGAAATATTTTGCCGGTGTCGCCGATGAGAAGACCTACCAGACGCTGGACGAGGCGTTTCAGGATCTCGCGGCTGGCCGCATCGATTACGTCTTCGGCGATTCCATCGTTCTCGACGCTTTCGTGAAGAGCGATGCGGGCAAGGATTGCTGCGCCGACATGGGCGATGTCGCCGACGACAAGGAAATCCTCGGTCTCGGCGTTTCCGGCGGCCTGCGCAAGGAAGACACCGAACTCAAGGCCAAGCTGAATGCGGCAATCGCCGCCGTGCGCGCCAGCGGCAAATATGACGAGATCACCAGAAAGTACTTCAGCTTCGACATCTACGGCAGCAAGCCCTGATCGGTCATATCAATGGCAAGCCTTGAAACCACGTTGCAGCTTCTGTCACCCTATCCTCCGGGATGGGGCGGCACCCTTTTGAAGGGTGCGGCGTCGACACTTGCCATTTCCGCCGGTGCCTATCTCATCGGTATCGTCATCGGGCTTGCCGGCGCGCTCGGCAAGCTGTCCGGTAACAGGCCGCTTGGCCTGTTGCTCAATTTCTACACCACGGCGATCCGCGCCGTTCCCGAACTCATTCTCATTGTCGGGCTTTATTATGCCGGTACGGATGGGCTCAACCGGCTGTTGCTGCTGGCCGGCATGCCGCCGCTGGAGGTGAACGGTTTCGTCGCTGCCGTTGCGGTTCTGGGTTTCGTGCAGGGGGCCTATATGACCGAGGTGCTGCGCGGGGCGATCCTTGCCATTCCGAGCGGGCAGATCGAGGCGGCGCGCGCCTTCGGCATGTCGCCGGCCTTACGTTTCCGTCGGGTGGTCTTGCCGGCGCTTTTGCCGAACGCCTTGCCGGGGCTCGGCAATCTCTGGCTTGCGGTGACCAAGGATAGTGCTCTGGTGGCGGTCGTCGGTTATCAGGAACTGGCGCTGGCGACGCGGCTGGCCGGGGCCAGCACCAAGCAATATTTCCTGTTCCTCCTTGCCGCCGCCCTGCTTTACCTTGCCATCACGCTCGTTTCGAACCTCGTTTTTTCGCTGATCGAGCGCCGCGTGCGGCGCGGCCAGCCGGCCCTGGCCTGAGGAGGGGACGGCATGGATTTTTCATGGGTCGCGAAATATTGGCCGCTGCTTCTTTCGGGTGCATGGCAGACGGTGGCGCTGCTCGCCATCTCCGTCAGCATCGGTTTTCTCCTCGCCATCGGGCTTGCGTTTGCGCAGGTGAGCGGCGGGCGGGTGACGAAAATCCTGGCGCGGGCCTATTGCACCTTCTTCCGGGGCACGCCGCTGCTCATCCAGCTCTGGCTGCTTTATTACGGCGTTGGCTCGCTTCTGCCGATGATCCCCGGCCTGCGCCAGAGCTTTATGTGGCCGGTGCTGCGCGAAGGGTTCTTCTTTGCGGCCGTGAGCTTCACGCTGAATTATGCGGCCTATGAGGCGGAAGTTCTGCGCGGCGCGCTGCTGGCGGTTCCGAAAGGTGAGCTGGAGGCGGGCAGGGCTTTCGGCATGGGCCGTTTCACCCTCATTCGCCGCATCTGGCTGCCGCGCGCCATCCGCATCGCGCTGCCGACCATTGCCGGCGAGGTGGTGATGCAGCTTAAAGCCACGCCGCTTGCTTTCACCGTGACGGTGATGGACCTCTACGCCGTCGCCTACAAGGTGCGGCAGGACACGCTTCTGGTCTATGAGCCGCTGATCGTCGTCACCGTCTTCTATCTCATTCTCACCGCCATCATCGCCCGCTGTTTCGGCCTTGTCGAACAGCAGGTGCCGGTCAGGCGATAAACATTCAGGGAGTATGACCATGAGCACAATCCGTATCCTCGACGGCGGCATGAGCCGCGAATTGCAGCGGCTCGGGGCCGAGCTGAAACAGCCGGAATGGTCGGCGCTGGCGCTTATCGACGCGCCCGATATCGTGCGGCAGGTGCATGCGGAATTCATCGAAGCCGGCGCCGATGTCGTCACCACCAATTCTTATGCGCTGGTGCCGTTCCACATTGGCGAAGAGCGTTTCCAGAATGATGGCGCATCGCTGATCGCCCTTTCCGGCAGGCTGGCGCGCGAAGCGGCGGATGCTTCCGGTCGCAAGGTGCTGGTGGCGGGTTCGCTGCCGCCGATTTTCGGTTCCTATGAGCCGCAGAATTTCGATGCCACGCGGGTGCAGGCCTATCTGAAGGTGCTGGTCGACAATCTTGCGCCCCATGTCGATGTCTGGCTCGGTGAGACCCTCAGCCTGATCGCCGAGGGCGAAGCGGTGCGCGAGGCCGTTGCCGCAACCGGCAAACCGTTCTGGATTTCCTTCACGCTCAACGACGATGCGGCTGCGGCCGGCGCCGAGCCTGCGCTTCGCTCCGGTGAAACGGTCAGGGCGGCGGCCGAATGGGCGGCGCAATCGGGTGCCGCCGCGCTTCTGTTCAATTGCAGTAAGCCGGAAGTCATGAAGGCCGCCGTCGAGACGGCCGCCGCCGTCTTCGCGGAAAAGGCTGTGTCGCTGGAAATCGGCGTCTACGCCAATGCCTTCGAAGGCGAGCAGGGCGATTCCGCCGCCAATGAAGGGCTGCATAGCACGCGCGCCGATCTGACCGGCGATGTCTATTCCCGTTTTGCCTGCTCCTGGGCGGATGCGGGCGCGACCATGATCGGCGGCTGCTGCGGCATTGGTGCGGCGCATATCCACACGGTTGCGACAGCGCTGCGGCGCGCGGCGGCCTGACGCGAGCGCTTCCAACGCCACTATCGGAAATGCATGCGGCAGGCTGAAAAGCCTGCCGTTTTTTTGTTCCGTGCGCGCTCGAAACAGCATGCGGCATAAAGGAATTTTAAAGTTTTTAAGTATAATTGTTATTATATAAAGTAAATTTGAACATTATAAAGTACTGTTCTCCATTTTTTCCGGTCGCGGTCAGTCGTTTCCCGGTTTTGCGGGCAGGTGCATGATGCAGGCTGCGACATGGCTGATGATCCGGCTGACGGGGCCTTGATGATGTAGGCTTTCGACGTGCAATGTCATTTTTGCCGAACACCTCCGGCACGGGAAAGGAGCGGCGTCAATTTCAGGAGTTTCCCGTGTCGTTTCTTCAAAACGCCAGTATCCGCACCAAAATCCTGTCGCTCATTCTTCCGCTCTGCATCGTCGGCCTTGGCGCCGCCGCCTTCATGTCCACCCGCTACAAGGAAGCGGACACGGCCTACTCGCTCTTTATCGCCAACGACAACGCCGCTCTGGTGGAGCTTGCGCGTGCCAACCGAAATCTGGTTGCCCTGGCCTATGGCGCCTATCAGGTCATGGCGTACGACGTGAACGGGCCGGAGATAAAGGCCGCCAAGCAGGCCTACAGTGACAGCAAGGGCGCGCTCCTCCAGCGTCTCAATAATGTGAAGACTGTTTTTCCCGAAGAGTCCGCCGCCATGGACGCCTTCATCGCGCAGTCGCAGGCCATAACCGCGATGACGGATAAGGCTGTCGAACTTGGTATGGCAAACCGTAATGACGAATCCGCTGCCCAGTTGCTCAAGGCGGACGCCTCCATTCACGCGACTTCGGTTGCCATGACGGCGCTACTGGACAAGCTTGCCAAGGGCGTCGTCCAGGGAAGCGACGAACTGACGGACCAGACCAATTCGACCATCTTCACCTCGCTGGTGGTTGTCGGCGTCGCTTTTGCGGTCGGCATCATTCTGGCGCTGTTCGTGGCGTCCCGCGGCATCACAACCCCTATCGCCCGCCTGCGCGAGCGCATGGTGTCGCTTGCCGGCGGCGAGACGGCGACGGAAATCGACGGCATGACGCGCCGCGACGAAGTGGGCCAGATGGCGAAGGCCGTGCAGGTCTTCCGTGAAAACGCCATCGAGCGCATTCGTCTCGAGCAGGAAACCGAAGCCAATCGCAGCCTCTCGGAGAAAGACCGGATGGAGCGCGAGCAGCAGAAGGCAAGGGAAGCGGCCGACGTCAAGTTCGCCGTCGACAATCTCGCCGCCGGTCTCTCGAAGCTTTCGGAGGGCGATGTTTCCTATCGCATCGGCCAGCCGTTCACCGCCACGCTCGACGCCGTTCGTAACGATTTCAACATGTCCGCCGAAAAGCTGCAGGCGGCCCTGACCAAGGTGGCCCAGAACGCCAGTGGCATCGGCGCGGGCGCGGACGAGATCAAATCTGCGGCCGACGATCTGGCCAAGCGCACCGAACAGCAGGCCGCTGCCGTGGAAGAAACCGCCGCAGCTCTGGAAGAAATCACCACGACGGTGCACGATTCCACCCGTCGTGCGCAGGAGGCGGGCGAGATCGTCAGCCGCGCCAAGGCGGGCGCCGAGCAATCCGGCGACGTGGTGCGCCGCGCCGTGGTCGCCATGGAGCAGATCGCCAAATCCGCCAATGAGATCAGCAACATCATCGGCGTCATCGACGAAATTGCCTTCCAGACCAACCTTCTGGCGCTGAATGCCGGCGTGGAAGCCGCGCGTGCGGGCGAGGCCGGCAAGGGTTTTGCCGTCGTCGCGCAGGAAGTGCGTGAGCTTGCCCAGCGCTCCGCCCATGCCGCCAAGGAGATCAAGGCGCTGATCAACACCTCAAACGATCAGGTGCAGCAGGGCGTTCAGCTGGTGGGCGACACCGGCAAGGCGCTGGCGACCATCGTTTCTGAAGTGCAGGAAATCAACCGGCACGTCGTTTCCATCGTGGAGGCCGCGCAGGAACAGTCTTCCGGACTGCAGCAGATCAATACGGCGGTCAACCAGATGGATCAGGACACGCAGAAAAATGCGGCCATGGTGGAAGAAACCAACGCCGCAAGCCACAGCCTCGCCAAGGAAGTGGCGTCGCTCAACCAGCTGCTCTCCCAGTTCCGGCTCGCCGACGGCGCCTATCAACCGAAAAGCCAGCCTGCGCCGGTCCGCAGCGCCGGTGGCAGCGACAAATATGTCGCCTCTCCCGTCCGTGCACTGGGCCGCAAGATCGCCTCGGCGTTTTCGGGCAATGCCGCCGTCGATACAAAAGGCGACTGGCAGGAGTTCTGAGCGGCGATCCGTTCCAACATGCGTTTCGGCGGGGAGGCATCCCCGCCGGCGTTCAACGACGATGCGGCGCAAGCGAAAGCCGTTCTGGCAAAATCGATGTCCACCGTGCGAAACGCAACATCTTCATTTCGTGACGGCTGGATCATCCGCACCGGCAACCATTGCCATGCGGTTCCCCGGCACCGGTTCACGCGCGAAAACATCCATCCAATGATATCTGAACTTTTCGCTGCCCGACCGGCGGGCGCTTAGGGGCCGCTGGGGCCCTTTTCCTTCTTCGCCTGATCGTGATGCCACTTGATGGCGAAGAACATGCCCGTGCCCAACACGATAATCTTGAACGGAAAGAAGACCAAGGGGAACAAATCTACCCAATCCCATTCCATCATCTGAGTATTTCCAGTCTGTTACTTGATACAATCTATCGAGGACAGGGCTACCTCAAACCGGCTGCTTCAACAACGCCAATTCATGCACTCGGGCAGGGGCCTTTTGACGCAGTCCCAGCCGAATCGTTTCATCCGGGGCTCTTGAAGCTTACCCTCGAAACCGCAGGGTCTCGACGAACAGGCTGAAGGCGGCGGATGGATGCCGCCGATGGGGATAATAGAGGTGATAGCCCGGCAGGTCGGGTGTGAACTTGCCTAGCACCCGCATCAGTCGGCCAGCATCCAGATGCGGCTGAACCTGATCGAGCGGCAGATAGGCGAGGCCGTGCCCGTCCAGTGTCGCGTCTAGAATAAGGTCGATGGTGTTGAGGACCAGAGGCCCGTCGATGCGAACCCGCGTCTCCCGGCCGCCGGGTGTGAGACGCCAGCCGTTCAGCGTGCCGGATGTCGGCAGCCGCAGATTGATCGCACGATGATCGACGAGTTGCGACGGCGACGTTGGCGCCGGATGCTTCAGAAAGTAATCGGGTGAACCGGCAATCGCCATCGGCGTGTCCGGTCCGATGCGCACAGCGATCATGTCCTTCGCAATGTCGCCGCCGAGCCTGACACCCGCGTCGAAGCGGTCGGCAACGACATCGGCCAGACCGTAGTCGATGGTGATTTCCACCTTGATGTCGGGATTGTCCGGCAAAAGCCGCTTCATTGCCGGAACGATGATTGTCTTGGCCGCGTGCTCCACGGTGGTGATGCGGATCGTGCCCGAAGGTCGATCCCGCAGATCGCCGAGCGATGCGACGGCCACATCGAGATCGTGCAGCATGGGACCGAGCGTCGCGATCAGCCGCTCGCCCGCTTCGGTCGGCGCGACGCTCCGTGTCGTGCGCGACAAAAGCCGCACACCCAGCCGTTCCTCGATCCGCCGCACGATCTGGCTGAGGGCGGACTGCGCCATGCCGAGACGCGCCGCCGCCTTGGTGAAGCTGCGCTCCTCGGCGACGACGACGAACGCCGCCAGATCGGCAATCTCATCCCGCCTCATTCATCACTCCAGTGATAGGCCCAATATGAATTCCCTGTCTAATCGACACAATCTTTCTGGCGTAGATTACCTCCATCGGCAAGCGGATACCCGGAAAGAATTTCAAACCGCCGCTCGCTCAACAGAAGGAGACTGGAAATGGGCAAGATCAGCTTCAGCAATTCGAACAACCCGACCATCGCGATGTCGGCCGTGATCAATTTCCCCGAAGGTTTCGATGAAACGAAAACCTGGCCGGCTATCGTCGTTTCGCATCCCGGCGGCGGCGTGAAGGAGCAGACCGCTGGCACCTATGCCAGGAAGCTCGCCGAACAGGGCTTCGTCACCATCGCCTTCGACCGTTCCTATCAGGGCGAGAGCGGCGGCGAACCGCGCCAGCTCGAAAATCCCTATGTCAGCACCGAGGATGTCAGCGCCGTCATCGATTATCTGACCACGCTGCCTTACGTCGCCAGGGATCGGATCGGCGCGATGGGCATCTGCGCCGGTGCGGGCTACACCGCCAATGCCGCCATTCAGGATCGCCGCATCAAGGCGGTCGGCACGGTGAGCGCGGTCAATATCGGTTCGATGTTCCGCAATGGCTGGGAAAACACCGTCAGGTCTATCGACGCGCTGCCCTATGTCGAGGCGGGATCGAACGCCCGCACGACGGACGCCGCAGGCAAGGGTTACGCCACCATGCCGCTCGCGCCGCTGACCGAAAAGGACGCGCCGAACGAAGAGCTGCGGCAGGCCTGGGAATATTACCACACGCCGCGTGCCGAGTGCGCAACCGCGCCGGGCTTCGCAACGCTGCGCAGCCTCAATCAGATCATCACCTACGATGCCTATCACATGGCCGACGTCTATCTGACTCAACCGATCCAGATCGTCGCCGGCAGCGTGGCGGGCAGCAAGTGGATGAGCGACGACCTCTTCGACCGTGCTGCGAGCACGGACAAGGCGTTTCACATCGTCGAAGGGGCCAATCACATGGACCTCTATGACGGACAGACATTCGTCGCTGAGGCGGTTTCGGTTCTGGCGCCGTTCTTCAAGGCGAAGCTCTCCGCCAACGCCACGGCTGCGCAGGCTGCCGAGTGACGAAACTGGCGTGCATCGGGACGCCGCTTACCCCCGATGCCGCCCTCACCGAGAGGAAACGATCATGGAATCCGTGAAAATCCAGAACCGCGATATGGCCTGGCACATCGCCGCCAACATCCAGTTCCCGCCGAATTTCGATGCAGCCAGGAGCTGGCCGACGATCATCGCCGTTCATCCATTCGGAAGCTGCAAGGAGCAGACTTCGGGCAATGTCTATGGCAAGGCGCTCGCCGAACAGGGCTTTGTCGTCATTGCCTATGACGCGAGCTTCCAGGGCGAATCCGGCGGTGAGCCGCGCTGGATCGAGGATCCGACCCAGCGGGTCGAGGACATCAGCCACGTTATCGACTATGCGGTTACACTGCCCTATGTCGACGCCGACCGGATCGGCGTGATCGGCATCTGCGGCGGCGGTGGCTATGTGCTGAACGCCACGCTGACCGAAAAGCGCATCAAGGCCGTCGTCGCGATCACCCCGGTCAATATCGGCCGGCTGTTCCGCGAGGGCTTCAGCAACTACGATCCGCTCGGAGTGCTTGAAGCGATGGCGGCGCAGCGAACCAAGGAAGCGCGCGGCGGCGAATTGCAGGTCAACGAACTTCTCCCCGCCAGCCCCGATGCGGCGCGGGCCGCAGGCCTCACCGAACGCGACGTGTTCGAGGCGACGGATTATTACAAGACGCCGCGCGGCCAGCAGCCCGGCGGCTGGACGCGCATGCTGTTCAGCCATGCGCAGAACACGCTCGGTTGGGACGCCTTCGCCTTTGCCGAGATGCTGATGACCCAACCGATGATGGTGGTGATCGGCCAGAAGGTCGGCGCCTTCGGCGCCTATCGTGACGGGATGGAAATCTACGGCCGTGCCACAGCCTCAAAGGACCGGCAGATCGTCTCGCTGGAGAACTGGTCTCACTACGATCTTTACGACAAGCCCGAGCCCGTCGACCTTGCGCTGCAAAAGCTGGTGCCGTTCTTCAAGACGCATCTGAACGGGGCGGCAGGGAAATGACCAAGACTCTCATTCTGGGGGCGAGCGGCCAGATCGCTCGCCACGTCGTTCAGGATATTGCGGGCGATGATGGTATCGGCATGACGCTGTTCATGCGCGATGCCGGCAAGTTGTCCAGCACTCCCAGGAACGCAGCCGTCGTTCAGGGCGACGTGCTCGACCGATCAGCCCTCGATGCTGCGATGGAGGGGCAGGATGTGGTCTATGCACGGGCGTAGGTTCGGCGGTTACGCCGTGCGATAGGGGACAATCGGCGGTATTTGGCGCACCCGACAGGATTCGAACCTGTGACCTTTGGAATCGGAAGGCAGGGGTGAATGATTTTCTGCCGCTTCCTCTTGTTTACTCCAAATTGATTTTGCTATCCAGATCAAGCGGAAAGCGTTTTCCGCAATTACAACGGTTTGGATCAAGTTTACCTCGATTTGCTTCCTGCCGCTTCCTATGTGCTTCCTGTAGCGGGTGGAGAAAGCCAGCGTGGCAAAGCTGACAAAGCGGATGATAGACGGCCTTGCGGCTGGCGACAAAGATTATTTCGAATGGGATGACGAATTACCCGGCTTCGGCGTTCGCGTGTGGCCTAGCGGTCGGAAGACCTATGTTGCTCAATACAGGGCGGGTAAACAGACGCGTCGTTTCAAGATTGGCGTCCACGGTGCATTGACCGTGGATGAGGCCCGGAAGGAAGCAAAGGCGGTTCTCGGTGACGTTGCGAGGGGCGAAGACCCGCAGCTTGACCGCTCGACGCGACGCAAGGCTTTGACCGTCAAAGAACTATGCGATCTGTATTTCGACGCGGCGGACAAGGGACTAGTATTCGGCAAACGCGGCAAGCCGAAAAAGGCTTCCACCCTTTATGTCGATAAGGGCCGCGCGAACAGACATATCATCCCGCTCATCGGGAACAGGCCGGTGCAGGAACTCACGACCGCTGATGCCATTAAGATGATGCGCGACGTTACGACCGGCAAAACAGCGGCTGACGAGAAAACAGAAAAGCTGCGTGGGCGCGCGGTGGTGACGGGTGTACGCTCGGCTGGGAAATCCGGCCTTCCGGTTCGACCGTCTGGACGGAACTGGATGACGGCGACCCGGCGACGAACCCGCTTGTCGGTCTTCCGGCTTCGGTGGAATTGCGCATGGTTATGATGGGTACGGCTGATTTGCAGCCGATGATCCAGCTTGACCAGAAGGCGATTTCCCGCGTTGCCCGCATCCGCGTGTATATCCCCGGCCCATCGCTGCGACGGCGATGGATAACTGGTTTTGCAGATGGTGGATTTCGTCCAGCAAGGTTTCCACGGCGGCAACAGCATTGCCGTCATGACACTGGATGACATAGGCCGCGATATCGTCCGGCTGTTTGATTGCGTTCGGGCGCACGTTTCCAATCTCCTGTTTCAGAGCCGCAAAGTTTCCCCTGTCATGAAAAGGCGCGCGCCCCCGCGCCGGTAAATCAGTCTGGCATAAGGTCGGCAATTTGGCCGTGCTGGACCAGCAGGCGAGGGTTGGCCATGCTGCCGCTTTCTTCGTCCACGGTAACGGCGTATGCCGCAACGCCGATATAACGCGGTGCCATGGCGTTCGCCATTTTCTCGGCGGATGCTGCGCTGGTGGCGGGGCGCATATCGCCCGGCACAACACCGCCGCGTCCCTTTTTGAACTGTACTACGATGATTTTTTCAGCGTCAGACATATCTCTTGCTCTCTCGTTTGTTCTATAAATGTTCTCACTTTAGAAGAGAGTCAATATGGAGTGGCTCCGCCATGTTTAAGGACTGGCAAAGTTTTACAGCGCTATTGAAAACATTGAGAGAATTTTGACGCGAGAAAGCGAGTTTTACCCGCAAGCGCTTGAAATTCCTGCCATAGATCGAGCTTCCCAAGCTATGCTTCATCCACGCTTCTAGCTTCAATGTTTTCGCCCGGCGCGGGCGAGTTCAATCGCCCATTGTCTGCGTCATCAGGTATCAAGGCTGTCAGCGACTCCAGTTCGGTCAATCGCTTTAGAAAAACTCCAAAACTGTGATCACCACCAACAAACGAATTTAAATCCTTTTGCTTGATTTTCTTTGTGATCAACTGGTAGCAGCCTACTTCCTTCTCAAAACGGTTGTAATTCCATTTTGTCTTGAAACGATATTGCAATTTCTCAAAAGAATTCTTTGTTCGCCCGTCCGAAAAGAAGTAAAGAAGCAGCCACGATTCTAACGAATGTACCGACACTGCAAAAATGAACCGCTCTTTGAACTTCGAGAAAAGCGGCTCTCCGATTTTCCCAGCGATCAGCCGCTCAACATCAGCTATCAAATCGACGAACGGCCTGTCTTGGCCACCACTAGTTAGCGGGACGCCAAAATTTACTTCTTCGCCGCAATCCGTATCAATTTGAATAACCACGTAGTCGTTCGAAGCTAATGCGTCACTTATGCGTGTAGAGCAATACTCTAAAACAAGCTCCCACCCCCCAATCTCGGATTTATTTGAATCGGTCTCGTCCCGGATTGGTTGGGCAAAATTAACAATAACGTCGTCCTCAAACCCACTTTCGCAAATGAGTGAAATAACTCGGTCAAGCACAACTTGGTCGGTGGGTCCCTCGGAAACGATCGCAAATTTTGGCATCAGAAAACCTTTGGGACGCCGCCCAATAGGCCGCCAATAAACATTTCGGATAATCGCCTTGGGCTATCGGTACTCGGTTTTTCAGTATGCTGAGTCGCTCTTGTCTCGCCCCTCGCATTCCTGTGAATAGCAAATAGCTTTTGTTCAGGATCATTAAGGTTCAAGCCGTCTAGAACCGAAGGATTATGTGTTGTCAGTATTGCTTGTTTATCATTGTCCTTAGCCAATTTCGTTAGACGCTTCATCATAACTTCGCATAACTTTGGGTTTAGAGATGCGTCGATGTTGTCAACTGCGAAGAAGTTCGGCGTCAACTTGCTGGCGAACAATGCGAAGTAAAAAGCCGCGAACAGAAATCCTTCGTTAGCGCTTCTCTGATCAAACGACTTGCAGCTCTCATCCAAATAGCCGTCAGTAATTTTCATACGACCTTTGGCGTTCTCTCTCGGGATTTCGAAGTCTTCAAACCAGCTAAAAAGCTTGAGTGACTCCTTCACGGTTTCGATAGCAGACGTATCATCATCGTAAGACATGACAGTTAGGAGCTTGAGTAGCCCCTCGCCGTTGATACCCAATGGTTCGATTTGGCCCTCCCTTTCCAGCACACGGAGGCTGCTGTTTTCGGGAGAATAGACTATGAAGTTTGCAATCCCGTCGATCTCCGGACGCAAAACAAAAATCGATTTGTCGTCATCGTCTAGTTGAAGAGAAAAAGAGACAGACCCCTTTCGCGAAGACTGCGCTCCGTGGCGGGCGTTCGTATTCATTCCTTGCAGTATTTGTGTTACTAACTTTGAAGTGAGCTTTTTATTGCCGCCCTTCGATAATTCCGAAAGTGTTTTGATAAAATGGTCAGCACTAAGTTTTAAGGTGCCGGTACTTTCCGTCCACGTAGAATACGGTTGATTGTCGTTACTCAACTCATAGGACGCCTCGCCTCCGTCTCCGACAACTCGTACTGATATCGGCTTCGTGACTTCGTCAACCTCAAAGGCGGACCGCATAAACTGAGGTTCCGTTACACGAATACCACGGGATGCAAGGAATTCGTTGTCCAACTTTCCCGCCTGCGCCGCACCCGCTAACGCAATCGCTTCCAGAATGTTGCTTTTTCCGGCACCGTTTTCGCCAATAAAAACGTTAACGCGGCCCAACTCGAGTGTCAGGTTCTTTATCGACTTATAATTCTCGATGTGGATTGTTTTTAGCAAGTTGAGACTTTCTCATTTCGCGGACTGCTTTCCCCCCTACCATTTAGGGCATGGAGCTTTCAAGTTGGTAGATGTTGTGATCTGGGTAAGAAAGCTCTAGGTTCGATCTGAACCCTCTCCCGATTTTCACGTTTAGAGCGCGTCCGGTCTAGACGGCAGGGATAGTGCTCGCAGTGGCCGGGGGGGGCGTTTTTACCGCAACCAAAAAATTAGTTTTTCTCAAGTTTTGATGCTGCGTTCCTGCGAGCCTCAATTACTGCGTCAATCCTGTCTGCTTGGACTGACATAAGCGTGGAGGGTAGGGTGAAGGAGAATAAAAATGAGGATGTCGCAAAGCCGAAATAGAGACGTTCAATCCATGGCGCAATGCAGGGATACTTTGGTGCGACTAAAGCGTGCATGAAGATCAGGCTTAGTGTCAGAAGATAGCAATAAAACAACCATTTTTGTCTTATGAGTTTGGCTTTGATTGCATCGCTCTTCGTCTTCGCAATTTTCCACGAACCGGGGAGATTCGATTGGTCTCCCAGGAGCGTCATGATGGCAATAAGAAAACCTGCGAGGATCGAGAAGACAGTGACGATAATATCGCGCGCCTTTTCATTCGCGTGGATAAGGTCCGTTCCTTTCCAAGCGGCGGCGACACCGATTACAATTGTCAGGAAGCCATAAACAACAGGCGTCCATCGATGCAGTGGCTTTGACTGGGACATTGTTCACTCTCCGGGAGAAGTGAGTTCCTCATAATAGGCTTGCATCTCTTCAAAGACGTCATTGAAAGCCACTGATTTCCCATAACGTTGTAGTGTGACCTTCTTCGTTAAGAACACCTCATCCGGCGTAATTCGCTTGCCAGACCGCGTTACTATCTGGAAATCATCTTCGTTGCTCGCAACTTCCGTGGCTATATCCTGAAGCTCTTCTTGGTCGATCTTCGTTCCTGAGCGCCCGTCAAATTTCAGGAAGACTTCGACCTTCAGGTTGTCTGAAACAGGCGGAGGGGTTTTTCGCTCAGCGAATGTAAACGCCCGAACGTTTTGCATCACACTTGCTGTTATCGCGTCCATGATGCTGCCATCTTTTGCAACGTGATCGACAGCATCTTTGCTTGCCACACCTTCAAACCGAATTTCACGGACGCCATCATCCTTGATCATTTTGAGTTTGTCGACGTCAGTTCTGTTTTTAAATCCGAATGAGGCGTCTTCTGCGTCGATACCCGCCTTTGGCCCCAAGTTTTGCACATATGCTGAAAGCATGCTTTCCCATAACCCGAGCCTGCACACGATGAGGTCATCATCCGTAACCAAGGCGATTAATTCACCATCCAAGAAGTCCGCGTCCTCTGGCGGAGAAAGAAGGTCAAGTTCGTCTTGCGTATGGGGAACTATTCCAATTTTGTCTTCCGGTATGTAGGCGATGAGATGAATGCCCAAGGCACCCCCGTCGTCCTTGTAGCCCCGACATTCCACTGCCCTGCCGTGGACAATCGCTTTACGTTCACGACCCTTGAACGTCTCATGAATCTTTATGATCGCTTCTTTCATGGAAATTCGGCGAGCTTCATCAAGTCGAATCGCCCGGTTCGAAATGATTGACTTCGTCGAAAGGATTTTATCAGTCGTCGCCATAGATGCCCCCTATACCATAACGTGCATTAGTAGAACTATTCCCGTCTTTTGCGCAACGGGGGCAAAATGGATTTTATACAATT
The DNA here is from genome assembly GCF_027871645.1 of Agrobacterium sp. ST15.13.015. Taxonomy (NCBI): domain Bacteria; kingdom Pseudomonadati; phylum Pseudomonadota; class Alphaproteobacteria; order Hyphomicrobiales; family Rhizobiaceae; genus Agrobacterium; species Agrobacterium sp. ST15.13.015. Next base: position 44,547 of record NZ_JAQAHF010000004.1, read on the forward strand.
CGAACGGCGATAAAGGCGCTGCTATGCTTGAGGGGGATTGAGTGCCGCCTGCTCGTGCCTCAATCGTGTTACGGTTATCTCGTTGGCAATCATACTAACGTGAACGAACGCTGCGCAGATTTCGTCATAGAGTTCTGCGGGGACATTTGGGTTGTTTGGCCCAATAGCCATCTCGATAGACAGCGATCCGTCCTCATTCTTTACACCAGTTGAATGGTTGAAAGAATGATGGATGTGCATTCCCGACAAATGGACCATGCCTGAGGTGCGTTCGTAGACCTTCTTGATCCAATCGTACTCGGCATTGAGGGAGTTAAGCAAAACAGCGTCACGAAGTTTGTCCCCCTTCTTCGGACGAATTCGATCGTACCGCTCTCCACTCAAGAGCTTCATAGTTCCGTCATGAGGGTCGGCCATCAGCCGTAGTCCGTTCACACGCATAGCTGTATCGATCTGCAATCTAAGGATAGCGCAGGCGACGGGATAGTTGAGAGAGGCCACCATCGCTTGGAAGCCGGCAACGTTCGAATCGATCCTTTGGAGCGCAGCTAGAAGAAATAGAGTAACTGTGCTGAAATTCGATTGCCCCGGCAAAAGGCTCGCGACAAGGTCCTTGTCCTGTAGGAGTGCTTTTTTCAAATCGTTTAGGCGGTTAGCGTACTGCATGCATTACACCTAATGCGAACTGCCAAATGGGTCACCCCGAAAATGTATAAGACCTAATGCGGCGTTTGCTTCCTATATGCTTCCTGCTCCAAAAATAAGCTGGGACGAGGATCGCTGTAAAGCCCGGAAAATATGGCGCACCCGACAGGATTCGAACCTGTGACCTTTGGAATCGGAATCCAACACTCTATCCAGCTGAGCTACGGGTGCAGCGGTCACGCTTGAATCGCGTGCAGCGGTTGGTTCATACCCCAGCTTTGTTTTCGCATCAATGTCTAAAAATCAGAGATTTGCGAAACGTTGTCTGTTTTTGGGCGGGGTGGGGCGCGGGGCCTGTTTGGGGGTGGTCGCGGGTCTTTCAGCGGCGGTGGGGCGATGCGTCGTTTGACGTATTGTCTTTTTGCCGCAATAGGATTTCCCTTATAAGTAGTATGTTATTGCCGGGCCGGGCCGCTGTTTTGCCGCTTTCATGAAGAGGCGGTCGGATGAGGGCAACGCCTTTCAAATACGGCGCGGGACGCGATTTTATCCCCTCAAAATTGGCGGGTAAATAGTCATACTTTTTTCGTTGGCCCGGTGGCGATCCGGAGTCCGGGTTTGCTTTTCCAGCGATTAACTGTCAAATTATTATACAATATTAGTATCATCTACATTTATTTGGGATACAGTTTCGTGATGTTGTCGGTTATGATTTCGACAAGGTAAAGGAACGAATCAGGCGGGGGATCGGATGGCTTTGCGATTGGCACACAGCAACGGGCCGCGGACGGAAAAGGCCGAAAGCGACAGCGCGGAAGCGGCGCATATCACGGCAATCGACTATGGGTTGCTGACGACTGCGATCAGCTATCATTTGCGGCACTCGCAACTTGCCGTGGCAAACGGTTTTGCCGATGTGCTGGCGGAGCAGGGGTTACGGCCGGCCGATTTTTCCGTTCTCGTCATCGTCGGCGGCAATCCGGGTCTCAAGCAGAGCGATGTGGCGGAAGCGCTCGGCATACAGCGCGCCAACTTCGTCGCCATCGTCGACAGCATGGAAGAGAAGGGACTGCTCGTCCGCCGCAAATCGGAAGAAGACAGGCGCGTTCATTTCCTCGACATGACGGAGGAGGGCAGCAGCCTCCTCGACCGGCTTTCCAACACCTGGCGGGATCGTGAGGAAAAGCTGATCGACAGGATCGGCGGCAAGAAGGCCCGCGACCAGCTTCTGGCGCTGCTCGGACGCCTGCGCGACTGAGCTTCGACGAGAGCGGGGCAATCCGGGCGCTGGCCGCCGCAGGGTGCGGCCTGTGACGCAGGTGTTCCGTCTTGCCATTGCCTTCGGCACCGGCGACGGTTTTCCTGCGCGGGTCTTTCACGCCAGCCTGATCGGTAGCGGGGCTGAATTGCGTTGCAATTTTCCTGTGAAACCGCCAAGACGCATAAGCATCTTCACGCCTTTGGGCGTGGAACCGCAATCATGCGATCGACTGGAAAGGCCCGGGACGGGAATGCCATGCTGAATATCGATACGAGTCATCCGCTTTATCGTCCCCTGTGGGTCCGGTTGCTCATCGTCGGCTTTTGCGCCGCGTGGGCCGTCATCGAATTCGTCAATCGCGAGTTTTTCTGGGGAACCATCGTTGCCGGCATCGGCGCTTATGCGGCCTATGAATTGCTGCTGAAGTTCAAACCCGCAAGCGATGCTGCCAAGAGCGAAAATGGTGCGGATGAGCCTGCCGCCGAAAGCGCGCCCACCGACAAGAACGATGCGGGCTGAAGCGCCTCCTGTCTTTCGTTTCATGTATTTTGCGAGATAAGGCCGTCCGGCACTTTTACCGGAAATGCTCCCGCGCCCGCAGCATCCGTATCGCCTGGTCGATCAGGAGATTGGCCGCCGTCATGCGCAGCGTCGCATTGTGCCGAAACTGCGGTTTCACCCGGTCGGGATGATTGAGGCGCGCAAAGGCGCGGCGCTTTTCCGCAAGCGTTGCGGCCGTGTCGGTGTCGTGGATCGCCAGTTCCGCCGAAACATCGGCAAGCGACGTCTTTTCGAGATGGGCCGGCATGGGTTCCGGTTCCGGCTCCGGTTCCGGTTCCGGCGGTGGCGCGGGGTCGGCCAGGAAGGCGAGATAGGCATCGAGATTGCCGTTCGCGGGCGGCGGCGTTTCAATATGTGTATCGATAACGAAGCCCGAGCTGAAACCGGCAATGCGGTGACCGGCGGGCGGTGGCGGCTCGGTGCCTTCCTCTTCCGTTTCTTTTTCGTGTTTCAGCCTGTCGACGACCGACTGGAAGACGGATTGTCCGAAGAGCATGCGGCTTTCCCTCGCCGGTCTGACTATCCGGCCTTTATGGATCATGAAGGTGGTGTCTGGCTTGCCGCCGTCACGGGCCGGTCAGCTTGCGGCTTTCATCCAGAACCAGATCGTAGAGCAGGCGGGCGCTGGGCGGCAAAACGCGGCCCTTGGTGGTGATGATGCTGTATGGCTTTACGACGAGTTCGAAATCCGTCGGCAATATCCGGGTTCGGCCGATATCGGCCTGCTGGCCGGCAACGAATTCGGCCATGTCCTGCGCGATCGGGGCGATGGCATCCGTGTTGCAGACAAGCGCAAGGGTGAGCACCACGGATGGTGTGTTGATGACGTTGCGCGGCATGGCGACGCCATGGGTTAGGAAGACATCTTCCATGGTTCTGCGCAGAAGCGCGCCGGGCGGCTGGAAGACCCAGTCGTAACCGGAGAGATCCTGCAGGGTCACGGGCTCGCCGCGAAGCAGCGGGTGGCCTTCGCGCACCACCAGACAGGCGCGCTCTATGCCAATTTCATGGATGGAAAAGAGGCCGGGATCGAAATCGTCCGGTATCCGGCCGATGATGAAATCGTGCCGGGCCGCCAGCAGTTCGCGGGCCAGCACGTTGCTGCTTTCCACCTGCACGTTGATTTCGATGCCGGGATAGGTGTCCATGGCGCGCCTTATGGCGGGAACCACGAGGCTGATCGCAGGTGCTGTGACGGCGCCGATATAAACCGAGCCGCCGCTGCCGGATTTCATCTGGTTCAGCTCGCGGCTCGCCTCGCGCAGTTCCAGCAATATGGTGCGCGCCCGCCGCGCCAGCGCCTCGCCGAATTTCGTCAGCACCACGCCGCGCGAAGCCCGCTGACAAAGGGGTGATTTGACGATCGCCTCCATTTCCGAGAGCATGCGCGAGGCGGCCGGCTGCGTCATGTTCATGGCGGCGGCGGCCGCGCTGACCTGCCCGTGCTCCTCGATCATGACCAGCATGCGCAGGTGGCTCATCTTCAATCCGGCCCGCAGCAAAGGGTTGTCCTCAAAGACGAAAAGGGCATCCGTTGTTTGCGCCTGCTCATACACTTTTTGGTTGTTCATTCGTGGTTTTATACCCCTCATCGGTTTTTGTATCGATTTAATATATCATAATTGATATATGGAAACTGATTTATTCTATTTGACAGTTATATGGATTCAGAACAATTTGCGGAATGCCGGGGAGGAGCGGCAGCTGTTCCATTTCGCAATTGCGAAATCGGAATAAGCGCAATGCGGCTTCTTCCTCTGACGGCATGAATTTCATGGTGCACCGCAGCATGCGGGTTCCAGAGAAGGGCTCAAGGGAGAGAGTTAATGAAGTCCATTATTTCGCTGATGGCGGCTTGTGCCATCGGTGCTGCTTCTTTCGCAGTGCCGGCTTTCGCACAGGACAAGGGTTCCGTTGGTATCGCCATGCCGACCAAGTCGTCCGCACGCTGGATCGACGACGGCAACAACATCGTAAAGCAGCTTCAGGAAGCCGGTTACACGACCGACCTGCAATATGCCGATGACGATATTCCGAACCAGCTTTCCCAGATCGAAAACATGGTCACCAAGGGCGTCAAGGTCCTCGTGATCGCATCGATCGACGGCACGACGCTGTCGGACGTGCTGAAGCAGGCCGGCGAGCAGGGCATCAAGGTCATCGCTTATGACCGCCTGATCCGTAACAGCGGCGACGTCAGCTACTACGCCACCTTCGACAACTTCCAGGTTGGCGTTCTGCAGGCGACTTCGATCGTCGACAAGCTCGGCCTGAAGGACGGCAAGGGCCCGTTCAACATCGAGCTCTTCGGCGGCTCCCCGGACGACAACAACGCCTTCTTCTTCTATGACGGCGCGATGTCGGTTCTCCAGCCTTACATCGACAGCGGCAAGCTCGTCGTGAAGTCCGGCCAGACCGGCATGGACAAGGTCGGTACGCTGCGTTGGGACCCGGCAACGGCCCAGGCCCGCATGGACAACCTGCTGTCGGCTTATTACACCGACGCCAAGGTTGACGCCGTTCTGTCGCCTTACGACGGTCTCTCCATCGGCATCATCTCCTCGCTGAAGGGCGTTGGTTATGGCACGAAGGACCAGCCGCTGCCGGTCGTTTCCGGTCAGGACGCTGAAGTTCCTTCCGTCAAGTCGATCATTGCCGGCGAACAGTATTCCACCATCTTCAAGGACACCCGCGAACTCGCCAAGGTGACCGTGAACATGGTCAACGCCGTGATGGAAGGCAAGGAGCCGGAAGTGAACGACACCAAGACCTATGAAAATGGCGTCAAGGTCGTTCCGTCCTACCTGCTGAAGCCGGTTGCAGTGACCAAGGAGAACTACAAGCAGGTTCTCGTTGACGGCGGTTACTACAAGGAAGACCAGCTGAAATAAGCTCGACACACATGCGGGGATGACTTGGCGTCATCCCCGTTTTTCCATAAAAATAAAAACGCCGGAATTAATCGGGCGCTGGATTGCGATATGGCCAATACCATTCTCGAAATGCGGAACATCACCAAGACGTTTCCGGGCGTGAAAGCGCTTGAGAACGTCAACCTCAAGGTTAAAGAGGGTGAGATCCACGCACTCGTCGGTGAGAACGGCGCGGGGAAGTCGACCTTGATGAAGGTCCTTTCCGGTGTTTACCCCGCCGGCACCTATGAGGGCGAAATCCACTATGAAGGCGCAGTGCGGAATTTTCGCGCCATCAACGACAGTGAAGATATTGGTATCATCATCATTCACCAGGAGCTGGCGCTCGTGCCGCTTCTGTCGATTGCGGAAAACATCTTCCTTGGCAACGAGGTCGCTTCGAGCGGCGTCATCAGCTGGCAGCAGACCTTCAACCGTACCCGCGAACTTTTAAAGAAGGTGGGCCTGAAGGAATCGCCGGAGACGCTGATCACCGATATCGGTGTGGGCAAGCAGCAGCTCGTCGAAATCGCCAAGGCGCTGTCGAAGAGCGTGAAGCTGCTCATTCTCGATGAGCCGACGGCTTCGCTCAACGAAAGCGATTCCGAGGCGCTGCTGAACCTGCTGATGGAATTCCGCAAGCAGGGCATGACCTCGATCATCATCACCCACAAGCTCAACGAAGTGCGCAAGGTGGCCGACCAGATCACCGTTTTGCGCGACGGCATGACGGTGAAGACGCTCGACTGTCATAAGGAAGAAATCAGCGAGGATGTCATCATCCGCAACATGGTGGGGCGTGATCTCGAGGATCGTTATCCGCCGCGCGATGTGCCGATCGGCGGGACCATTCTCGAAGTGAAGAACTGGAACGCCTATCACCAGCAGCACCGCGACCGCCAGGTTCTGCACGATATCAACGTGACCGTGCGCAAGGGCGAAGTCGTCGGCATTGCCGGTCTGATGGGTGCCGGGCGCACCGAATTTGCGATGAGCGTGTTCGGCAAGTCCTATGGCCACAAGATCAGCGGCGAAGTGCTGATCGACGGCAAGCCGGTCGATGTCAGCACCGTGCGCAAGGCCATCGATGCCGGTCTCGCCTATGTCACGGAAGACCGCAAGCATCTCGGTCTCGTTCTCAACGACAACATTCTGCACAATACCACGCTTGCCAATCTGGCAGGCGTGTCGAGTGCCAGCATCATCGACGACATCAAGGAAATGAAGGTGGCGAGCGATTTTCGCACGCGCCTGCGCATCCGCTCGTCGGGGATTTTTCAGGAAACGGTCAATCTTTCGGGCGGCAACCAGCAGAAGGTCGTGCTCTCCAAATGGCTGTTCTCCAATCCCGACGTGCTGATCCTCGATGAACCGACCCGCGGTATCGATGTCGGCGCGAAATACGAAATCTACACCATCATCAACCAGCTCGCTGCCGACGGCAAAGGCGTTCTGATGATCTCATCGGAAATGCCCGAACTGCTCGGCAATTGCGACCGCATCTACGTCATGAACGAAGGCCGCATCGTCGCTGAATTGCCGAAGGGAGAGGCGAGCCAGGAAAGCATCATGCGCGCTATCATGCGCTCAGGGGAGAAGAACTCATGAGTTCGGCAAACACCACAAACGAAGAAAGTAACGTCGTCTCGATCTCGTCCTATATTCGCGCCAATATTCGCGAATACGGTATGCTGATCGCGCTCGTCGCCATCATGGTTTTCTTCCAGTTCTACACCGGCGGCATCCTGTTCCGCCCTGTGAACCTGACCAACCTCATCCTGCAGAACTCGTTCATCGTCATCATGGCGCTGGGCATGCTGCTCGTCATCGTGGCCGGGCATATCGACCTTTCGGTCGGCTCCATCGTCGCCTTTGTCGGCGCGATAGCGGCCATATTGACCGTGCAATGGGGCATGAACCCGTTCCTTGCGGCGCTGATTTGTCTCGTCATCGGCGGCATCATCGGTGCTGCACAGGGTTACTGGATCGCCTATCACCGCATCCCGTCCTTCATCGTGACGCTGGCGGGCATGCTGGTGTTCCGCGGCCTGACGCTGTTCGTGCTCGGCGGCAAGAACATCGGTCCGTTCCCGACCGATTTCCAGATCATCAGCACCGGCTTCCTGCCTGATATCGGCGGCATTGAGGGTCTCAACACCACCTCGATGATCCTGACGGTCTTGATTACCGTCGTACTGTTCTATCTCGCATGGCGCCGTCGCGTCGTGAACGTGAAGCACGGTATCGATGTCGAGCCTTTCGGTTTCTTCATCGCCCAGAACCTTTTGATCGCGGCCGCGATCCTGTTCCTCGGCTACCAGCTTTCCACTTATCGCGGCCTGCCCAATGTGCTGATCGTGATGCTTGTTCTCGTTGCGCTCTACAGCTTCGTGACCCGCCGCACCACCATCGGCCGTCGCATCTACGCCATGGGCGGCAATGAAAAGGCGACCAAGCTTTCCGGTATCAACACCGAGCGCCTGAGCTTCCTCACTTTCGTCAACATGGGCGTGCTGGCCGGTCTTGCCGGCATGATCATCGCGACACGCCTCAACTCGGCGACGCCGAAGGCGGGTGTGGGCTTCGAACTTGACGTTATCGCGGCCTGCTTCATCGGTGGCGCTTCGGCATCCGGCGGCGTTGGCAAGATCACCGGTGCGGTCATCGGCGCCTTCATCATGGGCGTCATGAACAACGGCATGTCGATCGTCGGCCTCGGCATCGACTTCCAGCAGATGGTCAAGGGCCTCGTGCTGCTCGCCGCCGTGTTCTTCGACGTTTACAACAAGAACAAGGGCTGATTGCCCAACCCACATAGCAAGTCAAAAAAGTGGCCGGTTTCCGGCCACTTTCATAAGATGCAGGCGTTATGTGCCGCGTAGAAGAGATAAAGGCGCGTTGCGCCGGAGGAAGGAAATCCCGTGCTCATTTCACAGATCAAAGATGCCAGTGGCAAGATCACCGTAGCCGTTCGCGAAGAAGGCGGGCAGGCGCAGGCCGTCAAGGGTGCGGCGTCGGTTTATGCGCTTGCCATGGAAGCCGCCAATGGCGGCAAGAGCCTTGCCGATGTCATTTCCGCCCATGGTCTGGGCGATGCCGTCGATCTCGAAAAGGCCTATGCCGAAGGCCGTTTCCTGCCGCCGATCACCCATCCCGATCCGGCGCATCTGCATCTGACCGGCACGGGCCTCACCCATCTGGGTTCGGCCGCGACCCGCGACAGCATGCACAAGAAGACCACGGAAGCGGCGGAAGAAAGCCTGACGGATTCCATGAAGATGTTCCGCATGGGTCTTGAAAACGGCAAGCCCAAGGCCGGTGAAAAGGGCGTTCAGCCCGAGTGGTTCTACAAGGGCAACGGCCATGTGGCGGCGGCACCGGGTGCTGCGCTCACCTCTCCCTCCTTCGCGCTCGATGGCGGCGAAGAGCCGGAAATGGCCGGCATCTACGTGATCTCCGATAAGGGCGAAGCGGTGCGCATCGGTTTTGCCGTTTCGAACGAGTTTTCCGATCACGTCACCGAGCGGATCAACTATCTCTACCTCGCCCATTCCAAACTGCGCCCGGCAAGCTTCGGCCCGGAAATCCGCGTCGGCGCCCCGCCGTCGGATATTCGTGGCACCTCGCGCATCCGCCGCGGCGACAAGGTCATTTTCGAAAAGCCGTTCGTTTCGGGCGAGGACAACATGTCCCACACCTTCGCGAACCTCGAATATCACCACTTCAAATACGGCCTGTTCCGTGCGCCCGGCGACGTGCATGTGCACATGTTCGGCACGGCAACGCTCTCCTTCGCAGAAGGCATCAAGCCGGAAGCGGGCGACGTCTTCGAGATCGAAGCCGCCGGTTTCGGCCTGCCGCTGAGAAACCCGCTGGCTGTGGATGCGGAAGAAGAGATCACCGTTCGCCAGATCTGATCTGCGGACTGCGCGTGAAAAATGGTCGGGGGTGGGTCATCCCTCCCTCGACGTCATCCTTGGGCTTGTCCCGAGGACCTGCGACCGATTGATTTTAAGCGACGTGGATAGATCCTCGGACGAGCCCGAGGATGCGCAAAATGATACCTCTTTCATCCCGTTATCCCTTTGTGTATCGGGCAACTGTCAGGCGCTTGCCTCACCCGAACCCCCACAGCTTGCCTTCAGGTGGGAAACATCCGCCAAAGCAATAACGGATCGACTTTGCCAATAGTCATCTTGTCTTAGGTGGGTAATGCTTCCAGACCGCGCCGGAAAGCTGACATAGCCGGCGCTTTCTATTGGCATCTTGATCCATGCTGCGATGACGAAGGTAAGGGCAAAGCCATGGGTAACGATGATCTGTGTTGGGCATGGCCGCGAAATAATGGTGTTAACAGAGCGATACACTCTTTCCGCCACCTCACGTCTCGTTTCGGCATCGGCGATTCCGCCTCGGTGATCCATCCGATTGTGGTCCTGAGCGGGGATTTGGCGGGCGTCGAGCCATTCCTGTGGCATGCCGCCAGCCGAACCGTAGCTGATTTCTCGCAGGTCATTTGTGATTTCAAAAGGGCGCTTGAGATGTTCAGCAACGATTGCCGCAGTCTGGGAGGCCCGGAGAAGATCGGAGCTGAAGATTTCGATTGATGCACTGCCAATCAAGGTCATAAGCTTAGCAGCTGTTGCTTCCGCATCTGCCACGCCTTTGGGTGTCAGCTCGGTGTCATACCAACCCCCGACCTTGTTTTCGACATGGTGGATGGACTGAGTGTGCGTGACGACAAAAATGTTCTTCATAGCGTTTCTTCCGGGTATTGGGCTTACTCAATCCCCCACAGTTTGCCTTCCCCAACCTCCACCGAATTACCAGCGGGATCGCGGATATAGACGGAATAGCTGTCATTCGGCCAGCGATGATAATGTTCGATGGGAATTCCGAGCGCTTCGAAGTGGGCCTTCCAGCCGTCCACCTCCGACTTGTCCCTGGCGTAAAAGCAGAAATGACCTTGCCCCACCGCGCCGTGGCGGGGGATCGGATTGTCGGGGTCGGCCCGGCGGGATTGCTCGGGGTCGAAGAGCAGCAGCATCTGCTGCCCGCATCGGAAGAAGATGAATTGCCCCGGCAGCTTGCGCACCACTTCCAGCCCAAAAACATCCCGGTAAAAGACTTCGGCGGCGTCGAGGTCGTCGGTGTAGAGCGCGGTTTCCATAATGGCGGTTGGCGGTTGCATGGTTCCTCCAGGCGGTTCAGGGGTTTCCGGCGGCGGATCGCGGCGGAAACCTATTTACCTGTTGTGTAGGTCAGCACCGTCAGGTCGTGTTTGCCGACGCCACGTTCCAGAACGGTCCAGCCGCAGTTGACATAATAGGCTTCGAGACCCCGTTGGCAGCAGAGATAGCTGGTCTCGTGGCCAAGTTCGGCTGCCCTTTGCGTCGCGGCCTGCATCAAGGCCCGCGCCACGCCCGAGCGCCGGCGGTCTTCTTCCACCCACAGGGCTGCGACCCAGGGCAGATATTGCGGACGTTCTTCCAGATCGCAATGGATGAGGAAGGCGGAGCCGACATAATCGCTGCCGTCATGGGCGACGAAGCCGGTGGGCAGCGTATGGGGGTTGGTCATGTCCTTCAGGTGCTCGGCGACGTCGCCCACTTGAAGGCCGCTATCCTGCCACCATGCCGTCCAGACCCGTTCGGCGATGACGGGGCTATGCGACTGGCAGTCGCGATAGTCGGAAATGCTGTACAACGTCGTCTCCCGGCCGGCTTTCCTCCCGCAGGCTGAAGCCGGATCATGCTTTCAAATCGATACGGGGATTAAACCGGGTGGGACGGGGTTTCGCAACCGTCAAGTTGTCGCGCGGGGTCAGGGTTTCGTTGCCGTCACATGCAGCCATGCGGTCGGGAGCTTGTCATAACCGCTGCCCTGCCTCGCCTCGATCTCCACCGCCGCCCAGTCAAACTGTCCGTAAACGTCTTCCAGCCAGGGCTTCGAAGGGTAATTATAATAACGGCCGAACATGTCGCGGCCTTCCGCTTCTCCCGCCTTGAAGCTGGCATAAAAAACGCCGCCCGGTTTCAGCGCGGTGTGGATGCAGCCGATAATGCCCGGCAGGGCAGGGCGAGGCACATGCAGCAGGCAGGCATTGGCCCAGACGCCGTCATATCGCGCACTCTCATCGATATTCTCGAACAGCAATGTCCGGACGGGAATGCCGAGCCTGGCTTGCGCCGCTTTGGCGATTTCAGGCGTTCCGTCGGTGGGGTGGACATCGTAACCGGCGGCCAGCATGAATTCGCTGTCCTGCCCGCCGCCGCATCCCAGCTCGAGAATGCTTGCCCCCTCTTGCAGCCGCGCCAGGAATGTTTCCAGATGCGGGCGATCCGCGGCCTGCCCGCGCGAGGTATAGGCCGTGGCGTTACCCGTATAAAAGCCGATTGTGTCGTCGTCCCTGCCAGTCATCGTGTCAGCTCTGCGACTGGCTCTGGCCCTGCGATTGCTGCACGGTGACCGACACATTCAGGGTCTCACCGGCGGGGCCGATGCGCATGCCCGATATCGGCGCGCAATCGCGGTAGCAGAGGCCCGATGCGATGCGCACATAGCGGTCGTCGGGGCAGATATTGTTGGCGGCGTCGAAACCCACCCAGCCGAGCCCCTGAAGATGCACTTCGGCCCAGGCATGGGTGGCCGTCTGTTCCTCCACCTCTTCCATCATCAGATAACCGGAAACGTAGCGGGCCGGCAGGCCCATCAGCCGGGCGGCGGAAATCAGGATATGGGCGTGGTCCTGGCAGACGCCCTTGCCCGCTTCCAGCGCCGTTTCCGCCGTGGTTTCGATATCGGTTGCGCCCGGCACATACTCCACCTTGCGGTGAATATTTTCCATCAGGTCATGCAGGCGGGCCAGCTCGCTGTCGCCGGCGCTCACCTTCACCAGTTCGCGCACGAGCTTTCCCGGTTTGGTGCGCGGCGTCTCGCGCAGGAAAAGCCACAGTGGCGCATTGCCGATGTGGTAACCGAACACGCCGGCCTTGTCCTCGGTGTTCACGGTGCCGCTCGCCACCACCTTCACCCGCTGCTGCGGGCCTTCCGTTTCCACCAGCGCAACGCGGTTGCCGAAATGGTCGTCATAGGTCACTTCGACGGTGGCGCCATCGACCGAGACATCCCAGTTCTCCACCGTCTGGCCCGGGCCGGTCTGGGGCGTCAGGCGCAGCCGCTGCAACGCATAGGGCATCGGCTCGTCATAGACATATTCCGTCGTATGGGTGATTTTCAGACGCATAAGCTGTCCCCGTCCACGCGCTTATTGATAGAAGCGGTAGCCTTCCGTGATTTCCTGTCCCAATTGTCCGTTGCGGTTGACAAATCTCTCCAGAAATTCGTGCAAGCCTTCATCCATCACCCGGCTGATGGTGGTCGCGCGCAGGCTGTCGCGAATGCTCTCGGCCGTGTCGTGCGCCTTGTGCCTCTCGCTGTAATCCTCGGCGATGTAATTGAGGTTGCTGGCGATCTTTTCATAACAATAAGCCAGCGAGCGCGGCATGCGGCCATTGAGAATGAGAAAGTCGGCAATATTGGCCGGCTTGTATTCCGCATCATAGACCCAGCCATAGGAGCGGTGCGCCGAGACCGAACGCAGGATGGATTCCCACTGCGCATTGTCAAGCGACGACCCCACATGCGCGACCGCCGGCAGCAGCACGTAATATTTGACGTCGAGAATACGGGCCGTGTTGTCGGCGCGCTCGATGAAAGTGCCGATGCGGGAGAAGTTATAGAGATCGTTGCGCAGCATCGAACCGTGGAAGGCGCCGCGCACCAGACCGGCGCGATGTTTGATGACATCGATGGTCTGCGGTAGTTCGGCATGGTTGAGCTTGCGGCCGAGAATGTTCTTCAGCTCGATCCAGAATTCGTTGGTGGCTTCCCATGTCTCGCGTGTCAGCGCCGTGCGCACCATGCGGGCATTGTTGCGGCCCGCCTCGATGCAGGACATGACGCTGGAAGGGTTCGATTTTTCCCGAAGCAGATAATCGATCGCGTCCGCCGCCGTCACCTTCTTGTGCATTTCAAGGAAGGCTTCGCGCACGCCCGCGCTTTGCAGCACGCCATCCCAGTCCTCATCGCCGCTGCCCGAGCGCGTCAATGAAACGCGCAGGCCCGCATCGATAAGCCGGGCGATGTTTTCAGCGCGCTCGATGTACCGGAACATCCAGTAGAGCCCGTTTGCCGTTCTGCCCAGCATGGCTTAATCCTCCAGTACCCAGGTATCCTTGGTGCCGCCGCCCTGGCTGGAATTGACCACCAGCGAGCCCTTTTTCAGCGCCACGCGGGTCAGGCCGCCGGGAATGATCTGCACCTTGTCCGAGACGAGCACATAGGGGCGCAGATCGACATGGCGCGGCGCAATGCCGTTCTTCACCATGATCGGCACGGTGGACAGCGACAGCGTCGGCTGCGCGATGTAATTGGCGGGACGGGCTTTGAGCTTTTCCGCAAACAGCGTCCGCTCGCGTTTCGTCGCCGTGGGGCCGACCAGCATGCCGTAACCGCCCGAACCGTGAACTTCCTTGACGACGAGATCGGCGAGGTTGTCCAGCACGTATTTCAGGCTGTCCGGCTCCGAACAGCGCCAGGTCGGCACGTTTTCCAGAAGCGGTTTGCGGCCGGTATAGAACTCGACGATCTCGGGCATGTAGGAATAGATCGCCTTGTCGTCGGAAATGCCGGTGCCCGGGGCATTGGCGATGGTGATGTTGCCGGCGCGGTAGACATCCATGATGCCGGGAACGCCGAGCGCCGAATCCGGCCGGAAGGTCAGCGGGTCGAGGAAGTCGTCATCGACGCGGCGGTAAAGCACGTCGATGGCCTCATAACCGCGGGTGGTGCGCATCTTGACCTTGCCGTCCATGACGCGCAGGTCGGAACCTTCCACCAGTTCCACGCCCATCATGTCGGCGAGGAAGGAATGTTCGTAATAGGCGGAATTATAGATGCCGGGCGTCAAAACCGCCACACGCGGCTTGCCGGAACAGCCGGGCGGTGCGAGCGAGGCGAGCGACTGGCGCAGCAGATAGGGGTAATCCTCCACCCGGCGCACGCGGTTTTCATGGAAGAGTTCCGGGAACATCTGCATCATCGTCTCGCGGTTTTCCAGCATGTAGCTGACACCGGAGGGCGTGCGGGCATTGTCTTCCAGAACGTAGAACTGGTCCTCGCCGGTGCGGACGATATCCGTGCCGACAATATGGGTATAGACGCCGCCGGGTGGGGTGAAGCCGATCATTTCCGGCAGGAAGGCTTCGTTTTTCTCGATGATTTCGCGGGGAATGCGCCCGGCGCGGATGATTTCCTGTTTGTGGTAGATATCATCGAGGAACGCATTGAGGGCGAGGACGCGTTGTTCGATGCCCTGGGCCAGTTTGCGCCACTCGCGGCCGGAGATGATGCGCGGGATGATATCGAAGGGGATCAGTTTTTCTGAACTGTCGGCATGGCCATAGACTGCGAAAGTAATACCGGTTTTTCGAAAGATGTTTTCCGCGTCTTTTGATTTCTGGATCAGGTGCGCCCTGTCCTGTCGGCTGTACCACTCGTTATAGTTTTCATATGGGCTTCGCGGCGTGTCGTCCGCATTTATCATTTCGTCAAATGCCAACTTCGATGTCCCCTTTTTTGCCATATGAATACAACGCTAAATGCAATGCAAGAACTATGCAGGCCTCCCCGAGAAGATTTTTTACCGCCCTAGAGTTTTAAAAAAGAAGCGTTTTTTCGGTTTCAGCCTATAAATGCGGCATTAGAAAATTGGTTGCGCGGGGACGAGGCGCGTATTGGGGTAACGGTACTGTGTGCGCCGTGGGCGAATGCATAAATTTTAGTCGCTCGCTTTCGGTTGATGAATATAGGGCGTCGCATCAGAAAATCTGAAAGATGCGATCACGAAAACGCCTTTGACCTTTCGTCGGGATGCGGATACCGCCTTGCTGAATACCCGGCTCGATCTTTCGCCGGTTTGCGTGAAGCCGCAGAAATATCAATTCGCCGCCTTTCCCGCACCGTGTCCGGTTACGGGCATGGTGCGGCACAGGGGATGTTCCCATGTCGCTCGACCGTCTGGCTCCGGCCATCTTCGTTTTTCTCTGGTCGACCGGCTGGGTCACCGCCAAATATGCGGTCTATTATACCGGACCGCTAACCTTTCTCTGTCTGCGCTATCTGCTGGCGGGGGCGTTGCTGTGGGCGATCTGCCGCTTTTCTTCCATCCAGTGGCCTGAGCGGCGTGCCGATCTCTTCCGGGCGATCCTCTCCGGCGTCTTCCTGCACGGTCTTTATCTCGGCATGATCTGGTGGGCGATAGGGCAGGGCGTGCCGGCGGCGATCGGCGGCATCATCGCCGGTCTGCAGCCGCTGATGACGGCGGTGGCCGCCCGCTACATGATCGGCGAAAGGATCTCGCCCTTGCAGCGCGCCGGCCTGCTCATCGGCTTTGCCGGCATCGCCATTGCCGTGCTGCCGAAGGTCATGGCCACCGGTGCTGTCGGCCTGTCGGTGCCGCTTTACGCCGTGGCGGTGAATGTGCTGGGCATGACGTCGGTTACCTATGGCACGCTCTACCAGAAGAAATACGTCCATGGTGGAAACATCATGGCGGTGGCCACGCTGCAATATGTCGGTGCGCTGCTGGTCACCGTGCCCTTCGCGCTTCTGCTGGAGGATGGGCATGTGGACTGGAGTCTCGGCCTTGCCGCCACGCTTGCCTGGTCGGTGGGTGCGATCTCCATCGGTGCCGTGGCGTTGCTTCTTTATCTCATTCGGCGCGGGCAGGTCTCGCGGGCCGCCTCGCTGATCTATCTCGTGCCGCCGCTTGCGGCGGTGGAAGCAGCACTGCTTTTCGGCGAAACGCTGACACCGGCCATGATTGCCGGCACCGTTCTGGCGGTGACGGGGGTTTATCTCGCCAATCGCAAACCTGCCGCAGCGGTTGTCGCACGTTAGAGCCTTTTCGCTTTTCTTCGAGCAGCGAAAGCGCTCTAACTCTTTGTTTTGCTGCATTTCCGGACGGAAAGCCGGGCTCCACTTTTCCTGGAAATTCTTTAATTACTACAACCTCATATTAGGGCTTTGTTAACCATAAAATTATACCTCTCGTTAATCCAAAGATTTGGCGGGGGTTACATGTCTATTTCACGTCGTGGTGTTCTGTTCGGATTGCCGCTGTTTCTGGCCGGCTGCGCGAATACCGGCATCGGCCAGCAGAGGCTGAATTATGCGGCAAAGCCGGAGGAGAAATTCCCGCTTCCCGCCATGCATCTGGACAAGGTCAAGCCGGAACTGCGCCGGCAGGAAGTCACCTACGATACCATGCACCCGGCCGGAACGGTCGTGGTGGATACGCCGGCGCGGCGGCTTTATTACGTTATGGGCGATGGTCGCGCCATGCGTTACGGCGTCGGTGTCGGCCGGCAGGGTCTTGCGCTGAAGGGCGATGCCTATATCGGCCGCAAGGCGGAATGGCCGTCCTGGACGCCAACCGCGAACATGATGCGCCGCGATCCGCGCAATCTGAAATTTGCCGGCGGCATGGCGGGCGGCCCGAACAATCCGCTCGGCGCACGCGCGCTCTATCTCTATCGCGGCGGCAACGACACCATGTTCCGTCTGCACGGCACCAACCAGCCGCAATCCATCGGCCACGCCATGTCGAGCGGCTGCATCCGGATGCTGAACCATGACATCATCGATCTTTACAGCCGCGTGCCGGTCGGTTCGAAGGTCGTCGTCTTGCAGGCGTGAGGAAGAGGCGGATTTTTCCGCCTTTGCCACGCCAGAAAATGCCTGTATCCTTGAGTTGATTTTTTCGGCAGACGGTCAATTTTATGCTGGAAAATCAACCATGTGTAGAATGCCTCCCTTTCTATATTTAAGGGAGTTCTGCTATATCGGAAACGTGATTTCCGGTGTTCGAGACGTGTATCCATAAAGGCCTAAATGCACTGTATCGAGCGCGGCACCACTTCAACGGGGACACATGAACATGGCAACTTTCGACTCTCTTTCCCGCTATCGCCCGCAGGCACTGGGGGCGCTGCGCATCATGACGGCGCTGCTTTTCATTTCGCATGGAACGCAGAAGCTGTTCGGTTTTCCGGCATCGCAGATGGATGGCTCCCTGCCGACGATGCTGCTGGTGGCGGCGCTGCTGGAACTCGTCGGCGGCATTCTCGTGCTGATCGGCCTGTTCACACGCCCGGTCGCCTTCATCCTGTCCGGCCAGATGGCGGTCGCCTATTTCATGGCGCATGCGCCGAGCAATTTCTTCCCGGCCCTGAACGGTGGCGACG
Organism: Agrobacterium sp. ST15.13.015; assembly: GCF_027871645.1. Lineage (NCBI taxonomy): Bacteria > Pseudomonadati > Pseudomonadota > Alphaproteobacteria > Hyphomicrobiales > Rhizobiaceae > Agrobacterium > Agrobacterium sp. ST15.13.015. Next base: position 62,234 of record NZ_JAQAHF010000004.1, read on the forward strand.
CCGCCATCCTGTTCTGCTTCATCTTCCTCTATCTGTTCGTTGCCGGTCCGGGCGCCTTCTCGGTGGATGAGCGCCGGGCCTGATTGCCCGACCCGTCATCGATCTCTTTTGCAGAAGTTCCGCATGGTCACGCCGTGCGGAGCTTTTTTTTGAGAAGGATTAAAACTTCGGCCGTGGCCGAAGCATAGATGCTTGTTTTCGGGTTAAGAACGGGCCATCCTGAACGCAGTTGGAAAATCGATCCGTGACCTCCCAGAACCCCATCGCCCGCGAATTGCTGTTTCTTGCCTTGCTGTCCACGCTGTGGGCCGCATCCTATACCTTCATCAAGATCGGGGTGGAGACGATACCGCCGATCACCTTCATCGCCTCGAGAACCCTGATCGCCGGTCTGCTGCTCTTTGCGGTGATCCGGTTGCGCGGGCTGCGCCTGCCCACGGATGTGGCGACGTGGCGGCTGTTCTTCATTCAGGCCTGCGTAAACAGCGTTCTGCCCTTCACCTTGATCGCCTGGGCGGAACAGAGCATCGATGCCGGTCTTGCCGTCATTCTCAATGCGACGACGCCGATCTTCACCTTTCTTCTCACCGCACTCGTTATCCGCCATGAGCCGGTCAGCGGGCGCAAGCTGTTCGGCACCATTGCCGGCATGACGGGCGTGTGCCTCATCATCGGTGTCGAAGCGCTGAGCGGCGCGGGCGAGGCGATATGGAGCCAGCTCGCCGTGCTGACGGCGGCTTTTTCCTATGCCTGCGCGGCTATTTTCAGTAAAAATTTCAAGGGGCTCGATCCGATCATGCCGGCAGCGGGTTCGCTTATCTGCGGCGCTGTTTTCCTGTTGCCCGTGAGCCTGATCGTCGACCGGCCCTGGACATTGTCGCCTTCGGCGGCCTCACTGACGGCGCTCCTGTGCCTCAGCGTCTTTTCGACCGCGCTCGCCTTTATGATCTATTTCCGGCTGATGCAGACGCTGGGCTCCGTCGGCACCACCTCCCAGGCCTATCTCAGGGTGCCGGTCGGCGTCGCCATCGGCATGGCGTTCCTGGGGGAAATGCCGACACCTGCCATGTGGGTGGGGCTCGTCTGCGTCATTGCCGGCGTGCTGGCCATGACCCTGCCGTCACGGCGTCGTGCGGTCGCACAGGGCGGGTGAGGGGAAAGCAAAGCCCCGCTGGCCGGCTGTGGCTGCGGGGCTTGATTATTGGCGAGCGCGTGCCGCTTGTTTCTTCTCCCCGGCGGGGAGAAGGTCGCGGCAGCGGGATGAGGGGGCAAGGGTGGTGAGATACGGCAACGGTGCCCCCTCATCCGACCCTTCGGGCCACCTTCTCCCCGGCGGGGAGAAGAAACGCCCGGCAATGCCGGGCGTCCTTAATCCACTCAGAGCAACTTAGCGGTTGCGGCCGCGATGGCCGTTGCCGGAAGCGCGCTTTTCCTGGCCGTTGCCGCCGGCAGGGGCGTGGCGGTTGGCGCCGCTGCCGCCGGGCTTGCGGGCCGGGCGACGGTGCTTGCGCGGGCCGGCCGGGCGGCCTGCGTCGCCTTCAGCCTGCTTGACGCGCTTGAAGTCGGAGGTGACTTCCAGATCGTTGTCCGCTTCGCGCGGTGCGTGGTGGCGCGACGGGCGGGATTCGCCGTTGTGACGGCCGCCTTCGCGGGGACCACGCTGGTGGCCGCCATTGTTGTTGCGGCCGCCGCGGTTGTTGTTGGGGCGCGTTGGGCTCGCAAGACCGGCCGGGCGCTCGCCGGAGGCGACCGGAATATCGATCTTCATCAGCTTTTCGATGTCGTGCAGCAGGCGGGTTTCGTCCGGGGCGCAAAACGCAATGGCGATGCCGTCGCGGCCGGCGCGGGCGGTGCGGCCGATGCGGTGAACATAGGCGTCGGGCACTTCCGGCAGGTCATAGTTGAAGACGTGGGTGACGGCCGGAATGTCGATGCCGCGGGCAGCGACGTCGGTTGCCACCAGCACCTTGATCTCGCCATCCTTGAAGCCCTTGAGAGCGCGCTCGCGCTGGCCCTGGCTCTTGTTGCCGTGGATGGAGGCGACCTTGAAGCCGATATGTTCGAGATGCTTGTAGAGCTTTTCGGCGCCGTGCTTGGTGCGCAGGAACACGATGGCGCGGCCATCCGGGTTTTCGTTGAGCGACTTTTTCAGAAGCTCGGTCTTATCGTTCTTGCCGGCGACGAAGTGAACATATTGCTCCACCTTGTCGGCTGCCTTGCCGGGCGGGGTCACTTCCACCTTGAGCGGATCGGTCAGGTAGCTGTGGGCGAGATCGGCGATCGCCTTCGGCATGGTGGCCGAGAAGAGCAGCGTCTGGCGCTTGGCCGGCACCATCTTCGAAATCTTGCGCAGATCGTGGATGAAGCCGAGATCGAGCATCTGGTCCGCTTCATCGAGCACCAGATAGGTGACCTTGGAGAGCGAGATGGCGTTGCGGGCGATGAGGTCCAGCAGGCGGCCGGGGGTCGCCACCAGAATATCCGTGCCCTTTTCGAGCTGAAGCTGCTGCTTGTTGATCGATGCGCCGCCAACCACCTGGTTGATGCGCAGCGGCGTCTTCTTCACGAAGGAGCGCAGGTTTTCGCCGATCTGGTTCACCAGCTCGCGGGTGGGGGCGAGGATGAGGGTGCGGCAGGTGCGGTTTGCCGGGCGGTCCGCCTGCTTCATCAGCATTTCGATGATGGGCAGGCCGAAAGCGGCGGTCTTGCCGGTGCCGGTCTGTGCGAGGCCGATCAGGTCACGGCCTTCGAGCAGCAGCGGAATGGCCTTTGCCTGAATGGGAGTAGGGGTCGTATAGCCAAGCTGGGTAACGCTGGCCACGATCTTTTCGGAGAGGCCGAGTTCGCTAAAACTGGTCAATATAATGCCTTTCGGGGCGCCAAAAACCAATCGTCCGGAACAGGGCTGCTGTCCGGCGGTTTCGGCGTCAAGAACCCCGCGTGAATTGGGAACTTGTGGGTTGGAATAACTTTCTGCGCATCAGTGCGGCACATGCCGTCTTCTGTATTCTTTGCGCTTTTTCCTTCATGCGGGCCAGATTCCTTATTTTAAGGACGTCTTTCCGGTCATACGCTGCAGCTCACGCGGCTGCCGAAGGTGAAAGCTTGAGGGCCATGTGGGCGTTTTGCGCGTCAAAGTCAAGCGATAGTTTTGTAATGCCGCCGCTGGAGGGCGCATGGCAGCCATGCGTGGGGTAGCCGGCGATTGCCGGGACGGCGCGGGCGCCAGCGAAGAATTATGGTTAAAAAAGGGTAACGACACCGTCGGATACATAGCAAAGATCGATTTTCTCACATAACGTTTTTTGCGATGGCGTCCGGAAATATTTGATTCGACAGGAATGGACTGCAAGGTGTGGAGTATCGATTGACCGAAGGCTGCGGGTTGCTGGAAAAGGCTTGCAGGGCCGTTGCCGCCCTGGACCTGCCCGCGTGCATCAAGGACAGCGAACTTCGCTATATCGCGGTCAATTCCGCCTATGCCCGGATCATGGGGCGCCTGCCCGGGGCATTCAAGGGACACACCAGCCTTTCCCTTTCCGCCGATATTCGCGATGCCGAGCGTGAGGACAGGGAGCGCCGCTCGCTGGTCTTCGCCACGGATGAGATGATTGCCTGCCATGGTGGGGGCGCGTCCGGGCCATACACGCTTCGCTGCGAACGTTTCACCGGTGACGACGGCAATCTGTTCCTGTTCGAAGCGTTCGAGGATATGCCGTCCGCCGCCGTGGAGGTTTTTCCGCAAGCCGACAGCGCTTCGGAGCTGCTGTTCGGCAGCGGCGTGATCGATCTCGTCGATGCGGGTATCGTGATTTATGACCGCGAAAACCGGCTGGTCTACTGCAATACCCGCTTCAGGGAATTCTACAGCGCGCTCGGTGTCGACCTGAAGGCCGGCGTCCCGCTCGAGATGCTGATGAGGGCGATTTATTTTTCGAGCGGCTACCGCGATGCGAAGGCCGGCGATCCGGCGTTCGAAGGGTGGATGCAGGAGCAACTGCGGGATTTTTCCCTGCCCTATCTCGAAAGGGTGGAGCAGTTTGCCGATGGCCGCTGGGTGCGCATGGTCAACAAGCGGCTGGAAAACGGCATGCTGGTGGGACTGCGGGTGGATGTCACCGAGTTCAAGGCGCATGAGACGCTTCTGAGCACGCAGATCCGCGAGACCTGGCTTCTGCGCGCCGCGCTTGAGCAATTGCCGGTCGGCGTGTTCCTGCGGGATCAGGACAGGCGGCTGACCTTTGCCAATGCGGCCTATGAGAAATTTCTGGGCGGCAGCCTCGCCGACCATATCGGCAAGACCGAATGCGAGATGTTTCCGGAGGAAGGCCCGCAGTTCCAGCGGGAAAACGAGCATATTCTGCGAACCGGGGAAGCCATTGAAAAGACCGGAAGCGTTCCGCTTGCGGATGGCGGCGCCATTCCCGTCATCACAAGGCTCGGCCGGGTCGCGACGCCGGATGACGACTATTATCTGGTGGGCTCGGTCACCGATGCCAGCCTGTTGCAGGACCGGGAAAAGGCGCTGATTGCCGCGCAGGCCGAGGCTGAGGCGCTGCACCGCCAGCTTGAAGCGGTTCTGCATGCCCTGCCGGTGGGCGTGCTGCTGCTCAGCGCCGATCTCGTCATCGAATATGTCAATCCGTTCTTTTATGAGGTCTGGGGCGAGATCGGCGGCGAGAAGTCGCTTGTCGGCAAAAGTTATCGCGAATTCATGGAGATGAATTTCGACAGCGGCCTTTATGACTATGGCGACAGGCCTTTCGATGAGGTCTATGGCGAGCGGGTGCAGCGGCTTCTGAAGGAGGAGGTCTTTGCGCCCCGCGAGGTGCGCAGCAAAAGCGGCAAGGTCACGGTGATTTCGAAAACCCGGCTCGAAGGCGGGAAAATCCTCAGCACCTATGCCGACGTCACCGATGTGCGCATGCGCGATGTTGAGATCAGCAAGGCGAAGGCCGAACTGGAGCGGGTCGGCGAATATATGCAGGGCGCCACGCGCGCCATGGCGCAGGGGCTGGTGCTGGTCGAGCAGGGCACGATCATCATGTCCAACGAGGCGATGGCGCGCATGTTCGACGTGCCGCCGCATCTTCTGGAAAAGGGCTGCAACTGGTCTGGTTTCTTCGCCCATTGCGCCGGGCGCGGCGATTTCGGCACGGCCGGGGAGGCTGCGGAGACGCTGCGCGCCTGGAGGGAGAATATCGCCGCCAACCGGCCGTTTTCCTGGCTCATCCATGTCGCCGGCAAAAGCTGGCTCAATCTGGAGGCCACCAACAGTTCCGGCAATTACTGGCTCATCATCGTCACCGATGTGACCGAGATGAAGCTGCGTGAAGAGGAATTGCAGCGGCTGCTATCGCGTGCTGAAGCGGCGGATCGGGCCAAATCGGAATTCCTGGCCAATATGAGCCATGAAATCCGCACGCCGATGAACGGCGTTCTCGGCATGGCGGAGCTTCTGGCCAAGTCCAATCTCGATACGCGCCAGAAGACCTTTACCGATATCATCGTCAAATCCGGCAATGCGCTTCTGACGATCATCAACGACATTCTCGATTTCTCGAAGATCGAGGCCGGGCAGATGAGGCTGCGCAGCGTGCCCTTCGATCCGGCGGAGGCGGTCGAGGATGTGGTGTCGCTGCTGTCCTCGGCGGCGCTGGAAAAGGACATAGAGCTGATCGTTCGGATCGATGCTTCTGTCTTCGGCAAGGTCATCGGCGATGCCGGCCGCTTTCGGCAGATCGTCACCAATATCGTTGGAAACGCCGTCAAGTTCACCGAAATGGGGCATGTGCTGGTCGAGCTTTCGGCGCGTTCGGCGGAAGCCTCCGAGGCCATCCTGTCACTGCGCGTCGAAGACAGCGGCATCGGCATTCCGGCCGACAAGCTCGAAACCATCTTCGACAAGTTCAGCCAGGTCGACGGTTCCGCCACGCGTCGGCACGAGGGAACGGGGCTGGGGCTGGCGATCACGGTCGGTCTCGTCGGCCTGTTCGACGGCACGATCAAGGTCGTCAGCGATGTCGGCAGGGGATCGACCTTCGAGGTCAATATTCCGTTTCAGGTGACCGAGAGACAGCGCGACCTCCCGCTTCTTTCCGTGGCGATCGAAGATATCCGCGTTCTCGTCATCGACGATAACGACGTCAATCGCCGCATATTGACGGAGCAGTTGCGCAGTTGGGGCATAGATGGCCACGCGGTGGAGGATGGGCCTTCCGGCATCGCCGTGCTTGAGGAGGCGGCGTCGCTCGGTTTTTCCATCGACGCCATCGTTCTCGATTATCATATGCCTGTCATGAACGGGCTGGATGTGGTGGAGCGGATCCGGGCGGATGCGCGCTTTGACGACATCGCCATTGTTTTCCTGACCTCCATGGATGTCGTCGGCGACGAGACGCTGTTTACCGATCTCAATGTGCAGGCGCATCTGATGAAGCCGGCGCGGGCGCGGCTCCTGCGCTCCACCCTCTTCGATGTGGTGCGCGATGTGCGGCTGAAACGCGCCCGGCAAACTCCGGCCCCGCGTGACGGTCTGGGTGATGGCGCCGTCCTGCCGGAAAGAGGCTCCGCCGAAAGAAAGCAGCGCGATGCCGCATCGACGGCGGTGCTGGCGCGGCATCGGCCGAGCCTTGTCGATGTGCTGGTGGCCGAGGACAATGACGTCAATCAGATTGTCTTCACCCAGATATTGCAGCAGGCGGGTCTGCGCTTTCTGATCGTCGGCAATGGCAAGAAGGCCGTGCAGGCGTGGCAGGAGAACAATCCCGCCATCATCCTGATGGATGTTTCGATGCCGGTCATGAACGGACATCAGGCGACGCAGGCCATCCGCGCCGCGGAACGGACCGCCGCCGACGGCCGGCATGTGCCGATCATCGGCGTTACCGCCCATACGCAGGAGGCGGATCGGGAACTATGCCTGGAGGCGGGCATGGATGATTATCTGTCGAAGCCCATCAGCCCGGAAACGCTCGAAGACAAGATCGCGCAATGGCTGGGCGAAAACATGCCGCGCCGCGACGTGCCGGGCGTGTGACTTTTCGACCGAAACATCGCTGTGCTTCGCGTCAGCCGAACGGTTTGGTCCCGCAGAGCATTTCCCGCTTTCCGGCAAAACCTTTCCGGCGCTCCAGCTCAAAACCGGCGGCGATGAGGTTGCGGCGAACGAAGCCGGCGGCGGCATAGGTGGCGAATGTGCCGCCAGGCGCCGTCTTTGCGAAAAGCGCCTGCATGATTTCCAGCGACCACATGTCCGGATTGCGCGCGGGTGCGAAGCCATCGAGAAACCAGGCGTCGAAACTTTCCTCGCTTGCGGAAATGCCGGCGAGCGCTTCGCCACAGACCACCGTCAGGCGCGTTTCGTCATCGAGCTGGATTTCGACCCGTCCTTTCGGCTCGGCGGGCCAGAGGGCGGTGAGCGCCTTGCGTTCGGCATCCACTTCCGGCCAGCGGGAAAGCGCCCGGTCGATTTCCTCCGCCTTCATCGGGTAGAGTTCGAAGGAGATGAAATGCAGTGTGGAGCGGCCGTTGCGCATCTCTTTCCACTGGCGCCATGTCTCGCAGAGGTTAAGCCCGGTGCCGAAGCCTAGTTCGCCGATGCGGAAGGGGCCCTCCTGTTCGAGCCAACGCTCTGGCAGGCCGTTTCCGGAGAGGAAGACATGGCCGCATTCCAGCCGGCCATCCGTCTGGCAATAAAAATGGTCGTCAAAGGCCAGTGAATAGGGCATATCCCCGTCACGCCAGTCGAGCGCGGTGGGGGTTTCCCCGGCCGGTGAACCGGCCGCCGCGCCGGTCTCTGTGATATTTTCGTTGGAATGTTTCATGGCTAAAGCCGATAATCCCGCTTTCGAACAGGGTCAATCTCCAAGATTGCCGGCTTCCGTGCCGCTTCTCATCGTCGGCGGCGGCATCATGGGGCTGTGGGCCGCCGTCAAGGCGGAGCGGCTCGGCATCGATACATTGCTAGTGGAGGCGGATCGCCCCGGCGGCGGCGCCAGCGGCGGGCTGCTGGGCGCGTTAATGCCGCATATGCCGGACCGCTGGTCGGACAAGAAACAATTCCAGTTCGATGCGCTCATTGCGCTGGAAAAAGAGATTGCCGTGCTGGAGGCGGAGACCGGGCTTTCCGCCGGCTACCGTCGCTCCGGCCGTATCATTCCGCTGCCGAAGCAGCATCTGCGCGCCATTGCCGAACGGCACGAACGGGATGCGCTGGAGAACTGGGTGTCGGGCGAGCGCCGGTTCCATTGGCATGTCGGCGACAGGCCTTCGGTCGCGGGCTGGGTGGATGATGCGGCGGGTGAGGCGGGTTTCGTGTTCGATACGCTGGCGGCGCGGGTTTCGCCACGTGCGATGATCACCCTTCTTTCGGCTTTTCTCGGTAAGGCGCGGCATGTGCGGCTGGCGGAAGGTTGCCGCGTCATTTCGCTCGACGCGGATGCCGGGCGGGCGGTGCTGACGTCGGGCGACGCGGTTTCTTTCGGCCATGTCATCGTCGCCAACGGTCATGATTCCTTCCCCCTGATCCGCGATGCGATCGGCCTGGAGGCCGGTGTGACGCTGGGGCAGGCGGTGAAGGGGCAGGCAGCACTTCTCGACGCGGCGGCCGATCCGGCGATGCCGGTCGTGTTCCTGAACGGTCTTTATATCGTACCGCATGAGGATGGCACGGTCGCGATCGGCAGTACCAGCGAAGATTGTTTTTCCGATCCTTTCAGTACGGATGAAAAGCTCGAAAAACTGCTTGCCGATGCGTCTGCCGTTGTTCCCTCGCTCATCCGCGCGCCGGTGCTGGAACGCTGGGCCGGGCTGCGCCCGAAGGCGGTGGGGAGGGACCCGATGGTGGGCACGATCCCCGGTCATCCGAAGCTCGTTGCGCTGACCGGCGGCTTCAAGGTCAGCTTCGGGCTCGCGCATTTTCTCGCCGATGCGGCGTTGCAGACCGTGTGCGGTCACACGCCTGTCATCCCCTCGGGCTTTCGCCTTCAACAACACTTGAGTATTGCCGCTGCGGACTTTAGAAAGTTCTGATCAGGCCGCCCACGTCGTTAATCTGTCACGCAAATCACTTATTTGCTGGCCTGCAACGAGGCCGGTTTGTCCGCATTTGCGGCGAGGTGACAGTGCATGCGATACGCCATTCATTTCACGCCTTCCCCCAATGACCCCCTGACGCAGGCGGCTGCCGCGTGGTTGGGGCGCGATGCCTATTCCGGTCAGGCGGTGGAGCCGCCGGGCATGATCGATCTCGGCATGCAGGAGATTTCCTACCATACGGCCCTGCCGCGCCGTTACGGTTTCCATGGCACGATCAAGGCCCCCTTCCGTCTTGCGGAAGGCCATTCCGAGGCGGCACTTCTGCGTGACCTGATGTATTTTTCCGGCAGGCAGGAGCCCTTCACGCTGCCGCAACTGGTGATAGCAAGGCAGGAGAATGTCTTCAGCCTCGTTCCCGAGCGCCCCTGCGAAGTGCTGCATTTCTTTGCCGCCCGCGTGGTGCAGGAGTTCGACCGTTACCGGGCGCCGCTCTCCGACGCGGAAATCGAGCGGGCGGATCCGGACCGGCTTTCGGCCTCGCAGCTCACCAATCTGCATCGCTGGGGCAGCCCACATGTGATGGATGAGTTCCGGTTCCAGATGTCCCTGACGGGCGGTGTGGAAGCTTCCAGCAGCCAGAGGATAGAGCGGGCCGTGCGCAAGGTTTTCGAGCCGCTGCTGACCCGATCCCTGCAGTTTTCCAGCCTTGCGCTTTTCATCGAGGATGAACCGGGTGCGCCTTTCCGGGTACACTCGCTTCACCCCATGGGCCGTGTTTCCGCCCGAAAGATAGCCTGAAGAGCGCGCCGGAGTAATCGTATACAAAAAAGCATCGGAATGTCGGCAAGATTGATCTCGACATTCCGGATGCGGATGCTACCGTTCGGATATCGCATATCTGAAGTGTGTGTTGCGCCCCTTCCGGGTCATCGCGCTTCGGAGATCTGTTTTATGTCTCCCGAAATCGGTTTCCGCCTTGGGAGAGATGTTCTGGGTGGCTGCATGATTTCCGAAAACTACTCCCGCAATCTGGTGGGCTATGGCCGCAATGTTCCCGATCCGAAATGGCCGGGCGGCGCGCGCATCGCCGTGCAATTCGTCATCAATTACGAGGAGGGCGGCGAGAGCTGCATTCTCGACAATGACAAGGCTTCGGAATCGCTGCTGTCGGAAATCGTCGGCGCCCAGCCCTGGCCCGGCCAGCGCAACCTGAACATGGAATCGATCTATGAATATGGCTCGCGCGCCGGCTTCTGGCGGCTGTGGCGCATGTTCACCAGTCTTGGCGTCACCACCACCGTTTATGGCGTGACCGCCGCCATGGCCCGCAACCCGGAAGCCGTCGCGGCGATGAAGGAAGCGGGCTGGGAAATCGCAAGCCACGGTTACCGCTGGCTGGAATATAAGGATTTTTCCGAAGAAGAAGAGCGCAAGCATATAGTCGAAGCCGTGCGTCTGCACACGGAGGTTACCGGCGAGCGTCCTTACGGCATGTATCAGGGCAAGCCTTCGGACAATACGCTGCGCCTTGTCATGGAAGAGGGCGGTTTTCTCTATTCTTCGGATTCCTATGCCGACGATTTGCCCTATTGGGTGAAGGGTGCGAAGGACGAGCCGTTCCTGATCATTCCCTATACGCTCGAAACCAACGATATGCGTTTCGCCACGCCGCAGGGCTTCAATTCAGGCGACCAGTTCTTCACCTATCTGAAGGATGCTTTCGATGTGCTTTATCAGGAAGGCGTCGAGGGCGCGCCGAAGATGATGAGCGTTGGCCTGCATTGCCGTCTTGTCGGCCGCCCCGGCCGCGCGGCGGCACTTCGCCGTTTCATCGAATATGTGCTCGGGCATGAGAAAGTGTGGATCCCGCAGCGCATCGAGATTGCCCGTCACTGGCATGAACATCATAAGCCGGAGGTGTTTTGATGGTGACGCGTGAGGACTTTGTCACCCGTTTCGGCGGCGTGTTCGAACATTCGCCTTTCATCGCCGAACGGGCCTATGATGCTTGCGGAGCCGGCCTGGAACTGACGGCGAAGGCGGTTCACGCCGCGCTTAGCGCGCAGTTTCGCGCCGCTTCCGAGGCGGAAAGGCTCGGCGTGTTGCGGGCGCATCCCGATCTTGCCGGCAAGCTGGCGATTGCGGGCGAGTTGACGGCCGACAGCCGCAACGAACAGGCCGGTGCGGGGCTGGACCGGCTAACTCCGGAAGAGCACGCTCGTTTTACCGCGTTGAACGGCGCCTATACCGAAAAATTCGGCTTTCCTTTCATCATCGCGGTCAAGGGGCTGAACAGGCATGATATTCTAGCTGCCTTCGAGACGCGCATCGGCAACGGTGCAGCCGAAGAATTTGAGACGGCGACGGCGCAGGTGGAGAAGATCGCCAGGCTGCGCCTTTCCGCGATGTTGCCGGAAGGCTGAATTGGCGAGTGGTGGCCGTTCTGCTAGAATCACGCCGTCTGGAGATTGATACCATGAGACCTTCCGAGGTGCTGGAAAAGAACAGGGAAGCGATCCGCGAAGCGACGAAACGCTTCAACGCGGCAAACCCGCGCGTGTTCGGCTCCGTCGCCCGCGGCGAGGACCGGCCGGACAGCGATCTCGACATTCTGGTGGATGCGCTGCCGGGTACGACATTGTTCGATCTCGGCGGCCTGTTGGAAGAGCTATCGGCCATCATGCGCGGCACAGACATTCATCTGCTGACGCCAGGGGACTTTCCCGAGCGCGTCCGTGTGAAGGTTCTGCAGGAAGCGAAGCCTGTATGAGCGTCGAGCGGCTGCAGGTTTATCTTCAGGATATCAGGCAGGTTGCTTCGGAAACCATCGACTTCGTTCGACTGAAAACGAAGGATGAATTTTTGGCTGATCTCGTCCGCCAACGGGCGGTAGCGATGAACCTTCTGATTATCGGCGAAACGACCGCGCGAATAATGGAAGAGTTTCCCGCTTTCGTGGCGGATTTTCCCGATATTCCGTGGGTCAAGATGCGCGGCATGCGAAACAGGATCGCGCATGGCTATATGAGCATCAATCTTGAAACGGTCTGGGATACGACACAGACGGCGATACCGGACCTTCTGGACAAACTCTCTCTTCTGCGAAACTGGCATGCCCAAGGTGAATGACATTTGACTGATTTTCTCGACATAAAACCTCTCACCAAAGAGGCTTTCGCATCCTTCGGCGATGTGATCGAAACGACACCCTCTTCCATGCGGCATATCAATGGCGGCCAGACCGAGCGGCACCATGCGCTCGCAGCTCCGGAGGCGGCGGGGGAGGGTGCGCGTGTCATCCTCAATATTTTCCGCGGGCAGCCGCGGGCCTTTCCGCATCAAATCGAGATGATGGAACGGCATCCGCTTGGCAGCCAGAGTTTTTCGCCGCTTTCCGGCCGGCCCTTCCTCGTGGTCGTCGCCGATGACGATGGCGGCCGGCCCGGCCGGCCGCAGGTGTTTCTGGCGCGGGGCGATCAGGGCGTGAATTACCGCCGCAATGTCTGGCACTATCCGCTTATGCCGTTGCAGGCGGTTTCGGATTTTCTGGTGGCCGACCGTGATGGGCCGGGTAACAATCTGGAAGAGTATTTTTTCGACAAGCCCTATATGATCGCGGAGCCCAAGCCATGACCGGTTTGACCACCCATGTCCTCGATGCCGCCCATGGCACGCCCGCAGAAGGACTGACGATCGAGCTCTACCGGCTCTCCGGCGATCGCCGCGAGAAGCTGAAGACAGTGAAGACCAATAGCGACGGCCGTGTCGATGGCGGGCCTCTGCTCGTCGGCGACAGTTTCAGGGCCGGGGAATATGAGCTGGTTTTCCATGCTGGCGATTATCTGCGCGGCAAGGGTGTTGTGCTGCCGGAGCCGGCCTTTCTCGATATTATCCCGATCCGTTTCGGCATTGCCGATGAGAGCGGCCATTACCATGTGCCGCTTCTGCTTTCGCCCTATAGCTATTCCACCTATCGAGGAAGCTGATTGCCATGATCTTTGCCGCGATTGCCGATATTCATGGAAACTGCGCCGCGCTTGAAGCCGTGCTGGAGGATATCGCGAGGCTTGGCATCAAGGACATCGTCAATCTCGGCGATTGTTTCAGCGGCCCGCTGGAAGCGGGGTTTACCGGCGATGTGCTTGTTGGCAACTGGATTCCCAGCATTCGCGGCAATCATGACCGGGAACTGATCGACCGTGCCCCGGAGGAGATGGGGAGCTGGGAGAGGCCGGCGCATGCGCAGCTGAGCGCCGCCCATCTGGACTGGCTGCAAACCCTGCCGTTCAGCATGGTGTTCAAGGATGTCGCTTATTGCTGCCATGGTTCGCCGCGTGACGATCTGGAATATTGGCTGGAAACGCTGTCGCCGGAAGGCGTTCTGAAATTGCGGCCGCTGGCCGAAATCGAAGCCATGGCGGAAGGCATCACCCAGCCGCTGATGCTGTGTGGCCATACTCATATTCCCCGCACCGTGCAGCTTTCCGACGGCCGGCTGATCGTCAATCCCGGCAGCGTCGGCTGCCCCGGCTGGAAGGACGACACGCCTTTCGACCATCACGTTGAGGCCGGTCATCCGCTTGCCACCTATGCCGTGCTGGAAGAGACCGGGCGCGGCTGGCAGGTCTATTTCCGCAACATCCGTTACGACAATATGGCCATGGCCGAGATGGCGAAGGTCAACGGCATGTCGCATCTCTCCGAAGCCTTGGCCGGTGGCTGGCTCAAGCGCTGATCCTCACCCCTCGCTGGTCATCACCACGCAGGAATAAGATTGCGCCTTCAGTTCCTTGCAGGCGGAAACCGCCGAAGACTGGTCTTCGAAGCCGGTGAAACGGGCGCGATAGAGGGTTGCCGATCCGCTTTGCACGGCTTCTGTGTAGGGAGCGATCCCGGCATAATTTCCGGCGATGTTGGAGCGGGCATTGGCGAGCAGCGAGCGGGCGGCGGCTTCGCTGTCGGTGGCGGCGATCTGCACTTCCCAGCGGCTTCTCTGACCGGCGGAGACGGCAGCGGGAGCCGGCCGCGGGATGGCCGAAACCTGCATCATGTCGGCCATCTGGTTATTCGCCGTGGCGATCTGTATGGCGACCGGATCCTGGCGGCGCTCGGCGAACATCGGCAATGGTACAGATGCGGGGGGTACGGAGGCGGTGGGCGCGGTGGCGGGCGTCACAGCAAAGGTGCGGCTGACATTGGCGCTGGCGACGAGCTGTTCGGTGTTGCGGCTTCGCGATGCCTGCGGCACGGCCTTGTCCAGAAGGGCGGCCATCTGCGCATCGCGGCTGCGCGCGGTCTTGCCGCCCAGCACGACGCCGACGACGCGGCGACCATTGTGATTGACGGCGCTGACGAGATTGAAGCCGGAAGCGTTGGTATAGCCGGTCTTGATGCCGTCCATGCCCTGATAGCGATACATCAGATTATTATGGCCGCGAATGCGTTTTCCCCGGAAGCTGAAGGATTCCATGGCGAAGAGACCATATTCCTTGGGAAAGTCGCGCTGCAGCGCCAGGCCGAGTTTCGCCATGTCGCGCGCCGTCGTCACCTGCGATTTGCTGGGCAGGCCGGAGGCGTTGCGGAACACCGTTTTCGTCATGCCGAGCTGGCGGGCCTTGCGGGTCATCATCTCGGCGAACCTTGCCTCGGAGCCGCCGAGATGATCGCCCATGCCTTCCGCCATGTCGTTGGCGGATTTGACGATCATGCCGTAGACCGCCTCGCGCACGGTGAAGGTCTGCCCCTGGCGCACATAAAGCTTCGAGGGGATGGTGGCTGCGCCGTTCTTGGACATCTTTATCTTCTGGTCCCAGCGAAGCCGGCCGGAATGCAGCGCCTCGAAGGTCATGTAAAGCGTCATCATCTTGGTGAGCGAGGCCGGGTGGTTCAGCACATCGGCATTGCGGGCGGCCAGAACCTTGCCGGTATTGGCGTCCATGATGAAATGGGCGTAACCGGCCTGCGCAGGCGATGCCTGCAATGAGAGGATCGCGCAAAAGAAGGCGAGTGCGAAGACCCATGCGCCCGCCATTCCCCGTTTGATCGTTCCCGACATAATCCACCCCTTTTGTTCGTCCGCCGCGATGAGCGAAGTTTTACTGACACTTTCCGGCAACAAAACCGCTAAAACTTTAGAGATCGCTTTCATGCTTAATTAAGTATGAATTTCAAGCCGGCGGAAGGCCTCACAATTTCCTTGCAAAGAAACCAACCGTCCGGTATGTTTATAAATATGAAAAATGCACATGAGCGGAAAAAGCAGCCTGAAATCGTTCGCCGCAATCTTCTCGATTGCGCGGCGAAACTCGCTGCGGAGCAGGGTGTTGCGGCGCTTTCCGTGCAGGCGGTGGCCGATGCGGCCGGGGTGACGAAGGGCGGGTTGTTTCATCATTTTCCCTCCAAGCAGGCGCTCCTGGAAGCGGTGATGACTGACCTTCTGGCGGCTCTGGACGCTGAGATTGACGATCTCGTCTCACAGGATTGTGAAGCTTTTGGGAGCTTCACAAGGGCCTATGTGAACGCGGTTTTCTCGGATCGGGGCAGGGATTCGGGCAGGCAATGGGCAGCGATCTCGGTTTCCATGGTCGGTGAACCGTCGCTTCGGCGCATGTGGAACAGCTGGATTGAGGGACGTCTTGCCCGTCATAAAGAAACGGATGACGGGGTGGTACTGGAGATGGTGCGGCTTGCGGCTGACGGCATCTGGTTTGCCGATCTACTGGCCGACGATGGCAAAGCGGGTGGCGACAGGGCGGCTCTGAGGGCCCGGATGATCGCCCAGACGAAAAAGGAAGTGGAACGATGAACGCGGCTGTTTTGACCTATGGGGCGCTTGTCGCGGCCATCGTCTGTGAGGTCATCGCAACTTCCTTTCTGCAGCAGTCGCAGCAGTTCACCAGGCTGTTGCCAACGGTGCTGATGGCGCTGTTTTACGGCGCGGCCTTTTATCTGCTGTCGTTCACGCTGCGGGCGCTGCCGGTCGGCGTGGCCTATGCAATATGGAGCGGGCTCGGCATCGTGCTGATTTCCGGCATCGGCTATTTCGTGTTCCGCCAGGCGCTGGATATCGCCGCCGTTGTCGGCCTCGGGTTTATCGTGACGGGGGTGGTGATTGTGAATGTGTTTTCGAAGACGGTGGGGCATTGAGGGGCTGGGTGGTCTAGCGCGAAGGCGATACCGACCGCCGTCATCCCGGCCTTGAGCCGGGATCCAGCGCGATCAAGTCTTTGATCGCGAGAGACTCTTTCGCGGCGCAGACGCGCCGCGGCTGGATGCCGGATCTAGTCCGGCATGACGGTAGAGAGGTCTGCGAGCTCTCGTTGCCATGCCGGAAGTTCTGCCCTTCTGATATCACGCCAGAATGCTGCGATCCACATCCGTAATCAGCCTTTTGCCGCAAAGCGCCATGCTGATATCCATCTCCTTGCGGATGATCTCCAGCGCCGTCGTCACACCCTGTTTGCCATCGGCACCGAGACCATAGAGGAAGGGGCGGCCGATATAGGTGCCTTTGGCGCCGAGCGCCACGGCCTTCAGCACGTCTTGACCGGAGCGGATGCCGCCATCCATATGCACCTCGACCTTGTCACCAACTGCATCGACGATCTTCGGCAGCATGGCGATGGAGGAGTGCGCACCGTCGAGCTGGCGGCCGCCATGGTTGGAGACGATGATGGCGTCGGCGCCGGTATCGAGCGAGGCGCGGGCATCTTCCTCATCAAGGATGCCCTTGAGGATAAGCTTGCCGCCCCAACGTTGCTTGATCCATTCGACATCCTTCCACGACAGGCGCGGATCGAATTGCTCCGCCGTCCAGGAGGAGAGCGATGACAGGTCGGAGACGTTTTTGGCGTGGCCGACGATATTGCCGAAGCTGCGGCGCTTGGTGCGGGCCATGTCCATGCACCATTTCGGCCGGGTCGCCATCTGCCAGATATGTTTCGGGGTGAATTTCGGCGGTGCGGAGAGGCCGTTGCGCAAATCCTTGTGGCGCTGGCCGAGAATTTGCAGGTCGAGTGTCAGCACCAGCGCCGAGCAGCCGGCGGCCTTGGCGCGGTCGATGAGATTGTTGACGAAATCCCGGTCCTTCATCACGTAAAGCTGGAACCAGAAGGGTTTCGAGGTGACAGAGGCGACATCCTCGATGGAGCAGATGCTCATAGTGGAAAGCGTGAAGGGCACGCCGAATTCTTCCGCCGCTTTTGCGGCCAGCATCTCGCCATCGGCGTGCTGCATGCCCGTCAGTCCGGTGGGGGAGAGGGCTACCGGCATCGAAACCTTCTCGCCGACCATTTCTGTGGCAAGCGACCGATCGGTCATATCCACCAGCACGCGCTGGCGCAGCTTTATCTTGGAAAAATCATCCTCATTGGCGCGGTAGGTGCCTTCCGTCCATGCGCCGCTATCGGCGTAGTCGAAAAACATTTTTGGCACACGGCGCTGAGCCTGTTGCTTCAGGTCCGCTATGGTGAGGATTTTGCCCATGGATAAAGCCTTCACATTTGAATGATGGCTTCACATAACATGAATGGGATGGCTGCGACATTAAAATCGACGGGGTCCATCACCAGAAAGCCCGCAAAAACAGCTCGGCTCCCAATAAAAGCAGGCAGATGAGGAACCAGCGCCGGAATGTGGCCGGGCTGACGATGTTACGGATTTTCTGGCCGAGCCACATCCCGAGAAGCGCGGGCATCACGGCGAGTGCGGAAAGCGACAGGTGCTCAACGCGGAAGGCGTTCTGAGAGGCAAGGCCGGCGGCAAGCGCAATGGTCGAAACGGTGAAGGAAAGGCCGAGCGCCTGAACGAGATCGTCGCGGTTGAAACCGAGCGACTGTATATAGGGCACGGCGGGGACGACGAAAATTCCGGTGCCGCCGGTCAGTAGGCCGGTTGTCAGCCCTATGGCCGGTGAGAGTTTGAGTTCCAATCGTGGGGGCACAGAAAGGGGTTTGGCGAAGAGGCTGTAGGCCGCATAAGCCGCGAGGCACAAGCCAAGCGCCGATGTGGTCCAGATACCGGTGCCTGCCGTCATCAGCCGGATGCCGATGAGGGTGCCGGCGGCGATGGCGATCATCATCGGCCATAGCCGCGCGATGATGGCCCTGAAATCCGGCCCGGCCAGCAATTGCCAGATATTGGTGACGAAGGAGGGCAGGATCAGCAGCCCTGCGGCAAGGACGGGCGGCATGAACAGGCCGAGCACGCCCATGGCGACGGTGGGCAGCCCCATGCCGGTCACGCCCTTGACGATGCCCGCGACGGTGAAGGTCGCGAAGACCATCAGCATGGTGGTTGTGCCTAAGTCCGGCAAGGGCGCACTCCAGAGGTCATTTGCATTTCGGCCGGTGTGGCGTCAGCTTTTCATAAGAAGCGAGCGGGTGTGGCGCGGCTTCTTCTCCCCGCCGGGGAGAAGGTGGCCCGAAGGGTCGGATGAGGGGGCAACGTTGCCGTATCTCGCCACCCTTGCCCCCTCATCCCGCTGCCGCGACCTTCTCCCCGGCGGGGAGAAGAAAGACGAGGCACCCGCTCACTCCAATATGTGACCGATATAAATGAGGCCGCAGCTTAATGCTTCGGCCCCAGCCGAACTATGCCAGCACGCTCTTCATCGCTCTGCCGGCCACATAGGTCTCAACCACCGTGCGGTCGTCGCCCATGGTCAGCATCAGGAAGAGTTCTTCCGTCAGGCTGTTCACCACTTCCATCTTCAGCGCCATGGCTGGGGTGGAAGAGGCGTTGAGCACGGTGATGTCTGCGTCCGTGCCGGCATCCAGCGTGCCGATGCGGTCGACCATGGAAAGCGCCTCGGCATTGCCGCGGGTCATCAGGTACCAGCTTTCCAGCGGGTTGAGGCGTTCGCCCAGCAATTGCTGGATTTTGTAGGCCTCGTCCATGGTACGCAGCATGGAATAGCTCGATCCGCCGCCGATGTCGGTCGCAACCGCGATGCGAACAGGCTTTTCGCGCCGCTGCAGCTTTTTCATCGGGAAGAGGCCGGAGCCGATGAAGAGGTTCGAGGTGGGGCAATGCACTGCCACCGCGCCGGTTTCCGACAGCACATCTGCCTCGCGGTCAGAGAGGTGGATGGCGTGGCCGAGCAGGGTCTTGTTGCCCATCAGGCCGTAACGCACATAGATGTCGGTATAGTCGGTCGCTTCGGGGTAAAGCTCGCAGGTATATTTGATCTCGTCCAGATTTTCGGACAGATGCGTCTGGATGAAGAGATCGGGAAATTCCTGCGCCAGCGCCTGTGCAGCTTCCATCTGCTTCGGTGTGGAGGTGATGGCAAAGCGCGGGGTGATGGCGACGTGGTTGCGGCCCTTGCCGTGCCAGTCGGCGATGACCTGGCGCGTCTCGTCATAGGAGGTTTCCGGCGTGTCCAGCAGGCCCTGCGGGGCGTTGCGGTCCATCATCACCTTGCCGCCCACCATCAGCATGTTGCGCTTCATGGCCTCAGTGAAGAAGGCGTCGGCGGAGGTCTTGTGCACGGAGCAATAGGCGGCGGCCGTGGTGGTGCCGTGGCGCAGAAGCTCGTCGTAAAAATGCGTGGCGATGCGCTGGGCATGGGCGCTTTCGACGAAACGGCACTCTTCCGGGAAGGTATAGGTGTTCAGCCATTCCAGCAGATTGGCGGCGTAGGAGCCGATGACCTGCATCTGCGGGAAATGCAGGTGCATGTCGATGAGGCCCGGCACGATGAGATGCGGCCGGTGATCCTTTTCCTCGATGTCTTCGGGCGCTTGTCTGCGGATAGCGGCGTATTCGCCGATGGCGGCGATCCGGCCGTCTTCGATCAGCAGGCCACCGTCTTCTATATAGAGATAGCTTTGCGTATCGTCGATAGTGAGCGGCGCGCGGCGGAAGCTCAGCAGGCGGCCACGCAGCAGAACCATGCTCATTCAGTCTTTCCTTCGGCTTTTCCAGCCCCGGAAACCGCGCTTTCGTACCAGGCGGTCAGCAGCTTGCGCTCATCCGGGGTGATGGCGGTGATGTTGCCGGGAGGCATGGCATGGCTGCGGCCGGCTTGCAAATAGATTTCGCGGGCATGGGCGGCGATCTGTTCGTCGGTTTCGAGCTTCACCGATTTCGGTGTGAAGGGCACGCCTTCCCACACCGGTTCGGCCGCATGGCACATGGAACAGCGGCCCTGGACCACATCGCGCGCCTTGGCAAAATGGGTGTCGGCGACGAATTGCTGCTGCATCGGCGAAAGCGTCGCTGCTTTCTGTTCTTCCTCGCCGGTCAGCACTTTCGGCACGGTGGAGAGCCACATGATGACGATGAAGATGAGGGCGGTCAGCAGCCAGGTCCATGTGGGTTTTCCCTTGCGGGCATGGGTGGTGTTGAACCAGTGGCGGATGGTGACGCCCATCAGGAAGACGAGTGCCGCGATGATCCAGTTAAACTGCGTGGCAAAGGCCAGCGGATAATGGTTCGACAGCATGAAGAAGATGACGGGCAGCGTCAGATAGTTGTTGTGCAGTGAGCGCTGTTTGGCGATGCGGCCATATTTCGGGTCCGGCGTGCGCCCGGCGATCAGGTCGGCAACCACGATCTTCTGGTTGGGGATGATGATGAAGAATACATTCGCCGACATGATGGTGGCGGTGAAGGCGCCGAGATGCAGGAAGGCGGCGCGGCCGGTGAAAACCTGTGTGTAACCCCATGCCATCGCCACCAGCGCGACATAGAGCACAATCATCAGGCCCCATGTATTGTTGCCGAGCGGCGATTTGCAGAGGAAATCGTAAAACAGCCAGCCGATGGCAAGCGAGGCGAGCGACAGACAGATGGCCTGGAACTGCGTAAGCGCCAGCACCGAATGGTCGATGAGGAAGAGATCGGCGCCGCCATAATAAACGATGCAGAGCATGGCGAAGCCGGACAGCCAGGTGACATAGCTTTCCCATTTGAACCATGTCAGGTGCTCGGGCATCTGGGCAGGCGCGACCAGATATTTCTGGATGTGGTAAAAGCCGCCGCCATGCACCTGCCATTCCTCGCCATAGGCCCCCGGCGGCAGATGCGGCCGTTTGACCAGCCCGAGATCGAGCGCGATGAAATAAAAGGATGAGCCGATCCAGGCGATGGCGGTGATGACGTGGAGCCAGCGGACGGCAAAGGCCATCCATTCCCACGCAATGGCATATTCGTACATGCGGTTCCCCTGATCCTTGTGCAGCGCACCTTGCGAGAAATTTGGCCTTTAGGAAAGGGAAAAGCAGAGGGCAGGAGGTGATTGTTCACAATCTGACGCCTTTGTGTCCGCAATCTCAGTTGAGTTCGCCCGTGTACGTGGGTTGGCCCGGTAAAGTTGCAGCCGCTCATTCCTGTCGCATAGTTTGTGCTTAGCTGGCTAACGCGACTCAGCTATTATCCTTTGTGCAGTCTGCCGATGTGCTAGGATATAAGGCTGCGGAGTCCTGCGGGGCGCCTTGCCGGAAATCCATTCCGGTTTTACGCCGATGCGCAGGGCTTCCATGACATGTTTCGCTGGCGGTTCTTCCGAAAGCGGGCGCTGCGAACCCTGGGTTGGGGGCAGATCAGGGGGCAGGTATCGCAGTTCCCGGCGCCGTTGTGTCCGGGTGGGTGTTGATGTGAAATTTGAATAAAGGGACGCAATGATCTTCCGGCAGCCGCCGTTGTTTCAACGGAGACCATGCCGATGCGCCTTGTTCTGACGGTCCTCTTCTTATCTCTGGCGTTCAGCGCCACCGCGCTTGCCCATGAATCCCACAAGGGGTTCAAATATGAAAGCTATTGCTGCAATGGCGACGCCCAAACCGGCGACTGCCAGATGATTCCCACGCGCAGTGTTCGTGTCACGCCTGACGGTTACGAGGTCTCGCTCGCACCCGGCGATCACCGCATGGTCACCCGACGCCATGTCTTCAACTGGTCGCAGCGCGAGGCAAGACGATCCGAGGACGGCGAATATCATCTCTGTCTGTTTCCGGATGAGGACACGCCGCGCTGTTTTTATGCGCCGGACATGGGGTTTTGAGGCAGTTGCTGCGGCCGGCTTTCCTCGATCCGCTTCAATATCCAGTCGCGAAACAGCCTTATCTTGCGAATGTTCCTGCGGTTTTCGGGGTAGACCAGCCAATAGTTCTTTCCTTCGCTGCTGAGGTGCTCGAAGGGCTGATAAAGGCGGCCGAGCGCAATCTCATCGGCATAGAGTTCAGGGGTGAGCATGGCCACCCCCTGGCTGGCGATTGCGGCGGCGGCTTCGAAGGCCTGCACATTGAGGCGGCTGCGGGGATAACGGTCAAGGCCGGGATTTTCAACACCCACTTCCCGAAACCATTGGCTCCACCAGATGTCGCCGGGGTCGATGATGCGCAGGCGCAGCAGGTCTTCCGGCTTGTGCAATCCGCCGATGCTTTCGGCAAGGCCCGGATGCAGCATCGGCGTATAAACGCCGCGCAGCAGTTGATGGTAGATCAGCCCTTTGCCGCTATCTTTGCTCCAGCGAATGGCGACATCGCAATCCGACTGGGAAAAATCGATCAATGCGCTTGATGTGTCGAGCCGCACGGCAATCGAGGGATGTTCGAGCTGGAAAGCACCCAGATGCCGCGAAAGCCAGCGTGAGGCGAAGGTAGCGGTGGAATGGATTGTCAGGGTCGCATCGGATGTGTCACGCACATTGTCGACGGCCTCCCGCAGATTGTTGAAGGCTTCCGCGACTTTCGGCGCAAGTTTCTGCCCGGCCTCCGTCAGCGAGACCTGCCGCGCCTTTCTGATGAAGAGCGGCTCGCCGATATTCTCCTCCAGCAGTTTCACCTGATAGCTCACCGCCGTCTGGGTCATGCCCAGCTCTTCGCCGGCCTTGGTGAAGCTCAGATGCCTTGCGGCAGCTTCGAACACCCGCAGGGCGTTCAAGGGAAACTGGCGGGACATTTTCATGGATAAGTTCTCTTTATGCCAATTGCCGAAGGTTTCATTGGTTTTTCTCCGGAAAACAGAGCATTTTTAGCTCAATTCATCAACTGAGCTTCTGACATTTTTGAATGGAGACGAACATGCGCACAGCACTCTTGCGCGCGTGGTCCCGCCTGCGCGCGGGTCTGCGGACAGCGGAACGGTTTACTCTTGAAAGCCTTCAACCCGACAATCTGGCGGATGAAAGCCTGCCGGACGGGCTCAGGCGTGATCTTGGCCTTGAGGATGGCCGTGTCGATTTTCGCTGCGACGGATTTCGGCAGCGGAAAATGCTTGCAACAACTCGGCTGCCACAAGGGCCGCTATGATCGCAGGCCGCTTATCCCTGACGCTGTTGCCGCCGATGGGCAGGATGAGCTTTGCAAGGCGGGACATGGGCTCTCCCTCCCGCTCCAGCCAATGGGCGAAGGTGGCGCGTTTGGTCTTCGAACCGATCATGCCGACATAAGCGAGATCGTCGCGGGCAAGCGCTTCCTTCGCAATCAGGAAATCGAGCGCGTGATCGTGGGTGACGATGATGGCCGCGCCGTTTGCGGGGATTTTCGCGACGAGCGCCTCCGGCATGGGGGTCAGCACGGATGCGATGTTCACTGGAAGATCGTGCAGTTCGTTTTCCCGCGTTTCCACCACAGTCAGGGTCAGGGGCAGCAGCGACAGCGCCTCGGCCAGCGCCTTGCCGACATGGCCCGCCCCGAAAATGAAGACGGCCGGCTGCTGCTCGGCCTCGCCCTTCACCCTCGCTTCCAGCGCTGCCGCGATTTCCGCGGTTATCAGCCGGAACCGGAGCAGGGTGCGGCCGCCGCAGCACTGGCCGATTTCTGGGCCAAGCGGAATATCCATACGGTCTTCGGTAGAACCGCTCCGCAGCATGGCTCGGGCGTGGTCCATGGCCATATATTCGAACTGCCCGCCGCCGATGGTTTCCCACAGGCCGTCTTGCGAGACCAGCATGAAGGTTCCTGCCTCACGCGGGGAGGACCCTTTCACGGCCTCGATTTCCACGAGGATTGCGGCGGGGGAGCGGGCGAGGAAGTTGGAAAGGGAGGTGTCAGGCATTGGTGCTGGCCCCCTCATCCGGCGCTTCGCGCCACCTTCTCCCCGGCGGGGAGAAGAAACCTGCCGCACTGTTGTGGCAATTCAAGAGGCTTTTGGCCGCAGCGGGGAGCTTGCGGGAACTTTCTTCTCCCCGCCGGGGAGAAGGTGGCCCGAAGGGCCGGATGAGGGGGCTTGGCCGCATGGATACTCCCCCTCACACCTTCTTCAGCCGTTCCACCGCCATCAGAACCCGCTCGGGCGTTGCCGGCGCATCGAGGCGCGGGCAGACCTTGTAATCGGCGACGGAGGCGACCGCCATGGAGAGGGCTTCGAGAACCGAGATCGCCAGCATGAAGGGCGGTTCGCCCACGGCTTTTGAGCGGCCAATGGTGGGTTCGGCATTTTCCGCCCATTCCGCCAGCCTGACGTTAAAGCTCTTCGGCCGGTCGGAGGCGAGCGGGATCTTGTAGGTGGAGGGCGCATGGGTGCGCAGCCGCCCCTTGCCATCCCACCATAATTCCTCGGTCGTCAGCCAGCCCATGCCCTGCACGAAGGCGCCCTCGATCTGGCCGATATCGATTGCGGGGTTCAGCGACTTGCCGACATCGTGGAGGATATCGGTGCGCTCCATCATATATTCGCCGGTGAGCGTATCGATCGACACTTCCGAGCAGGCCGCGCCATAGGCGAAATAATAAAACGGCGTGCCGCGGCCGGCGGCGCGGTCCCAGTGGATTTTCGGCGTCTTGTAAAAACCGGCGGCGGAAAGCTGCACGCGGGCGAAATAGGCCTTTTTGATGAAATCGTTGAAGGCGATTTCCTCAAGACCGATGCGCACCCGGTTCGGCAGGAAGACGACCTCTTCTTCCGGCACGTTCCAGTTCTCGGCGGCGAATTTGACCAGCCGCACGCGGATCTGGCGGGCGGCGTCATAGGCCGCCATACCGTTGAGGTCGGTGCCGGAGGAGGCGGCGGTGGCCGACGTGTTCGGCACCTTGCCCGTTGTCGTGGCTGTGATCTTCACCCGGCCGATATCCACCTGGAAGGCATCCGCCACCACCTGCGCCACCTTGGTATAAAGGCCCTGGCCCATTTCGGTGCCGCCATGGTTCAGGTGGATGGAGCCGTCATTATAGATATGCACCAGAGCGCCGGCCTGATTGAAGGCGGTCATGGTGAAGGAGATGCCGAATTTGACGGGCGTCAGCGCAATGCCCTTGCGGATGATCGGGCTGGTTTTGTTGAACTCTATGATCGCCTCGCGTCGCGCGCGATAGTCGCTGGAGGTTTCCAGCTCTTCGACGATTTGGGCGACGATATTGTCCTCAACCTCCTGATGATAGGGCGTCGTGGTGCGGCCCGAGCCGGTCTCGCCGTAGAAATTCAGCTTGCGGATATCGAGCGGGTCCTTGCCCACCGCATAGGCGATTTCCTCGATGAAACGTTCCGCCCCCAGCATGCCCTGCGGCCCGCCGAAACCGCGAAAGGCGGTGTTGGAGACCGTGTGGGTTTTCAGCGGCCGCGAGGTGAGATGCACATGCGGATAGAAATAGCTGGAATCGGCATGGAACAGCGCGCGGTCCGTCACCGGGCCGGAGAGATCGGAGGAAAAACCGCAGCGGGCGGCATAGGTGGCGTCGACGGCGTGGATGCGGCCTTCTTCATCGAAGCCCAGTTCGTAATCGACGCGGAAATCGTGGCGCTTGCCGGTGGCGCTCATATCCTCGTCGCGGTCGGGGCGGATTTTAACGGCCCGGTTCAGCTTCTTGGCGGCGATGGCGCAGAGGGCGGCGAACTGGTTGCCCTGCGTTTCCTTGCCGCCGAAACCGCCGCCCATACGGCGCACCTGCACCGTGACGGCGTTGGACGGGACCTGAAGCATATGGCTGACGATGTGCTGGATTTCGCTCGGATGCTGGGTGGAGCTCCATAACGTCACCTCGTCATCCTCGCCCGGTACGGCCATGGCGATGTGGCTTTCGAGATAAAAATGCTCCTGCCCGCCGATCCGCATGGTGCCGGTGAGGCGACGGGGTGCGACATCCATTTCGATTTTGGCATCGCCGCGCTTGAGTGTCATCGGGTCAATGACCAGCGCGCCGCCATTTTCAATCGCCGTGTCGATATCGGTGAAATGCGGCAGGTCCTTATAGGTGATCTTTGCTTTCCGGGCCGCTTTTCTGGCGATATCGCGGGTTTCGGCGAAAACCGCGAAGATCGGCTGGCCGTGGAATTCCACCTTGGTTTCGGCAAGGAGTGGCTCGTCGTGACGGCCGCCGGAAGAGATGTCGTTTTCGCCGGGTACGTCCTTGGCAACCATGACCCAGAGCACGCCGGGTGTTTTTTCCACTTCCGAGAGGTCCATCGAAACGATTTCGGCATGTGCCCGGTCGGAAAGGCCGAGAGCGCCGTGGATCAGTCCGGCGGGTTCCGGAATATCGTCGATATATTCGGCGCTGCCGGTCACATGCTTATGGGCGGAATCGTGCCGGAGCGAAGCGTGCATCGGGCCGTCGATTTCGGTCTTGGTCTTGTCGAAGCTTGTGGTGTCCATGGTTCAAGCTCCTTCTTGGTGAATTACGGCATATGACAGCGATGATAGTCCCTCATTCCTGTGCTTGTCACAGGAATCCAGCCAGCCCATGTCTTTGGGCTGAAAAGAGTCTTTCGCCGCGCAGACGCGCGTCGACTGGATTCCTGTGACAAGCACAGGAATGAGGGAGGTTGAGCGGTTCGCCATCGCCATCATCACGCCTCCTCCAGCGAGAAACGGCTGAGTTCCTGCTTTTGCCCCGAAGTCTCGAGGAAAAACCGCGTCAGTAGGTTCTTGGCCGTCAGTTGCCGATATTCGGCAGTCGCCCGCCAGTCGGTCAGCGGGGTAAAGTCCTCATCGAGCACATCGCGTGCCGCATCGATCGTTTCCTGGCGCCAGGGCTTGCCGAGAAGGGCCGCCTCCAGATGCGCGGCGCGTTTGGGCGTGCCGGCCATGCCGCCAAAGGCGATGCGGATGTCTTCGACCGCGCCATCGGCATCGAGCGTCAGGTTGAAAGCGCCGCAGAGCGCGGAAATATCCTCGTCGCGGCGCTTGGAAATCTTGTAGACGGCGTAGAGGCTTTCCGGCTTCCGGAACGGGATGAAGAGCTTTTCGACGAATTCGCCGCTCAACCGGTCCTGTTTGCCATAGTCGATGAAATAGCTTTCCAGCGGCAGGCTGCGGTTGCCGGAGGAGGATCGCAAGGTCAGCGTCGCCCCGAGCGCGATCAGCGCCGGCGGCGTGTCGCCGATGGGCGAACCGTTGGCGATATTGCCGCCGATGGTGCCCATATTGCGTACCTGCTCGCCGCCGAGGCGGTCGAACAGCCGGGCAAGCGGCGGGAAGTGTTCCGCAACGGTCTTGAAGGCCTGGCTATAGGTGACGCCGGCGCCGAGTGTCACGCCGTCCGCATCTACGGTGATGGTTTGCAGATCCCCGAGATTGTTGATGAATATGACCGGGTTCAGCGCCCGCATCTGCTTCGTCACCCACAGGCCGACATCGGTGGAGCCGGCCACGATGGTCGCTTTCGGCTCAGCGGCGTAAATCTCGGTCAGTTCGGCCAGTGTCGCCGGAACGATGGTGCGGTTCTCGCCGTGGGTGACGGTGATCGTTTCATTGGCGCGGATTGCCCAGAGCCTTGCCATGATATCGGTGCGGTCCCGTTGCAGCGGGTCGAAGAGCGCGCTTGGGCGGGCGGCGGCGATCTTTTCGGCGGCGCGGACGATCGGCTCATAACCCGTGCATCGACAGAGATTGCCTTGCAGCGCCTTTTCGATGTCGGCGCGGCCGGGGTTTTCACTGGCAAGCCACAGGCCGTAAAGCGACATGATGAAGCCCGGCGTGCAGAAACCGCATTGCGAGCCGTGGAAATCCACCATCGCCTGCTGCACGGGGTGTAGCGTACCGTCGCGCGCGGCCAGATGCTCGACCGTCACGATATGGGTGCCGTGCAGCGAGCCTAAAAAGCGGATGCAGGCATTGACGCTTTCATAACGCAGCGAGCCATCCAGCAGCCGCCCGACCAGCACCGTGCAGGCGCCGCAATCGCCTTCCGCGCAGCCTTCCTTGGTCCCGGTCAACCGCTTGCTGATGCGGAGATAATCGAGAAGCGTGTCTGTCGGTCCGAAATCCTTCAGCGAGATGGTTTCGCTGTTGAGGATGAAGCTGATCGCGTCGTTCATGCAATGCCCTGCTTTTTTGACCGGCTGCCGAGCCGGTTTCTTGTCATTGTCCCTGCGCATCATATGCACGCCCGCAGGCGTATATCGATTTCCGTTTTGGCAATTCATTGTTTCCAAAACGGAAAGAAAGTTCGGCAATTATTGCGCCGTCCAGCCTCCATCCACGGAAATATGGGTGCCGGTGATGTTGCTTGCGGCGTCGCTTGCCAGAAACAGCGCCGCGGCGGCCACGTCATCGACGGTGACGAACTGCTTGGTCGCCTGCAGTTCCAGCATCACGTCGTTCTTCACCGCCTCTTCGCTGATGCCGCGCACCTTCGCCATTTCCGGTATCTGCTTTTCGACGAGCGGTGTGAGCACATAACCCGGACAGATGGCGTTGACGGTAACCCCGGTTTGCGCAAGCTCGAGCGCCGCCGTCTTCGTCAGGCCCATGATGCCGTGCTTGGCCGCCACATAGGCCGATTTGAACGGCGAGGCGACGAGACCGTGGGCGGATGCGATGTTGATGATACGGCCTTTGCCGGCCTTCTTCATCAGCGGTATCGCAGCGCGCATGGTATGGAAGGAACTGGTCAGATTGATGGCGATGATCCAGTCCCATTTTTCCGTCGGAAACTCCTCGATGGGCGCGATATGCTGGATGCCGGCATTGTTGACGAGCACATCCACCGAGCCGAGTTTTTCGTGCGAGGATTGAATGAGATCGGCGATCTCGTCCGGTTTCGTCATATCCGCCGGGTGATAAAGCACGCGCCCGCCGCTTTCCGCTTCCAGCAAAAGGCGCAGTTTTTCGATCTCGTCCTCATCGCCGAAACCGTTCAGTACAATATTGGCGCCCTCTCGCGCAAATCGCTGCGCAATCGCAAGGCCGATACCGCTTGTAGAGCCCGTCACGATAACTGTCCGATGCATGCTTTCCCCTTTTTGCATTACTTCGCACATGTTTAAGCAAGGTATGCCCAAAGGGGGCGGGCTGGCAATCGCCATTTGGCACCATTTAAGGGGAGCTCGGTAGCGCGGTGAAACAGGCCGCGCCCATCCATTTTTTCGAAGCTAAGCATCCAGATTCTGCATTTGCCTGCGGGAGCTTCCGTCCCTATCTCTGAGGCAGGCAAACAGAGGTATCATCTATGGAACTCGGTCTTTACACCTTCGCGGATGTCAATCCCAACCCCGCCGATGGCCGTGGGCCGGAAGGCGCGCGCCGGCTGCGCGAACTCATCGAAGAGATCGAGCTTGCCGATCAGGTCGGGCTCGATGTCTTTGGCCTCGGGGAGCATCACCGTCCGGATTATGTCGTCTCCTCGCCCTCCACCGTTCTCGCGGCGGCGGCGGTGAAGACGAAGAATATTCGCCTGACGAGCGCCGTTTCGGTGCTGAGTTCGGACGATCCGGTGCGGGTGTTCCAGCAGTTTTCGACCGTCGATCTCCTGTCGAACGGCCGCGCCGAAATCATGGCCGGGCGCGGTTCCTTCATCGAATCCTACCCGCTGTTCGGTTACGATCTCGAGGATTACGATGTGCTCTTCGCCGAAAAGCTCGATCTGCTTTTGGCGCTGCGGGAGCAGGAAATCGTCACCTGGTCCGGCACCAAGCATCCCGCCATTAACGGGCGCGGCGTTTATCCGCGGCCCCTACAGGAGCGTCTGCCGGTGTGGATCGCCGTGGGCGGCACGCCGCAATCGGTGGCGCGGGCAGGCGCCATGGGTCTGCCGGTGGCGCTTGCCATCATCGGCGGCGAATATCGCCGCTTTGCGCCGCTGTTCGATCTCTATCATGAGGCTGCGCGCCGCGCCGGGCAGGAAAAGACCAAGTTGCGCAGCAGCATCAATGTGCACGGCTTCATTGCCGACACCACCGCCAAGGCGGCGGACCAGTTTTACGGACCGCAGGCGGAGGTGATGAACCGCATCGGCCGCGAGCGTGGCTGGGGGCCGACCAACCGCGCGCATTTCGACGCCGCGCGCGGACCGGAGGGTAATCTTTTCCTCGGCGAGCCGGAGCTGGTGGCGGAAAAGATCATCAAGGCGCATGGCGTGTTCAGGAATGACCGCTTCCTGCTGCAGATGGCCATCGGCCTGATGCCGCACGATCAGATCATGCGCGGCATCGAGTTTTATGGTACGAAAGTCGCCCCTATCGTCAGAAAAGAATTGACGGGGAGCGCCGATCCGGTGAAAGCCACGGCCTGATGATTGCCAAGGCGGGCGTTTTGAGACCCGCCATACAGAACGACGGACAGAGACATGGTCATTTCCACCGAAGAAGAACTGGTTCTGCTGAAGGACATCGGCCGTTTATGCGCCGTCGCGATGCAGACCATGGCGGACGCGCTGGAACCCGGCATTACCACGGCCGAGCTGGATGCCATCGGCCGCAAGGTGCTGGAAGATAACGGTGCGCAATCGGCGCCGGAATTCTGCTACAAGTTTCCCGGCGCGACCTGCATCAGCGTCAACGAGGAAGTGGCCCACGGCATTCCGGGACCGCGCATCATCAAGGCGGGCGATCTCGTCAATATCGATGTCTCGGCGGTGAAGAACGGCTTTTTCGGCGATACCGGCTCGTCTTTCGCCGTGCCGCCGGTGAAGAAGGACATCGAGCGGCTGTGCCGCGATGGCAAACGCGCCATGTGGACGGGCCTGCAGCAGGTGAAAACCGGCCGGCCTTTCGCCGACATCGGCAATGCCATCGGCGCCTTTGCCAAGAAGAACCGCTATACGCTGATCACCAATCTCGCCAGCCACGGTATCGGCCGCTCGCTGCACGAGGAGCCAAAGGAACTGGCGACCTGGCCGGACAAGGACGAGCGGCGCATCATGCAGGAAGGCATGGTGTTTACCGTCGAGCCGTTCCTGTCGACCGGCGCCTATTGGGCCGAAGACGGCGATGACGATCCCTGGACGCTCTATAGCGATCCGAGCGCGCCGACGGTGCAGTATGAGCACACCGTGGTTGCGACGAAGAACGGGCCGCTGGTGCTGACGCTGGCTGAGTGAGGAGAGCATTGCTGACGTTTGCGATGCCCCGGCGCATAGCCCGCCTAGCGGTGCGGACTTGCCGTATTCAAAACTCTTCCATCTCCTCATCCCTGTGCTTGTCACAGGGATCCAGCCAGCCCAAGTCCTTGGGCTGAAAGGAGTCTTTTCGCCGCGCGGACGCGCGTCGGCTGGATTCCTGTGACAAGCACAGGAATGAGGGTTGGAGGGCGCGGCGCGGTATCCTTCATCTTAGATCTTGCACCGATAACGACCGCTTATAACGCCGATCAAAATAACTCGCTTGTCCCTTATCCGCCCCGTTGCGATAAGCCTTGAATGAGCATCGACAAGCCACTTTCCGCCAGACATCTGACCGCACTTGGATTTTCCGGGGCACTGATGATGGCCTCCGCCATGGGTTTCGGCCGCTTTTCCTTCACCCCCATTCTGCCCGGCATGATGGCGGATGTTCCGCTTTCGGCGGGGGATGCGGGGATCGTGGCGGCGGGTAACTTCGCCGGTTATCTGGCCGGGGCGGTTCTGGCGGCCTATTCATGGGGTTCGGGGCGGGAGCGGTTGGTGGCGCTTTGCGGCCTGTTTGCCACCGGGGCATTGTTGCTTGCCATGGCGGCTTTCAATTCCGTCGCTGCTTTCACCGTCATTCGGTTTCTGGCCGGCGTCGCCAGCGCGCTGACCATGATCTTCACCTCGCAGATCGTTATCGGCCATGCCGTCAAGGCGGGCAGGGACAGCGTTCAGGCGCTGCATTATGGCGGCGTCGGTGCGGGCATCGCGATCTCCTCGCTTGCGGTCTATCTGATCGGCGTCGTTTTTGACGGCGGCGGCTCCTCATGGCGGGAGGAGTGGATTGCAGGTGCTGTCTTTTCCTTCATCACATTCATTCTCGTCTGGCGGGTGCTGCCCGCAGGCCCGCCGCGACATGCATCCTCGGTGGCGGAGCCGCCGCTCCACTGGACGCGGCCGCTCTTCCTGACGACGCTGGCCTATGGGCTTTTCGGTTTCGGTTACGTCATCACCGCCACCTTCATCGTGGCGATTGCCCGCATGGCCGTCGCCGGCGCCTTCGTGGAGTTTCTGGTCTGGTTCATCACAGGCTGCGCGGCTGCCATTTCGCTTTTTCTCTGGAAACTGGTGTTGAAATCGCAGGGGCTGAAACGCGCCTTCGTCATCGTTCTTGCTGTCGAAGCCATCGGTGTTTTCGCTTCCGTCATGCTGCCGCCGGTGCCGGGTGTTCTGGCCGGAGGCCTGCTTCTCGGGCTGACCTTCATGGTCATCACCGCCTATGGCCTGCAGCTCGGCCGGGAATTTGCCGGGCCGAGCCCGCGTCGCGCCTTTGCGCTGATGACGGCCGCTTTCGGCACGGGCCAGATTGTCGGGCCGCTTGCTGCCGGCTGGATTGCCGAAGTGACAGGAAGTTTCACCGCGCCCAGCATTCTCGCTTCCGCCGTGCTCGTCGTCAGCATTCTGCTGATGCTGCCGGTGCTCGCCACGGAGCGGCGGCGCTAGGCCGCGGGCTGTCTTTTCCTGCCTTTCATCCGGTGTTTCCGGTGGCCATCGTCCGCCATCTGCGCCTTACATCTTGTTAAGGTCGTCGCTTCTCCGTTGCTGTGCACAAATTTCTGCCCTAGGTTCGGGCCATCTAGTGCTTCGCCAATAATGGCTGATTTCAAACGCGCGTGAGTTCGAAACGTGTTTCATTCCTTCTTTCCCAAACCGAAAATCTTCTTCACGTCGGCCGCGCTGTGGACAATCGTGTGCATCGTTGTCTGGTACAGTGTCGGCCCGCAGATCGGCGCGGCCATCGGCCTGCCGCCATTGGCGCCCGGACAGACCGCGCCCATCGGGCTCGCCTATTTCTTCTCGCCCGACAATCTTTGGTTCTATCTCTATTTCACGATCTTCGTCGCCATATTCGGCATTACGTGGCAGTTGATCGCGAAGGATCACCCATGGACCGCATGGTCCATCTGGGGATCGGCCTTCATCATTTTCATCGCCTATTTTGCGGTGCAGGTTTCCGTGGCGCTGAACAACTGGCGCGGCCCGTTCTTCGATCTTCTGCAGAATGCGCTCGCCAAGCAGGGCGACGTGACAGCCGCGCAGTTTTACGATTATCAGCTCAAGTTCCTTGAGATCGGCGCTGTCGGCGTGGTGATGAATGTGGTGACCGCCTTCTTCACCAACCATTATGTGTTCCGCTGGCGTACGGCCATGAACGACTACTACATGTCGAAATGGGACAAGCTGCGCCATATCGAGGGCGCATCCCAGCGTATCCAGGAAGATACGATGCGGTTCGCCAATATTCTCGAAGGGCTGGGCGTCACGCTCATCAATTCCGTGATGACGCTGGTGGTGTTCCTGCCGCTTCTGTTCCGCATGTCCGAACATGTGGGCGACCTGCCGGTGATTGGCGCCATTCCGCACGCGCTTTTCTGGCTGGCGATCGTCTGGTCGATCTTCGGCACCGCGCTGCTTGCGCTTGCCGGTATCAAGCTGCCGGGGCTTAACTTCCGCAACCAGCGTGTGGAGGCGGCCTATCGCAAAGAGCTGGTTTATGGCGAGGACCATGCCGACCGGGCCGATCCCGTAACGGTGCGGGAGCTGTTCGCCAATGTGCGCAGAAACTATTTCCGCATGTACTGGCACTATCTCTATTTCAACGTGGCACGTTATTCCTATGGTCAGCTCGATGCGATCTTCCTGAACTTCATCCTGATCCCGACATTCGTTGCCGGGCGGATTACCATGGGCATCTGGCAGCAGATCGCCACGGCCTTCGGTGAGGTCAGCAATTCCTTCCAGTATCTGGTGAATTACTGGTCGACGATCATCGAACTGCTTTCCATCCACAAACGTCTTGTGGCCTTCGAAGCCGCGATCGGTGACAAGCCGCTGCCGGATATTGATGAGCGCTATCTGCGACGCGAGGCCGAGGACGGCGAACTGGCGGCGAACCGCCCCTGAGCAAACAAAAAAGGCGGCCGGACGGCCGCCTTTTTCATGAATCGAGAAGCTTCACCCCTCGGTCTTCTGTTTCTTCCGCGCCTCGATCATCGGCATCGCCTCGGCATAGCTCACGCAGGCGACATCCTGCCTGCCGCAGACTTCGCGCAGCAGCCGCTCGTAGGCGTTCCAATAGGCGCCGCCATTCATCTTCACGAAGTGAAAGCCCATCTGTAGCGGAATGCGCTCGCCATTATATTGCCTGTCGAATGCATTGCGGAAGGCGGTATAGGCGCGCTCCTCGAATTCCTTCGAACGATCAGGCGTTTCGACGCCGATGGAGTGGCGGATGAAGAGATTGTAGTCCATGGCGATGATCGGGCGGTTGCCCGGACCTTCGGGAATGAGCGGCAGGCCGAAATGCTCTATGCCGTCGCGCTCCACCGGCCATTCCGGTCCCTTGGTAATGCTGGTGGCGTCATAAACGAAACGGTGCTTTTTCTGCGCTTCGGTCAGCGCCGGCCCCTGCGAGAGATAGGGCGCGCGAAAACCATTGATCTTTTTCACCATCTCGCGCCAGCCTTCGGGTTCCTCGCCCTTTTTGCCGATCATCTGCCAGGCGTTTTCCAGCGTGCTGGTGAAGGTGGTGAATTCGCCGTCCCATTGCTCAGTGGTCCATTGCCCGCCATCGAAATGGCCGCAGGTGTGGTTGCCGATTTCGTGGCCTTCGCGATAGGCGGCCCAGATGTTTCTGAGCCTTGCCTCCACCTCTTCCGGCGACTGGCCGAAACCGACATTGGAACGGCCGGACTTCTGGCCGGGTCCCTGATAGGTCTTGGCGCTGGTCTTGCGGTCCATCACCAGCGTGCAGGCAAGGAAATAGGTGAAATGCGCGCCGACTTGCTTGCCCGTCGCCCGGCTTCTTTCCCACAGCGTATTGTCGCCCGCACCGTCGAAGGACACGATGACGAGCTGCTTCGGCTTCTCAGCCTCTTGCGCAAAAGCGGGAAGGGCGGCGAGAAGCGACAGGGAAAAGGCGGCAAATGGGCGAAACATCAGTTATCCGTCATATGAAACACCGTGGCCTTTTGCGGGTGGAATAAGGCGAAGCTTTGAATAGTCTGGCGTTTTCATGACTTTCGGCATAATTCCTGTTGCAGCTTGCGGTGATAGGGCCGCTTCGTTCCACCCGGGGGACCGTGTTTCATGCTTTTTCTCGCACTCTGTCTTGCCTTGTTCCTGCTGACGCATCTTTTGAAGGTGGTCGCACCGCAATTTCGCGCGCGGATGATCGCGTCGATGGGCGAAGGCCCTTTCAAGGGCGTCTATTCGCTCGTCAGCCTCATCACGCTCGGCCTTGTCATTTATGCCTTCGGGGAAGCGCGGCAGGAAACCGGCATGTTGTGGTATCCGCCGGTCTGGATGAGCCATATTGCCGTGACCCTGATGCTGCCGGCGATGATCTGTCTTATCGCCAGCCTTATCCCGGCTGGCCACATCGCGACGAAGACGAAACATCCGCTCATCCTCTCGGTCAAGATCTGGGCGCTCGCGCATCTTTTGGCCAATGGCGAGACGTCTTCCATTCTTCTTTTCGTATCGTTCCTCGCCTGGGGCGTGGTGATGCGGATTTCGCTGAAGCGACGGGAACGGGCAGGCGAAAAAGTGGTCCGGGACTTCGTTTCAGGCCGTTACGATCTGGTGGCCGTTGTCGGCGGCATCGTCCTGTGGGGTGCTTTCATCCTGAAACTGCACGAATGGTTGATCGGCGTTCAGCCCATCGTCCTGTAGGAAATCAACGTTTCCCCCTTACATATCAGGCAAAATAGGCTAGAAGGCCGACCATGACCCGATTGGCCTTACTTTTGCCGATCCGGGTAAGCGGCTTGGTATGTCCGCGGACGGATGGATCGGGACACGATCTCCGCGCGGGTAACGGAGAATTTGATGGCAAACGAGAATGATACCTTTATCCGCGAAGTGAACGAGCAGATCCGCTCCGAGCAGCTGTCGCGCTTCTGGGGCCGTTACGGTATCGTGGTCGTGGGTGCGGCCGTTCTCGTGGTTCTGGGCGCCGCCGGCGCCGGTATCTACGAATACTGGAACACCAGCCGCGCTTCCAATTCCGGCGACCAGTTCCTTGCGGCGCTGAAGCTCGCTTCGGACAACAAGACGGATGAGGCGCTGAAGGCCTTCGCCGATCTCGAAACCTCCGGTCATGGCAATTATCCGGTTCTGGCAAAGTTCCGCTCGGCCACCCTGCTGTCGCAGAAGGGTGATGCGGCCGGCGCCATCGCCGCTTTCACCGCCATCGGCAACGATACGTCCGCACCGCAGGTCTTCCGCGATACCGCCAAGGTGCGCGCCGCCTGGCTGCTGGTGGATAACGGTACCTATGATCAGGTCGTCGCCCTTGCGGAGCCCTTGAGCACCGATGGCCAGACCATGCGCG
Source organism: Agrobacterium sp. ST15.13.015 (assembly GCF_027871645.1). NCBI lineage: Bacteria > Pseudomonadati > Pseudomonadota > Alphaproteobacteria > Hyphomicrobiales > Rhizobiaceae > Agrobacterium > Agrobacterium sp. ST15.13.015. The sequence continues at coordinate 98,876 of NZ_JAQAHF010000004.1, forward strand.
CTTCAGCCCGTGAGGCGCTGGGTCTTGCCGCCTACAAGGCCGGCGATTTCGCCAAGGCCAAACAATGGTTCGAGCAGATCGTCAGCGACGCGCAGGCGCCACGCAACGTGACGAACCGCGCGCAGATCATGCTCGACAATATCACCGCTTCGGGCGAGGCTGCCTAACGCCGCTGCGCCACGCAGGATCGCGCCGGCATTCTGTGCATTGCCAAAGCGATCCAACTCATTATTTTACGCATGTCCTTTGCCCAAAACAGGTAACGTTTTGGGCAGACGTGCTTTAAGGAACCAGGATCAATGAGCTTCACCGTCGCCATAGTCGGGCGCCCCAATGTCGGCAAGTCCACGCTTTTTAACCGTCTCGTCGGAAAGAAGCTGGCGCTGGTGGACGATACGCCGGGTGTGACCCGCGACCGCCGCCCCGGCGAGGCGAAGCTGGTCGACCTGCGTTTCACCATCATCGACACCGCCGGTCTGGAGCAATCCGGGCCGGAAACGCTTCAGGGCCGCATGTGGGCGCAGACCGAAGCGGCAATCGACGATGCCGATGTGACGCTGTTCGTCGTCGACGCCAAGGCTGGTCTGACGCCGGCCGACGAGACGCTCGCCGAAATGCTGCGCCGTCGCGGCAAGCCGGTGGTGCTGGTGGCCAACAAGTCCGAAGCGCGCGGTTCAGATGCCGGTTTCTACGACGCCTTCACGCTTGGTCTTGGCGATCCGTGCCCGATTTCGGCCGAACACGGTCAGGGCATGATCGACCTGCGCGACGCCATTGTCGAGGCAATCGGCGAAGACGTCGCTTTCCCGCCGGAAGTGGATGAGGCGGAGACGGATATTGTTCTGCCGCGCAGCGAGCCGGGCAGCGAGGATGAAGAAGACGAGGAGCCGGTTTATGACGAGACCAAGCCGCTGCGCGTCGCCATTATCGGCCGGCCGAATGCGGGCAAGTCGACGCTGATTAACCGCTTTCTTGGTGAAGACCGGCTGCTGACCGGCCCGGAAGCGGGCATTACCCGCGACAGTATTTCGGTCGAATGGGACTGGCGCGGCCGCACCATCAAGATGTTCGACACGGCCGGCATGCGCCGCAAGGCCAAGGTGACGGAGAAGCTGGAAAAGCTCTCGGTCGCGGATTCGCTGCGCTCCATTCGTTTTGCCGAAACCGTGGTGATCGTATTCGACAGCACCATTCCCTTCGAAAAGCAGGATTTGCAGCTCGTCGATCTCGTCATCCGCGAAGGCCGCGCCGCCGTGCTGGCCTTCAACAAATGGGATCTGGTGGAAGACCCGCAGGCCTATCTGGCCGATCTGCGCGAAAAGACCGAGCGGCTGCTGCCGCAGGCGCGCGGCATTCGCGCCGTGCCGATTTCCGGCCAGACGGGTTATGGCCTCGACCGGCTGATGCAGAACATCATCGATACCGACAAGGTCTGGAACCGCCGCATCTCCACCGCCCGCCTCAACCGCTGGCTGGATTCGCAGACGACCCAGCATCCGCCGCCGGCCGTTTCCGGCCGCCGCCTGAAGCTGAAATATATGACGCAGGTGAAGGCCCGCCCGCCGGCCTTCATGATTTCCTGCACGCGGCCGGAAGCTATTCCGGAAAGCTATACGCGTTATCTGGTGAACGGTCTGCGCAAGGATTTCGACATGCCGGGCGTGCCGATCCGTGTGCATTATCGTGGGTCTGACAATCCGTTCGAGAGCAAGGCGAAGAAGCGGCGTTGATTTTGATGTGAAGGGTCGCCGCGTATTTCTTCTCCCCATCGGGGAGAAGGTGGCCCGAAGGGTCGGATGAGGGGGCACCCTCTCCGTATATCTCGACCGTCGCCCCCTCATCCCGCTGCCGCGGACTTCTCCCCGGCGGGGAGAAGAAACAAGGGGCACCCGCTCGCTCCAATTTCACGGTTTTGAAGAGTAAAAGACCATGCTGATCAAGCAGACCGACTATCACCGGATTTACCGCGTCATCAACAGCCTGCTCATCAGCCAAAATGCCGATCCCGCCTCGGCTTCCATGTATTTCAGCACCTTCGGCGCCTTCATCCTGCAGCAGCATTACAAGGTGAAGGCGGTGCCGAAGGGTGGGCTTGCGGCCTATAATCTCGGCGGAACCGTGCTGCTGTTCGCCGATCACCGCGAAGACGGTTATGTGACGGGCGCGGGCGAGAACTTCCACTGCTGGATCGAGGCGGATGGCTGGGCGATCGATTTCATGGCCCCGGCATTTTCGGAAGGCGCCGATGGGCTTTCCGTGCCGGCGAAAATGTTCCAGCGGCCGCTTGCCGCCATGGCGGCATCCATCAACGATCTCGGACAATCCGGTGATTTCTTCTATCGTTCCGAACCCGAAGCCACGGCAAGACGCTTCGCCGACTGGCACAGGCAGGCGATGATCGGCGATATGGCGAGCGTTGCCGCCAACTGGTTCCGCAAGTCGCCGAAACAGATGGCCGCATCGCTTTCGGTAACGGATCGCGACGGCAAGGCGCGGACCGTGCCGCTTTCCGGCCAGATGCTTACCGGAGCATGGTGAAGGCGGGTTACGCCGCGCAGTGTCGATCCAAGGTTTTGTCAGCAAAAGGTCTTTTGATTTATAAGACCAATTTGCTACGCAGGCTGGGCTTCACCATCTCGCACTCACGCCGCCCGACAGTCTGGTGCTGGTTTTCCACGGGACGGTGGCTGTCATACCCAACAGCGCCCTGCCGATTGCTGCAAAGGACATCATCGAGAAGATCAATCACTGGTGCGCAGCCCAGCAGAAAGAGCTTCTTCCCTTAGCCTGAAGCGGTATGATCCGGAAACAGAGGACGGCCAGCGTGTTCTCGCGGCAGCCGCCTGACGTCAATCAGCAGCCCGACCCCGTTCTAAAGATAACGGCAGTCGCGTCCTGATTGCCTTGTGACATTCCCGCTTCGTTTCGTCCACCGTTCCCGAGCAGAATCTCGGGGATCGGCCTCATGCAAGCTGAGAACGCGACAGCAGCGGCAGGGATTTGCCGGCGGCGTGAATGACATTGTCGAGGAATTGCCGCGAGGCTTTTTCCCAGCTGTAGCTTCTGGAAAGCGCCAGCGCCTCCTGTGGCGAACAATGAAGCGCTGCGAGACAGGCATCGCGAAGATTATCGTCCAGCGCACCGGCGGCAGGGTTGCCGCCGAGAATGTCGATCGGTCCGGTGACGGGGAAGGCGGCCACGGGCACGCCGCTTGCCAGCGCTTCCAGAATGGTGTTGCCGAACGTATCGGTCTTCGAGGGGAAAACGAAAACATCGGCCTGCGCATAGGCATCGGCCAGCTCCTCACCGGTCTTGACGCCGGTGAACAAAACGTCCGGATATTTCTCCTGCAATTCATGGCGGGCAGGGCCGTCGCCGATGACGACCTTCGAACCCGGCAGGTCCAGTTCCAGAAATTCCGGCAGGTTCTTCTCCACCGCCACACGTCCGACCGTCATGAAGATTGGGCGCGGCAGGTCGAAAGGCAGCTTTGCTTTCGGGCGGGGATGGAAAAGCTCGGCGTCGATGCCGCGGCTCCAGCGCTTCAGGTTGCGCACGCCGCGCGCTTCCAGTTCGGTCTCAAGGCTCGGCGTCGCCACCATGCAGGTGTTGCCGCCATTGTGGAACCAGCGCACGAAAGCGTAAAGCCAGCTTTCCGGCACAGGGAAGCGCGCCGCCACATATTCGGGAAAGCGGGTGTGATAGCTGGTGGAAAAACGCATGCGGTTCTTCACGCACCAGCGCCGCGCCATGAAACCCAGCGGCCCTTCCGTTGCAATATGCACGAAGGAGGGCTGGCTTTTTTCGATCTCCGCCGCCACACGGCGATAACCGGCAACCGAAAGGCGGATTTCCGGATAGGTGGGGCAGGGGATGCTGTAAAAACTCTGCGGCGTGACCATGCGCACATCGACGCCGAGCCGAGCGAGTTCGGTATTGGTGTTTTCTATGGAGCGAACCACGCCGTTGACCTGCGGGTGCCAGGCATCTGTGACAATCGTGATTCTCGTCATGAAACACTGATCCTGCTCATCTGCGCGCGGGCGAATCCCCATTGCCCGGCTTCTGCCCGTATATGCGGCGTGCGTGTTACAGGATCATGTCAGGGTGTGTGACGACGGGGAAGCGTGGTTTGCGCGCAGAAGTTTGCGCGCTTCCCCGGTGCGACGGAGCCTTATCCCACCAGCGGCAGCAGCTCGGGGCTGATCAGCGCGCCGTGGTGACCGATGACGGTTGCCGCCGCCCTTGCCGCGAAGGTGGCCGCTTCCTCCGGCGAACTGCCGGTCACATAACGGGCGAGGAAAGCGCCGTTGAAGCTGTCGCCGGCGCTTGTCGTGTCCACCACGTCTACGGCCTTCACCGCCGGGGCGTGAGTGCGGCTGCCGCCGAAATCGAGCGTCGCGCCCTTGGCGCCGTCCTTCACGACGATGTTTTCGACGCCAAGCGAACGGTAGCGGTCAATGGTCGCTTCCACGGAGACATCGCCGAAATGGCTCGCCTCGTCATCGAAGCTCGGCATGACAAGCGTTGCGGCGCGTGCGCCGTTGGAGATGGTCTCAAGCATCGTATCCTTATCCGCCCACAGGCGCGGGCGGATGTTGGGGTCGAAGACCACCAGCTTGCCCGCCGCCCTGGCGCGGCGCAGTTCGGCGAGGAACGTATCGACATCATGGGCGGAGGCGAGAATGGCGAGCGTGATGCCGGAGAAATAGACGACATCGGCGCTCTCCACCGTCCTGCGCAGGTGGTCCGCATCGGCGGCCAGCTGCCTTGCGGCGGCGGCGTTGCGCCAGTAGCTGAAGGTGCGCTCGCCGTCCTTCAGGTTGATGAGGTAAAGGCCGGGCGTGCCGCCCTTGATGCGGCGGATTTTTTCCGTGCCGATGCCGGCTTCCGCAATGAAGGCCAGCATGTCTTCCGATAGCGGATCATCGCCAAGAGCGGTGAAATAATCGACCGACCAGTCGCCCGGCAGGCAGGCCCGGGCATACCAGGCGGTATTGAACGTATCGCCGGCAAAGCCCTTGCGCAGCAGCCCGTTGCCGGCCTGCGACAGTTCCACCATGCATTCGCCAATCGACAGAAACCGTCCGCCCACGCCGTCATCCTCCCGTTTTTTCCAGCCATGCGGCTTACGACGAGTGCGCGCCGCTGACAAGGGCGGTTCTGGCCGTTTGTGCATGTGCGAAGTTCCGGTTTACGCGGCGGCGGCAGCTTTATATTCTCTGGCAAGACGCCCACAGGAGATCGCCGATGACGCTGCCCTATGCCCCGGTCCACAAACCTCAAGCACAATCGGACTGGTGGAAGGGAGCGGTGATCTATCAGGTCTATCCGCGCTCGTTTCAGGATACGACCGGCGACGGCTATGGCGATCTTGCCGGGGTGACGAAACGTCTGCCCTATATCGCCTCGTTTGGCGTTGACGGCATCTGGCTCTCGCCCTTTTTCACCTCGCCCATGGCTGATATGGGCTATGATGTTTCCGATTATTGCAATGTCGATCCGATGTTCGGCACGCTTGCCGATTTCGACGCGCTGATGGCAGAGGCGCACCGGCTGGGGCTGAAGGTCATCATCGATCAGGTCATCTCGCACACGTCGGACCAGCATCCCTGGTTCGTGGACAGCCGGGCGAGCCGCACCAACAGCAAGGCTGACTGGTATGTCTGGGCCAATCCCAAGCCGGATGGCACGGCACCCACCAACTGGCTTTCCGTGTTCGGCGGACCGGCATGGGAATGGGACGGCGTGCGCAAGCAATATTACATGCACAGCTTCCTCGCCTCGCAGCCGGATCTCAATTTCCATAATCCGGCTGTGCAGGATGCGCTTCTCGAAACCGTGCGTTTCTGGCTGGATCGCGGCGTGGACGGTTTCCGGCTCGATACCGTCAACCATTATTTCCATGACAAGCTCTTGCGCGACAACCCGCCGCTTTTCGACGAGGAAAGTTTCGGTCTCGATGCTTCCGACGTCAATCCCTATGGCATGCAGGACCATCTCTACGACAAGACGCGACCGGAAAACGTGACTTTCCTGAAGCGTTTTCGCGCGCTGCTCGACGAGTATGAGGGGCGCGCCACTGTGGGTGAGGTGGGAGATGGGGCGCGGTCGCTGAAGACGGTGGCGGCTTATACGTCCGGCAATGACAAGCTCAACATGTGCTACACTTTCGACCTGCTGGGGCCGGATTTCAGCGCGAAGCATCTGCGCGCCTCGGTCGAGACCTTCGGCAAGGTGGTGACGGATGGCTGGGTGTGCTGGGCCTTTTCCAACCACGATGTGGTTCGCCACCTCAGCCGTTTTTCCGAAAGTGTAGAGGAGCAGGTGCGGGTGGCGAAGCTTGCCATCTGCGTTCTCGCCAGCCTGCGCGGTTCCATATGTCTCTATCAGGGCGAGGAGCTGGGTCTGACCGAGGCGGAACTCGCCTTCGAGGATCTGCGCGATCCCTACGGCATCCGCTTCTGGCCCGCCTTCAAGGGGCGGGACGGATGCCGCACGCCGATGGTGTGGGAGACAGGCAAGCCGAATGCCGGTTTTTCCAGCGCTGAAAAGCCCTGGCTGCCGGTGCCCTATGTTCATGCCATGCAGGCTGTGGATGCGCAGGAGCGCAAGCCGGACTCGGTTCTGAACCATTACCGCGCCGTCTTGTCCTTCCGCAAAGGTCACGGCGCGCTGCGCGATGGCGACATGCATTTTATCAAGACCAATCTCGATGTGTTGGCCTTCACGCGCCAGAAGGGGGATGAAAAACTGCTCTTCGTTTTCAACCTCACCCGTGAGGCGGTGGAATTCCCGATACCGAAGGCCATGCGGGTCACCGATATACTGCCGATGCCGGGTTTCGCACCGTTATTCGATGCGGGTATCGTGAAGCTCGAGGGGCTGGATGTGTTTTGCGGGGGCGTTGCATGAGCGGGCAATTTGCCATCGAGACGGCTGGCGAAGCATCGCTCGATGAGTGGTCGCTTCTGCGGCACCGTTTGTGGCCGGATGCTTCACCCGCCGAACACCGGACGGAGTTGCAGGACGTCTCCGACAATGAGGTTGGATTTATTGCCTATGATCCGGCGGGTATGGCCATCGGTTTTGCCGAAGCCAGCCTGCGGCACGATTATGTCAACGGATGCGACACCTCGCCCGTGGCGTTTCTCGAAGGCGTTTATGTGGAGGAAGCCTTTCGCAAACAGGGCGTTGCGGCTGCATTGATTGCCGAAGTAACCCGTTGGGCGACCAGCAAGGGTGTGAGCGAACTTGCTTCCGATGCCGATATTTCCAATGTCGATTCACACCGCATGCATGCGGCGCTGGGATTTGAGGAAACGCAGCGGGTGGTTTATTTTCGCAAGTCTCTGCCTCCGGATTGAGGGTATGGGCACAGCAGAAGATGCAGCGATCTCTGCTGATTACGTATCCTGCTTCCCTCATTCCTGTGCTTGTCACAGGAATCTAGCCAGCCCAAGTCATTGGGCTGAAAAGACTCTCTCGCCGCGCAGACGCGCGTCGACTGGATTCCTGTGACAAGCACAGGAATGAGGAGGTCGGTGCGTCTTATGCGCATTTACCGTCTTCCGCCGAGGCATTTTCCGCCAATCAAATCAGCGCAAACCGATCCACATCCACCATGCCCATATCGGAAATCTTCAGATGCGGGATGACGGGCAGGGGCAGGAAGGCGACCTGCAGGAAGGGTTCTTCCAGCGTCGTGCCGAGTGCATAGGCTGCTTTTCTGAGCGTGTGCAGCGTATCGCGAACGGTCTCATAGGGTTCGAGGCTCATCAGCCCGGCGACGGGCAAAGCGATCTCACCCGTCACCCTGCCGTCTTCCACCACCACGAAGCCGCCCTTGATTTCGCCGAGCCGGTTGGCGGCCAGCGCCATGTCGTCTTCGCTCACGCCGACGACGCAGATATTGTGGCTGTCATGGCCGACGGTGGAGGCAATGGCGCCCTTTTTGAGGCCGAAGCCCTGAACGAAACCGTTGGCATGGTTGCCGTTCTTGCCGTGGCGTTCGATGACGGCGACCTTGATGATGTCGTTTTCAAGATCGACGGTGGTCTGGTTGCCATCCGTCGGCAGCCTGTAGCGGCGGTGCTCGGTAATGATCTTGCCGGGAAGCACGCCCATGATAGGGCTTTCGCCCTCCGTGACCGGCACGCCGAAATGCGAGGCGAGCACGGGTCTTGCTTTGACGCTGTCAAGGCCGACGGGTGCGACCGGTTTGCGGGTGGCAAAAAGGGCGTCATCGACGATCCGGCCGCCGGAAAGCACCATGCTCGCCTTGCAGTTCTGCAGGCTGTCGATGACCACAAGATCGGCGCGCCAGCCGGGTGCTACAAGGCCGCGGTCGCGCAGGCCGAAGGCTTTCGCGGCGGAAATGGAGGCGGCGCGGTAGATGGCGAGCGGTTCCACGCCGCTGGCGATTGCGGTGCGGATCATATAGTCGAGATGACCCTGTTCGGCGATGTCGAGCGGGTTGCGATCATCCGTGCAGAGGGCCAGATAGGGCGACAGGCGTTCGGTGATGATCGGCATCAGGGCGTGCAGGTCCTTCGAGACCGAGCCTTCGCGCACCAGAATATGCATGCCCTTGCGGATTTTCTCCAGCGCCTCAGTCGCGCTCGTGCATTCATGTTCGGTGCGGATGCCGGCGGCGAGATAGCCGTTCAGCGCCGTGCCGGAAAGAAGCGGTGCATGGCCGTCGATATGCTGGCCCCGAAAGGCCTCTAGCTTCGCCATGCACACCGGATCCTTGTGGATGACGCCCGGAAAATTCATGAATTCGGCAAGGCCGATGACCTTCGGGTGCCCCCGGAACGGCAGCAGTTTTTCGATGGGCAGATCGGCGCCGGCGGTTTCCAGATGGGTGGCGGGCACGCAGGAGGAGAGCTGCACGCGGATGTCCATGATGGTTTCCATGGCGCTGTCGAGGAAGAACTGAAGCCCTTCCACGCCCAGAACATTGGCGATCTCGTGCGGGTCGCAAATGGCCGTGGTAACGCCATAGGGCAAAACGCAGCGGTCGAATTCGTGCGGTGTCACCAGCGACGATTCGATATGGAGATGCGTATCGATGAAACCCGGAACGACGATCTTTCCGGAAATGTCGATTTCCTGTCGCCCCTTGTAGTTATCGCAGGTGCCGACGATGGTGTCGCCACAGATGGCGATATCCGAAGCGACGAGTTCTCCGGTGACGAGGTCGAAGAAGCGTCCGCCCTTTAGAACCATGTCCGCCGGTTCACGGCCCGTACCCTGATCGATGCGCGTTTCAAGTCTGGAATTCATGCGGGTTTCTTCGGCTCCTGATTTACGTCGTATGCGAGAATTTTCACTATTTACATTCTGTGGTTGTTTCTTGGTCTATTCCGATTGATTCTTTGAGTTTTAAATATATCCAGAGTAAAAAATTTTCATATTTGTGTTATCTAATCTTCCGAGGTGCAAGTTTAGGCAGGGTTGGGAAGACTGGACTTCACCTTTATAGTTTAGCCGGTTGCGCGCCGACATTTTTACGAATTACGGTTTCAGGTTATCATTCCCGGGAAGGAAAATAAAAGCATCTGATGCTCAAACGAATTTCCACCCAGCAACTGACGATTGGCATGTTTATCGAAGCGGTCGAAGGAACGCTTTCGAACCAGGGATTTTTAAAACGACACCGCTTTCTTTTGCGGCACGAGGAATTAATGCGTCAATTGAAATCAAGCGGCGCCGAAAGCATCGTCATCAACACCGCCAGGGGATATGATACCGAAGGCAGCGCGCGTTCTGCGGCTCCTTCGCCGCAACCGGGCAATTGCCCGGAAACCGTCGCCGCCGTTACCCATGCCGTGCGCTCGGCCGCCGATACGATTGCCGAGACATTTGCTTCCGCAGAAGCCGGCGGCGTTGTTTCGCTGAAAGGTATGGCTGCGGCGGCGGGCAAGATTTCCGATGCCGTGCAGTCGAACCCGGCGATTTTCATCGGCGTCACCCGCCTGAAATCGAAAGACGAAACGACTTTCGTGCACTCGGTCTCCGTCAGCGGGCTGATGATCCTCTTCGGTAATTATCTCGGACTCGACAGGGGAACGGTCAATCTGCTCGGCATCAGCGGGTTGCTGCATGATATCGGCAAGGTGGAAATCCCTTCATCGATCCTCAACAAGGCGGAAGGGTTGAGCGCCAGCGAGCGGGAAATCATCAATCTCCATCCCGCATTCGGCCGGGATATATTGTCGCGCAACGCGCAGATGCCGGAGATGGTGCTCGATGTCTGCTTCAATCATCATGAGCGGATGGATGGCGGCGGTTATCCCAGCGGCCGTGCGGGCAGCCAGATCAGCCTCTATGCGCGTATCGCGGCGATTTGCGACGTCTATGACGCCATCACCTCGGTCAGGCCCTACAAGAAGCCGTGGACGGCGAATGAGGCGCTGACCTGGATGCTGCGGCGGGAAGGGCACTTCGACACGCAGCTGCTGAAGAAATTCGCGCTGTGCATTTCCGCCTCGCTGCCGAGGGGTTAGTTGCCCAAGATGATCGCCATGTTCAGGCTGTCGATGTAACGCCCGTCGATCAGAACGGCATCACGGCCCCGGCCTTCATGTACAAAGCCGATCTTTTCATAAAGCGCGATTGCTCTGGCATTGTCGGCATGCACGCTCAGTTCCACACGGTGGAGCCCGCATTGACGGGCGGCATCGAGCGTCTGCCGCATCAGCCGTCCACCCAGCCCCTTGTCGCGATAGGCCGGCAGGATGCCCATGCCGAGGATGCCGCGATGGGCATGGGTGGGCCTGCTCTCGCGGCGAATATCGCACCAGCCGACCACCTTGCCATCCGCAATCGCCACGAATTGCGGATGGTCGTTTTCGATCATGTCGAGAACGAAGGCGCGGACCGAATCGAGCGGCGGCGCCTCCAGGAAGCTCAGATATTTCCGCTCACGCGATACCGCATCGAGAGCACGGTGAAAACTTTCAACGTGCTCCGCCCGGATGGGTTCGATGCTGATGGCGTCGGCAGCAGCCATCATGCCGCCTTTGTCTTCGCCTTGCGGGTCAGATGCACCACGACGTTTTCGATCATGCGCATGCCGGCGTCCTGGCCGAGTGTCATGATCGATTCCGGGTGGAACTGAACGGCGGCCACCGGTTCCTTGGCGTGTTCGATGCCCATGATCGTGCCGTCCTCGCTTTCCGCCGTGATGATGAAATCACGCGGAAGGGTGGAGGGGTCGGCGAAGATCGAGTGGTAACGGCCGACGGTTACTTCCTTGCCGAGGCCGGAGAAGACGAGACCCGGTTCCAGCACGCGGATGCGTGAGGGCTTGCCGTGCATCGGCACCGCAAGCTGGCGAAGCTCGCCGCCATAGGCTTCCGCCAGCGCCTGAAGGCCGAGGCAAACGCCGAAGATCGGCAATTCGCGGGCGCGGGCGGCCTTGATCGTCGCCTTGCAGTCGAAATCCGTCGGGCTGCCCGGTCCGGGAGAGAGCACGACAAGATCGGGCTGGAAGCGATCGAACACCTCTGCCGCAACCGGCGTTCTGACGGTGGAGACGGTCGCGCCCGTCTGGCGGAAATAATTCGCCAGCGTGTGCACGAAGCTGTCTTCGTGGTCGACGAGCAGGATCTTCACACCGGTGCCCACCTTGGCGGCGTCGCGCTTGGTGGAAGCGGCGTTGGTGGCTTTCGCATCGCGAATGGCGGCGATCATGGCGGATGCCTTCAGCTCGGTTTCGGCTTCTTCTTCCTGCGGATTGGAATCGTTGAGCAGCGTTGCACCCGCACGCACCTCGGCAATGCCGTCCTTGATGCGGATGGTGCGCAGCGTCAGGCCGGTATTCATGTCGCCGTTGAAGCCGACCATGCCGATGGCGCCGCCATACCAGGCGCGCGGGCTCTTTTCATGGCCCTCGATAAAGCGCATGGCCCAGAGTTTCGGCGCACCGGTGACGGTGACGGCCCAGGCGTGGCTGAGGAAGCCGTCAAAGGCGTCCATGTCATCGCGCAGGCGGCCTTCGATGTGGTCCACCGTGTGGATGAGGCGCGAATACATCTCGATCTGGCGGCGGCCGATGACCTTTACCGAACCCGGTTCGCAGACGCGGCTCTTGTCGTTGCGGTCCACATCCGAGCACATGGTGAGTTCGGATTCGTCCTTCTTCGAATTGAGCAGTTTCAGGATCTGCTCGCTATCGGCAATCGGATCGTCGCCGCGCTTGATGGTGCCGGAAATCGGGCAGGTCTCGATGCGGCGGCCGGAGACGCGCACGAACATTTCCGGCGAGGCGCCGACCAGATATTCCTGATGGCCGAGATTGATGAAGAAGGAATAGGGCGAGGGGTTGATCGCCTTCAGGCGGCGGGAAATCGCCGACGGATTGCTTTCGCAGCGTTCCATGAACTTCTGGCCGGGAACGACCTCGAACAGATCGCCGCGACGGAAGCTTTCCTTGGCCTTCACCACCAGTTCGGAATATTCACCGGGACGGTGATCGCCCTTGGGCGGGATCGTATCCGTGGTCTTGAAGGGATCGGGCGTAATGTCGGAGGACTTGCCGTCCGTCGTCACGCCGGCCTTTTCGAAGTCGTAGCGGTCGATCCAGGCCTTGGCGGAGTAATGGTCGACGACGAGGATTTCGTCCGGCAGAAACAGCACCATGTCGCGCTGGTCTTCCGGGCGCGCCAGCGACAGCTTGATCGCGTCGAACTGGAAGGCGAGATCGTAACCGAAGGCGCCGAACAGGCCGATGGCCGAATCCGCATTCGAATAAAAGAGGTCGACGATGGCGCGCAACGCCGTGAAGACGGTCGGGATTTTCGAACGCTCTTCTTCGGTAAAGACGCGGTCCGGCTCGTTGACGGTGAGATCGAGACGGCGCGTGGTGGAAGCGCCAAGCGTGAGATCGGGCGTCGCCTTCAGCTTCTCGGTGATGAAGGAAAGCAGCACTTCGCCGCGACCATTATAGGCCTCGATCCACATTTTGCGGCCGAAACAGGAAATGCCGAGCGGCGGATCGACGATAGCCGTATCCCAGCGGGTGTAACGGCCCGGATATTCGTAGTTGGACGAAAAAACCGCGCCGCGATGGGAATCGAGCTTTTCGATATAATTATCGATGGCGCTGGCGTAATCGGCGGGCCGACGCTTTCGGCTGACCTTGATGCCGCCTTTCGTCTCGTAGGTTTCCGCTCCGTCATCCTGAATGATCGTTACCATTTCTCTCATACTTCCCGTTGTTCAGGCCCGATGACAGGCGGCACAATAACAAAAAAGCCGCCTGAAAATTCGGGCGGCTTGGACTTTGTCTGAAGACATGACTGGTCAAGGCCGCGAAAAGCTGCCCCACCACCAGTTAGCAATGTTCTTAGACACGATGTTCATGGGAAAATTGTTAGCGCGCACGATCCGCCTTGGCAAGCGGATTTCGGTGAGGGAATGAACCTTACGGGCCGTGGCGGCGTTGCACTCCTGCCGAAACGGTCAGGAGTGCCCCGAAAAATGCTTCATCGCCTGTGTCTTCTGGTAACCACCCTCGCATTGATTTCCGCCTCTGAACCGCCGGCGCAGGTGCCGGTGCCGCAACCGAAACCGGGTGAGGGGCAATCCGCCACCCCCTCGGAAAAGCCATCGGACGAGCCGCCGCAAAGCCCGATGGAAGCGCCGAAACCGGCCCCGAAACCGCAGGCCCCGGAAGTGGGGAAACCGGATGACGGCAAGACGCCGGCAGACAAGGGGTCCGATGACAGCAAGAAAGGCGTCGAAGGCAAGGCGGATGAGGGCAAAGAGGAGGGTGAACAACGCAAGCCGGATGTTGACGCTGCAAAACCGGAAGAGAAGCCGCCGGAGCCGGTGAAACCGGAAGACCCGGCCGCGCTTCAGGCATGCCTTGGCGCATTGAAGGATATCGGCGCGGAATTCAAACAGCTCGAACCGATCCGGGATGCGGAGCAGGGCTGCGGCATCGAAGCGCCTGTCGAGCTTTCCGTGCTTCTGCCCGGCATCAAGCTGGAACCATCGGGCACCATGCGTTGCGAAACCGCTCTTGCGCTTTCCCGCTGGACAAAGGAAATGATGCTGCCGGCGGCGGCTCTGGCTATGCCGGAGAAAAAGGTGACGGCCATCGCCAATGCCTCGACCTATATCTGCCGCAACCGCAACAGCGCGGAAAACGGCAAGATTTCCGAACATGCCAAGGGCAATGCCGTCGATATTTCCACGATCGCCTTCGATAAGGGCGAGCCGCTGGTGATGAAGCCGCGCGGTGAAGACGGAACGCCGGAAGGCGCTTTCCAGCGCACGATTACCGCCGCCGCCTGCCTGTTCTTCCGCACGGTTCTTTCCCCCGGCAGCGACGCCACCCATCAGGACCACCTGCATCTCGACGTGCTGGAGCGCAGGGGCGGCTATCTCTATTGCCGCTGATAAAAAAGGGGCGACCCGAAAGCCGCCCCGACTGGAGATGATGTTTCTGCCCGGGTTTAAAATTTCTGGGTCAGAGAGATTTTGAAGGTGCGTCCGGCTTCCGTATAGAAGTCGGCCGGCTGGTTGACGGTGCTGACGGAATTCGGGTTCACGTCGCGAACGCCGACGGCATTCCAGTATTTCCTGTCGAACAGGTTATAGATACCGGCCTGGATGCGCAGGCCCTTGGTCTGTTCCGGTTCCCACCAGCCGGTCAGGTTGAGAACGCCATAGCCGGGGGCGTCGAAGGTGTTGGCCACCCTGTCGTCACGCATGCCGGAGGAGAAGACACCGGTAAATTCCGTGCCCCAGACGTCCTGCTCGTAGCCGATGCCGACGACGGACTTGAAGGGCGCGACCGTGCGAATGAATTCGTTGGTATCGGTGTCCTTGCCATAGGCGTAAGCAAGCGAAGCGTGGGCGAAGAAGCCGTTGGCGAGGTCCTTGCGGACCTTGGCTTCGACACCGGAGATTTCGACGTTGTTACGGTTGCGATAGGTGAAGAGCGATCCGTTGCCCCTGCCGCCGAAGCCGGGGAAGAGCGTCGTCGACGTCGTGTACTGCTCGATGAAGTTCTTGTACTTGTTGTGGAACAGCGTCAGGCTTCCCGTGAGGTCGCCGGAGGCGTAGTTCGCACCGATCTCGAAACCGTTGCTGGTCTCGGGATTGAGGGCGGAGTTGCCGACAACAGCGTAACCGGAGCTGACGTTGGAGAAGTTCAGATACAGTTCGTTGATCGTCGGGGCACGATAGGCCATCGACCATTGTGCGAAAAGCTGCAGTTCGGGCGTGACGTCATAGGTGGCAAGAAGCTTCGGCGAGAAGCGCGAGCCGCTGTTGCCGCTCGGCAGGCCGAATGTTCGGTAGCCGCTGTTGCTGGAAACGGAGCCATCGGGATCGTAATCGTAGGAATCGAAGCGCAGGCCGGGGGTCAGGCGGAAGCCGTTGCCGAAGGCGATTTCGTCATCGAGATAAAGACCGAGGCTCTTGCCGCTCACGTCAGGCATGTCCGATTGCGAGGACGAGGTCGATCCGGCCGTGTTGGCGAAAAGCTCCTGGCTGAAATCGGTTGTCATGGCGTTGCCGCCGAAACGGACCGTGTGCTGCACGCCGCCAAGCTCGAAGCCGGATTCAAGGCCGCCGACGATGCCGAATGCGCTGTTGCGCATGCTGTCTTCGCGAATATAAAGCGAATTGTTGGTCAGGCGGTCGCCGGCGCCGGATTCCTTGGAAAGACGCGTCCAGTAGAGCGAAAGATTGGCGGCGTCGATGAAGCCGTCGGTCGAGGGCGCTTCGTATTCGTAATCGAGCGATACGCGATCGCGCTCGGTATCCTCATAACCCCGGTAGTCGCCGATCCGGTAGGTCGAGCCCGAAACGCTGACGCCCTGCAGGGTCTTCATGTCGCTGCGGTTTCTCAGAGAATAGCGCTCGGCCGTCAGCCCGATGCTGTGACCGCCTTCAAGATCCTGACGGATCTTGAACATCAGGTTGCTTTCATAGGTGTCGGCGGGATTGGGCTTGGTGCGGCGCGTGCCGTAGATATCGGCGGTGCCCTTGTTGTCCGTCTCGTTGCCGCGCTTGTAGGAGCTCTGGAACAGGACCGAAGTATTCTCGATCTTCCTGGCGACGGCGAGCGATCCGCCCACGCTTCTGTCTTCGCTGTCATAGGTGGTCTTGGCCACGCCGCCCCAGTCCCTGCCTTCGCCGATCAGGTCTTCCGGATCGAGCGTGCGCAGCACCAGTGCGCCGCCGAGGGCACCGGAGCCGATACGGCTGGAATCTGCGCCACGCACCACATCGACCGTCGAGAGCGAGGAAAAATCGAAGCTCGAACTCGTATCGCTGAGGGTGGTGGTTGCCTGACCCTGACGGGCGAAATTGTTGAAATAAGGAACGGGAATATTGTCGATCAAGGTGACGACGCGCGCGCCGCCGAGGCCGCGGATGAACAGGCCGCCGGGCCGGCCGGGCTTGGCATCGACGTAATCGACGCCCGGCTCCGTGCTATTGCCGAGGTCCTTGATGCTGCCGATATCCTTCTTGCGGATGTCTTCCGCCGTGGTCTGGCTCGCCAGCGGCGTGTCGGCGGCGGCATTGGCGCTTTTGACGCGCTTGCCCTTGACAACGATCCTTTCAAGCGTGGTGGCCTCGTCCGCTTGCGCCGCGGCGTCCTGGGCCCGCGCGGGGCCGGCAAGCGGCAGAAGAGAGATGGCAGTGCACAGAAGCAGCGCGGAATGCGTGCGCGAAATGGACATTAATTACCCCCAGGTAGGCGCGCGAATGGGCCACGGCGTGCAAAAGCACGCCGCGCTTGCCGCCGCGGCTGAAACTGTTTTGATTGTTACGGGCGAGCCGATAAGCGAGGACTAAAAAACATGACGATAACTGTCAACATATTATATATGACTTTTTGCATCATGTTTTAAAGCATAACAGTATGTTGCAAAAATATGACGCTTATCCGCTCTAGAACCTCATTGGTGAATGGGGTGTGAAAACGCCACGGTACGGTCAAAGTCCCGACATTGCCGCTTGCTAGGATATTCGCAGCCAGTTTACATGGCGAAACAAACCATGCCCCAACAATAAACAGATTATTAATCGGATACGGAAATGAAGTCTCTTGAACTGCTCGTCGAGCGGATCATCCTCTCCAGCCGCTGGCTGCTCGTCGTTTTTTATCTCGGGCTCGTCGCGGCACTGGCGGTTTATGCGTTTTCCTTCGCGCTCAAGTTTCTGAAAGTTGCGAAGAACGTTTTCACCTACGACGAAGCGGACATGATCCTCGCCATGCTGGGTCTGATCGATGCGGCGCTGGTCGCCAGCCTGATCGTCATGGTGATGATTTCCGGTTACGAGAACTTCGTCAGCCGCTTCGACGATGCCGATGCCGAGGTTTCCTTTCTGGGCAAGCTCGATTCCGGCAGTCTGAAAATCAAGGTCGCATCGTCGATCGTGGCGATCTCGTCGATCCACCTGCTGCAAATCTTCCTCAACGCCAGTCAATATTCGGACAGCAAGCTGATGTGGTTCACCATCATCCATCTGGCTTTTGTCGTCTCGGCGGTCATGCTCGGTTTCCTGGAAAAACTGATGGCCAAGCCGAAGGACAAATCCGAAAAGCCGGTGCTTTGATCAGGATGGTCCAGCCGATATGAAGGTCGTATCCCCGTTCTGGCCAAGCCGCATGTTTTACGCTCCGGGCGCTGCGTCCCGGCGTGTCGAGGGTGCGTGAATGGTGAAGACGGAGCGTCAGGCCAGACTTTGCGACGATCTGTCGGCTGCGGCCGACAAATCCCAATGGCTGGAGGCCCTGCGGGAAGTGATGTGCGCCTTCGGTTACGCCTATGTGACCCTTTTGCGCTTGCCCGGCGGCCAGAATGCCTATGCCTTGCCGACGGTTGTCGAAAGCAGCCTGCCCATCTGGGTCGTGAATGCGATGACCAGGGACGGCGCGCTTGGGGAGTGTCCCGTCATCAAGCGCGGCGCTTCATCGATGATGCCGCAATATTGGTCGCTGCAGGATCCGGATATTGCCTGCGGACCGCTGGTGGATGCGGCGGCCTCGCTGAGCAGCATGGGCATTACGTCCGGTCTGATGGTGCCGGTTCACGGCATGTACGGCAACCGGCATCTGATGAATTTCGCAGGCGATCGCGATATCCTGCCGCAAGCCGCGCTCAACGAGCTGGGCATGATCGTGCTGCATGCGCTGGAGGTTTATGATCGGCTTTGCCGCACCAACTCAAAAGGTCCATCGCCTTTGACGAAGCGGGAACTCGATGTGGTGCGCTGGACGGCGCAGGGAAAGACCTCCGTGGAGATCGCCGAGCTTCTGTCCATCTCGGAACATACCGTCAATGCCTATATGAACAACGCCATCCGCAAGCTCGACTGCGTCAACCGCACCCAGCTGGTGGCCAAGACCATACGCCTTGGCCTGATAGACTGATCGACCCTGTCGTTCCCGGCAGGCCTCGCCTTACCGGTCGAGAACCGAGCGAAGCTCAACGAGATTCGAGCGGACCCGCAAAACGTAAAATCCCATGGTGGCGAGGTGCGAGGGCATGATCCAGCCGCTTTCCTCACCATTGGAAATGATCGCCGGCTGGATGCGCAGGGCTGCGCGGGTCTGCAACAGCGTGTCGTTCCACAGGTTGGTCAGGTTACGCTCGCGGATGACCTGCGCGAAGTCCGATCCGGCGGCGGAAAGCACGCCGTAATAACCGTAGAGCTGGCCATAGGCGAACCAGAAGCGGTCGTCGGCACGGGTATCGAACCAGCCGCCATTATAATTTTCCGAGCGTTCGCGCAGAATTGCCGACGTGGAGCCGATATCGCCGGCGATACGGTCGATGAACTGGATGAGGTTGTCGGCGCGGGTATCGAAGACGGCCTTGCAGGCGGCGAGTTCGCCATTGAAGGCCTGGAAGCTGCGGATGGCGGCGCGGTAATAGCTGGGGGTCGGGGTCTTCGGGCCGAAGGGATCGAGACCGAAATACCAGGAATACTCGCTGAACTGCATGTTGCCGCGCGCTTCTTGGAGATTGTTGTTGATGCCGGAGGTTCCGCGCACGCGGCCGAGCGTATCCACAAGTTCCACCGAGGTGCGGCGCACGGCCTGGTTTACACCACGCTGGAAAGACGCCTTGTTGTCCAAAAACGGCGTGCTGTCCCAGTCCATGCCGAAAAGGCCGAGACGATAGAGCAGCATGGAGGAAATCCACGCGTTCTGGTTGACGTTGAAATCGGTGAGATCGGCGGCTGCGTCGACGATGGCCGAACGCTGGCAGACCGGCGCGGATGTGTTTGCGGCGGCGCCCGTTGCGCCACCCGCCGGGGCGGGGGCGGGCAATTCCTGCCCGGCAGGCACGGTGCGCTCTTCAAGCTTGTAGCGCGCGACGTAATCCGGGTCGAAATTCGTCCAGACCTGGGTTTGCCAGATGAAATATCCGTAGAAGCCGGCGAGAAGAATGACGATGAGGGCGATCGGGCCCTTGATGAGCCAGTTGCGGCCGCTGTACCAGCCGTGGGCGGCCATGAAGGGCCACAAAAGCCAGGCGACGAGAAGACCGGCGGCCCTGCCGATGGCGCTGAAGGCTGCCTGAATCAAAGCGGAGATCCGGTCGATCATGTCGTCATAGTCTCCTCTGCCCGTGGGGCTGGACGCCGGAAGAAAAACACGCAGCCCACCCGCGCCCTTCGGCGCTTCGTATAAACCGCGGTCATTTACTGTCTTCCAGATATGTCCCGGTCAACCGGGATACAACATGATTGCGAAACTTTTCTCAACCTGCGGTCCGCGCCGGCCATTATGGCTTTCCACACCGATTGTGGAGGAACAGCCGCCGCGGAACCGAAGGGATATGTCCTCAAAGGCCGAGCTTGGCGATCTCGTCGTTCAGCCGGTCGCGCGCCTTTTTCGGCAGTTTGCCGTTCTTGACGGCGTCCAGATTGGCCGGCGCGGCATCGCCGACGACAACGAGCGCGATCATGCCCATGCCCAGATGCGGTGTGCATTTGACGACGTAGGCGCCTTCCTTCTCGACCGTCAACTTCACCGTCTCGTTCATCTTGCCCTTGAAGTCTGCGACACCCTCGGGGATCATGTCCTTCACGGCTGCCGCATCATGGCCCTTGTCGACCGGGACGAAGGTAATGACGTCGCCGATGGCGGCCTTGACGGTTGCGGGCTCGAAGACCATCGCCTGACCGTCGCTGCCCTTGTTGAGCATCTTCACTTCGATTTCGGCAGCAAGGGCGGGAAAGGCGAAAAGACCTGCGAGAATGGCGAGGCCGGCGAATTTGGCAGTTCTGTTCTGCATAGTTTTGCTCCTGAGAGAAAGCACATCCACGCGAATGTGTCGCCGTCGTCTTAGCCCAGGAGCGGGGGAGCCATCTTTGCGGAAAATCAAATGCGGCAACCGGACGCAGATGTTCACTTGCCCTTGAACGTCTCCACCCAGTGGCGGCGGCAGAAGGAAACATATTTCTCGTTGCCGCCGACATCGATCTGCGCGCCTTCCGTCACGACCTTTCCTTCATTGTCGAAGCGGGCGACCATCGTCGCCTTGCGGCCGCAATGGCAGATGGTGCGGATTTCGCGAAGCTCGTCGGCAATGGCCAGCAGTTCTTTCGATGCTGGGAAAAGCTTTCCCTGAAAATCCGTGCGCAGGCCATAGGTCATGACCGGGATGTTCAGCCTGTCGACAATGTCGGCAAGCTGCCAGACATGGTGCTCGGAGAGAAAATTGGCTTCATCGATGAAAACGCAGGCGACCGGCGCTTCGGCAGTGAGGGCCGATACCTCGGCGAACAGGTCGGTATTCTCATCGAAGGTCAGGGCGTCGGAAGAGAGGCCGATTCGCGAGGCGACACGGCCGACGCCGGCCCGGTCGTCAAAGGCGGCCGTGAAGATCAGTGTGCGCATGCCGCGCTCCTGATAATTGTAGGATGCCTGCAGCAGCATGGTCGATTTGCCGGCATTCATCGTCGAATAATTGAAATAGAGTTTTGCCATTATCCACTCCCGGAGCACCGTTGCATCATTCCTACGTGCGTTTAAATGCTCCAACCTCTTCAATCGGCACACCGTGCCTCACAAACCTGTCCCGGTTTTCCAGCCGATGCTGCATCCAGCGTCTTTTGACGGCGAAGACGCGGATTGAAAAGTATGGCCGTTGGAAAAACACAGATTTCTACGGTCTGCCCTTTTTCGACATTGCACCGTTGAATACCGACATTTTCACCATTTTGTCGCAAACGGTGCGCCAAAGCACGCAAATGCGCGCGAGTTGATTGTGTCCGGCAGATATTGATAATGGCAAGGGAACGAAAAAACAGGGAGCAAGCCATATGTTTGCAAATAGAAGCCGCTGTCTGGCCCTGGCCGCAGCAATCTCCTCCATGACGTTCAGTGCGGCCGGTGCTGCGGAACCGGCAAGCTGTGGCACAGTGCGCTTTTCCGATGTGGGCTGGACCGACATCACCGCCACGACGGCGACCGCCACAGTGCTTCTGAAAAGCCTTGGCTATGAAACCGACGTCAAGCTTCTCTCCGTACCCGTTACCTACACATCCCTGAAAAACAAGGACATCGACGTCTTCCTCGGCAACTGGATGCCGACCATGGAAGGCGATATCGCGCCTTATCGCGAAGACAAATCCGTGGAGACGCTGCGGGAAAACCTGACCGGCGCGAAATACACGCTGGCGACCAACGCCAAGGGTGCCGAACTCGGCATCAAGGATTTCAAGGACATCGCCGCCCACAGCGCCGATCTCGGCGGCAAGATCTATGGTATCGAGCCGGGCAATGACGGCAATCGCCTGATTCTCGACATGGTGGCCAAGGACAGTTTCGGTCTGAAGTCATTCGAGGTGGTCGAGTCGTCCGAACAGGGCATGCTCTCCCAGGTGGCCCGCGCCGAAAAATCCGGCGAGCCCATCGTCTTCCTCGGCTGGGAACCGCATCCCATGAATGCGAATTTCAAGCTGACCTATCTGACCGGCGGCGACGAGGTCTTCGGCCCCAATCTCGGCGGCGCGACGATCCATACCAATGTCCGCAAGGGTTACGTCGAGGAGTGCCCGAATGTCGGCGCGTTCCTCAAGAACCTGCAATTTTCCCTGCCCATGGAAAACGAGATCATGGGCAAGATCCTGAATGACGGCCTTGACGGCGAGGCGGCTGCAACCGCCTGGCTGAAGGCCAATCCGACGGCGATCGAGCCCTGGCTCGCCAACGTCAAGACCAGGGACGGCAGTGCTGACGCCCTGCCTGCTGCCAAGAAGGCTCTCGGCCTCTAAGCCGCAAGACGATGCATGACTGTTTCCGGCCTGCGCGGCAGGCCGGATCAGCGGGAAATAACGATGCCCATGCATGACCTTGCCTGTGAATTTTCAGACATTGAGGGTCATGCGCCAGCACCGCGTCCGGCAGTTCCGCTGCCGGCCGTCATTTCTGCATTGGAGCAATCCCGGTGAAACGGGATGACGATGCTCTATTTCTTTGTTGTCTGCGCAATTCCGGACGCAAAACCGCTCTGCACTTTTGCCGGAATTGTTTAGTTCACGAAAGGTCTTTTCTTACCGTGGAATGGCTCAGCGCTCCTGAAAACCGCCTGCCCGTCGGCCGATATGCCAAGGAGGCCATTGACTGGCTGACCGGCAATCTCGCTTTTTTCTTCGATTGGCTTTCCTTCATTTTCCAAAGCGTCATCAACGCCCTGCTTTATGTGCTGCAGGCGCCGCATCCGCTCATCATCGTGGCGATCCTGACGGCGCTTTCCGCCTGGACGCGCCGCTCTGTCGGCATGCCGGTCTTCACGGCGCTCGGCCTGCTGCTCATCATCAATCTGGGCTACTGGAAGGCGACGACGGAAACGCTGGCGCTCGTCATCGCCGCCAGCGCCGTGTGCATGATCATCGGCATACCGCTCGGCATATTGGCGGCGCGGCGCAAGTGGATCTATGCCGGCATGCGACCGGTGCTGGACCTGATGCAGACCATCCCCACCTTCGTTTATCTGATCCCGGCGCTGGTGTTGTTCGGTCTCGGCATGGTTCCGGGGCTCATCGCCACCGTCATCTTCGCCATTCCAGCCCCGGTGCGGCTCACCCGTCTCGGCATCGTTTCGACGCCGCCGGCGCTGGTGGAGGCGGCCGTCGCTTTTGGCGCCACGCCTTCGCAAGTATTGCGCAAGGTGGAGCTTCCCTTCGCCGCGCCGCAGATCATGGCCGGCCTTACCCAGACGATCATGCTGTCGCTGTCGATGGTGGTCATTTCCGCCCTGGTGGGCGCCAATGGTCTGGGTGTGCCGGTGGTGCGCGCGCTCAATACCGTCAATATAGCCATGGGCTTCGAAGCGGGACTGTGCATCGTCATACTGGCGATCGTTCTCGACCGGCTTTTCCGCCTTCCCGGCGCGGAGGATGATCTATGAGTGACGCCATCATCTTCGGAAATGTCGATATCGTTTTCGGCGACCGGCCCGATGCGGCGCTGCCGCTGATCGACAAGGGCAGCACGCGTGACGAGATCAATGCCGAAACCGGACTGGTTCTCGGCGTCGCCAATGCCTCGCTCTCGGTCAGCGAGGGCGAGATACTCGTGCTCATGGGTCTTTCCGGCTCGGGCAAGTCGACCCTGCTGAGGGCTGTCAACGGGCTTGCGCCCGTGGTGCGCGGCAATGTCGGCGTGAAGACCAAGTCCGGCTATGTCGATCCCTATCGCTCGACGGCGAAAGCGCTGCGCGACCTGCGTATGCACACGGTCTCCATGGTCTTCCAGCAATTCGGCCTTCTGCCTTGGCGCAATGTGGCCGACAATGTCGGCTTCGGGCTTGAGCTTTCCGGCGTGCCGGAAGCCGAGCGCAAGCGTATGGTGGCTGAGCAGCTGGAGCTGGTCAATCTCTCCGCCTGGGCCGACCGGAAGGTAGGAGAGCTTTCCGGCGGCATGCAGCAGCGTGTGGGGCTGGCGAGAGCCTTTGCCACCGGCGCGCCGATCCTGTTGATGGACGAGCCGTTCTCGGCTCTCGACCCTCTCATCAGAAGCCGTCTGCAGGACGAGCTTCTGGAGTTCCAGAGCCGGCTGAAGAAAACTATCCTCTTCGTCAGCCACGATCTGGATGAGGCCTTCCGCATCGGCAACCGTATCGCCATGATGGAGGGCGGACGCATCATCCAGTGCGGAACGCCGCAGCAGATCGTCAAGCAGCCGGCCACGCCCTATGTCGCGGATTTCGTGCAGAACATGAACCCGATCTCCATGCTGACCGCCGCCGATGTGATGAAGCGTGGGGTGGACGAACGCAACGGGCAGATGACAGTCGCCGCCACCGCCCGCCCGTCATCGCCGCTCATCGATATTCTCGATGCGCTGTCAAAACATTCCGGCGCGATCGGCGTCGTCGACAACGGTGCTATCGTCGGCACGATTTCCGCCGATGAAGTTGTCGCGGGGCTGACGCGTCACCGCAAAAAATAGTGATTCGCCTGTCTGAAAAAGAAAGGGCCCTCCATGGAGGGCCCTTTTTCTGTTTCCAGAAGATCTTTACGGCGCAAGTTATACCTTCCCACGGTAGCAAAGAATATTTTTGATATCACAAGTTATGCATGAAAATAATTACTAATAAAAATCATATTGCAAACTTAGAGAAAATTGCGCAAAGTTAATCTAGATTCTTTAGCTCGCTGCTAAATTTAAGGTGGTAATAGATTGTCACCCCAAAATCCGGCGTCGGGTGTTAAGATTGAGGTGCTCAACTTTTTATCGTTTATTGCTTATAAATACTGCCGCTAATACATGGGTTTATCATCAAATTGACAAAAAACAGGCAAAAAGCTGATAATTTGGTCACAATATTTTAAGTAAATAATCGGTGAAGAATAGTCTTTGAAGGGGACACGATATAAGCAAGATTTAGGTATATACAACGTATCGACTGAATTATAAAAACACCTTTTGGAACACCTATAATAGCCACCATGACCGTCTTTTTCGACTGTCATCAGGAGACTTGAGCGTATGGATAATCAATCTCTGTCGGAACATAGCATCGCCGCTGCAGACTTGCTCTCAGCCATGGCGAATCCCAAGCGCCTGATGATCTTGTGCACGCTGGTGGATACGGAAGTGCCGGTCGGTGTTCTCGCTTCACAGGTTGGTCTCAGCCAGTCCGCTCTCTCGCAGCATCTTTCGAAATTGCGTGCCCAGCGGCTGGTGAAGACACGACGGGATGCGCAGACCATCTATTATTCCAGCAATTCCGAATCCGTGAAAAAAATCCTCGCATCCCTCGAGGAAATTTACTGCCAGGCGCAGAAGAGCAGCAAGACCGCTGCATGAGCCCACGGCCCTGTTAAGGCCCGGCAGCATCACTTGATTGAAACCGGCGCACGACGCCGGTTTTTCTTTTCAGGGGCCTTCGCTGCGGGCGCATCCGGCACAAGAATCGGGGCTGCGTATTGGAGCGCTTTTCAGACCGGCGCAGCAAGCTGTATCTGCTGCTTGAGACGGCTTGCCGCAGCCGCATATCCGCCGTCGGCACCATCCACGAAATGCATATGGTCTCGCGAAAGCGGAGACGGAACGATACAGGTCATCAATGCGGCATCCTGTTCGTGCAGGCCGTAATAACAGCTTCCCGAGAGGCGGCCCTGTTCCAGCCGCGCGCGGATTTTTTCGAGCCGTGCGGCGTCGATATCCACCGTCATCTTCAGGCCGTCGTCGAATTTCCTGAAATCGGTGTTGCTCGCGACCGAACGCCGGTAGCGTATCGCATTGAACGGTCCGAACGAGAGCCCCGTCACACTCAAGAGATTGACGAGCAGGGACTCGCCGAGAACGCGAAACGAGCGGCGCATCTTGCCCCAGACATCGCGATAGGCAGCGCCGGCCCGGGCTTCAAGGCCGAGACCCTCGCGCACAAAACCGAGTTTCGGCCCATCTTCGGGCACGGGGTGGCCGTGTCTTGCGTCCTGTTCGGCGAGATCGACAAGATCTACGACGAGTTGGCGAAATGCCGGCATGTCCCGCGACGCCCCCGGCACGGCGATGATCGACACCACCTTGCCATGGGTGGCCGGAATGGGGTTCCAGCGGCATGAAAGGCCGGTGAGATCGGGGCGTTCGCCCTTTTCGGCTGCCGGCAGGGCATATTGCCCCTCCTTCATTCGCGCTTCCGCCCAACTGTTGCCGCCGCCCGAAAACATGGCGTAGGAAACGTCCTCGCTCGCCTGAAAGCGCGCGACACGAATGTCGAAGCCATTTTCACGAATATCCTCGACGGGAACCAGCGCCACGCGCATGGCAAGATCGAGATCGTCTTTCACCCAGCGCTGTACATTCGAAAGCGCGGTGCGTGCGACAGACAGCCCGTGCGGCGGCACCGCGACGGCAGCGCCATCGCCGCCGAAAACGAAGGGCAGGTCGTGACGGCCGAGACTGTTCGATACGCCCGATATGACCGCCGCACCCGCCATGTTGACGGCCTTGTAGCGGCCGGTGCCGATTGCCGAGGTCGAATCGATGATATCGGCGATGGCCAGCCCCCATCCCGGCGGCAGGGCGCGATAAAGTGCCGGGTCGGCCACGTCTTCAAAATGCCGGAAGACGGGCAGGCCCGTCAGAAATTCTTCATCTGCTGCGATCATAGCGTATTATCCTCCAGCGGCGGCCAAACGCCAAGCGTTTACGGAAGGTCGATGCGTCCATTCACACGGCGCAATCGCGGCCGATCCAGCGATTGATTTACCGCTAATAGAGCTAATCCAGCAAAGTGACTTGCATAAATCATCAAACCTTCCGTATGAGTTGAGTGGAAGGCTCGGAATTCAAAAATGGAACGAGTTTTCGCCGGGAGGCGTCCGATAGTTTCATTCGGTCGGCGCCCCATGGCGCTCACCGGGTCCCGCGACCCCCTTTAAGGAGACACCAGGATGAAACTGAAGACATTGACCAGCGTGACGCTTGCAGCGTCCTTCGCATTCGCACCCCTTGCTCATGCCGAAATCGTCATCGGCCTGATTGCGCCGCTCACCGGTCCTGTCGCCGCCTATGGCGACCAGGTGAAGAACGGCGCCCAGACGGCAGTCAATGAAATCAACAAGAAGGGCGGCATCCTCGGCGAACAGGTCGTGCTGAAGCTTGCCGATGACGGCGGTGAGCCGAAGCAGGGCGTTTCCGCAGCCAACCAGCTGGTTGCCGAAGGCATCCACTTCGTCGTCGGTCCGGTGACGTCCGGCGTCGCCATTCCGGCATCGGATGTCTTTGCCGAAAACGGCGTGCTGATGGTGACGCCGACGGCGACCGCGCCGGGCCTGACCAACCGTGGCCTTGCCAACGTTTTCCGCACCTGCGGTCGTGACGACCAGCAGGCTGAGGTTGCGGCGAAATATGTTCTCGCCAACCTCAAGGACAAGAAGATCGCCATCATTCACGACAAGGGCGCTTACGGCAAAGGTCTGGCGGACGCCTTCAAGACCACGCTGAATGCCGGTGGCGTGACCGAAGTTCTCTACGATGCGCTGACGCCCGGCGAAAAGGATCTCGGTGCGCTGACGGCCCGTCTGAAGTCCGACAATGCCGACATCGTCTATTTCGGCGGTTACCACCCGGAAGCGGGTCTTCTGGTGCGCCAGTTGAAGGATATCGGCTCCAAGGCTGCCGTCATCGGCGGTGACGGCCTGTCGAACAGCGAGTTCTGGAACATCGGTTCGCAGGCTGGCGAAGGCACGATCTTCACCAACGCTTCCGACGCGCTGAAGAACGACGATTCCAAGGCCGCTGCCGAAGCGCTGAAGGCCGCCAACATTCCGGCGGAAGCCTTCACACTCAATGCTTACGCTGCCGTCGAAGTGGTGAAGGCCGGCATCGAGAAGGCCGGAAGCGCCAAGGATTCCGAAGCCGTCGCGACGGCCCTGAAAAGCGGTGACGCTTTCCCGACCGCAATCGGCAAGGTGACCTACGGCGAAAACGGCGACCTGACCTCGCAGGCCTTCTCGCTGTTCAAGTGGCAGGACGGCAAGATCGTCGCAGCCGAATAAGCTGATCCTACCGGCCGCACCCTGTGCGGCCGGTATCGTTTTACGGCCGGAAAAGGGGTTGGGGCAGCATGGGCGATGCCGGGAAACGGACTGTTGGAGACATCGGCTTCGGGCGGATATTCCCGATCGTCAGAATTTTCGACGAGGCCAAGGCGCGGGAGTTCTATGTCGATTTTCTCGGTTTCGAGGTCGACTGGGAACATCGCTTCGGCGATAATTTCCCGCTTTACATGCAGGTTTCACGGGCCGGAATGGGGCTTCATCTTAGCGGCCATCATGGCGATGCGACGCCGGGCTCCAACATCTTCGCCACCATGCACGGCGTTCACGCCTATCAACAGGAACTGGCGGCGAAAGACTATCGCTTCATGAAGCCGGGCGTTGAAGAACTGCCATGGGGTGATGTGATGGAAGTGACCGATCCGTTCGGCAACCGCATTCGTTTCTGTGAGCAGAAAAGCGGAGAGTGATGTTTTGGGCCTGAGCGCAAGGCCCTTGACCTTGTTCTCCGTTTGAACGATAGAACGCGCAAATAGCGAACCGCGCGCACGGAGACCCCGTGCGCGCGGTTCGTGCGTTTTGGCAATCGGTCATGCAATTCGTTCGCATCCGCACGGGGGCAAAAATGAACAGTGAGGGCAATACGCTGGTCCGGAAGCTCGCATTCTGGAGCATTCCGCTTTCTTTCGGCGTGCTGGGCCTCAAGCTCGTGGCCTGGTGGGTCACGGGCTCGGTCGCGCTTTTATCGGACGGTCTGGAATCGACCGTCAACGTGGTCGCGGCCTTCATCGCCTATTTTGTCATTCGTTATGCGCAGAAGCCCGCCGATGACGACCACCAGTTCGGCCACCACAAGGCGGAATATATATCCGCCGTCGTGGAGGGAGTGCTGATCGTCGTTGCCGCGCTTCTGATCGTGCAGGAGGCCTGGGGCGGTCTTTTCAACCCGAGGCTGCCGGAAGCACCGGCCCTTGGTCTTGCCATCAATGCGGCGGCGGGCGTCATCAACGCCATATGGGCGACGATCCTGATCCGTGTCGGCAAAAGACACGCCTCACCGGCACTGGCCGCCGACGGCCATCACATCATGTCCGACGTCGTGACCTCGGCAGGCGTTCTCGTCGGCCTCGTTCTGGCGCTTTTGACGGGTTATGCCATTCTCGATCCGCTGCTCGCCATTCTGGTGGCCATCAACATCCTGTTCCAGGGATCCAAGGTCATTCTGCATTCGCTTGGCGGGCTGATGGACCGGGCCGTGGAGCCTGAAGAAGACGAGGCGATCAAGAAGGCCATCGCCGAACATTGCGGTGGCGTCATTGGCGTACACGATCTGAGGACACGCCGCGCCGGCTCGGCCGCCTTCATCGATTTTCACGTCGTGGTCCCTGCTGTCATGACTGTGCGCGAGGCGCATGATATTTGCGACCGCCTTGAAGATGCCATAAGGGACGTCATACCGGGCGCCAGCCTTGCCATTCACGTCGAGCCGGAAGGCGAAAAGGCGCATGGCGTCAAAGTGATTGTTTGAAAAACAGGAGTTTTCCATGTCCGTGACGGATGTTTCCGGCCTGTCGCAGCTGGGCACGAAGGTCGATACGCCAGAGAGCCCGGAAAAGGCCGTTCTTGAAAAGGTGCCGAACGGCAATGCCGGCACCGATTATGTGGTGCGCTTCACCGCACCCGAATTCACCTCGCTTTGCCCGATGACCGGCCAGCCGGATTTCGCCCATATCGTCATCGACTATATTCCGGGCGATTTCCTGGTGGAATCCAAGTCGCTGAAGCTGTTTTTGCAGTCATTCCGCAATCACGGTGCATTCCATGAGGATTGCTCGGTCTATATCGCCAGGCGGCTGGTGGAGCTGCTGCAGCCGAAGTGGCTGAGAATCGGCGCTTACTGGTATCCGCGCGGCGGCATTCCGATCGACGTCTTCTGGCAGACCGGACCGGTGCCCGAGGGCGTATGGCTGCCGGATCAGGGCGTTCCCACCTATCGCGGTCGCGGCTGATCCGGCTTTTACGAGACTAAAGGTTCAGGCGAACGAACCGTCGTCGCCTGAATCGAAATCCGCATCGTCGGCGCTGTCGTCATCGGCCTGCTGGATATCGTCGTCATCGTTGTTCTGGGGGCTGGCGTTGTCGCCGTAATAATTATTGATGACGGTTTCCTCGACAGGCGCGTTACCCGCGGCATTGCCCCCGCCGAAGGGCGAGCCAAGGCCGAGCGACGACATATGGCTGCCAAAAATGCCGCTCAGCGAATTGGCGAGCAACATGCCGCCGGCGACACCCGCAGCGGTCCCAAGCGCACCCTGCAGAAAACCACCGCCCGAAGAACGCCCGAATGCGGCGGACTGCTGGCTCCAGGGGCCGCCGGGTTGCTGGCCGGCTGGCGATCCCCAGGGACCGGCCGTCTGGCCAGCGGTATCGTTTCGCCATGAGGTTTGCGGGGCAGCCGGGGAGGGGGCAGGCGTGGGTGCCGGCGGCTGCGGCTGGCCGGTTCCGAAGATGGAACTCAGAAAGCCGCCCTGCGCTGCGGCCTGCGGGGCGCTATTGCCGCTTTCCAGCGCGTGGATACGGTCTTCGAGCTGCTTGATATGGGCTGCTGCCGCCTCCAGACCCTTTTCCTGAACGATCACCGCCTGGGCGAGATAATAAGGAGCTGCGGGCTGATCGCGCACGGCGTCTGCGATCAATGTTTCCGCCTCGCGGTCACGCGGGGTGGCGGATGCGGTTCTGGTCCTGTCGAACAGGGCCTTGAGAAGCTGGCTTTCTTCCGGTGACATATGATGCCTCCTTACCGTGAAGCGAAAATCCACGATAAGGAGGTAGGCCTCAATTCCGGCTTTTCAAAGCAGCCCGAATTTTAAATTTCGGTAATGATCGTCAACCGCCGAAGGCGAGCGAGAGACCCGCAATCGCCGTCAACGCGCCGACCGTGCGGCTTGCGACCGAGCCGAAACGGGCAATGCCGAGGCCGAGCGCAATGCCGGCCGCATGCAGAATGGCGGTGGCGATCATGAAGCCGATGCCGAATTGAAGCGCGCCGGCGCTGCCGAGTTCACCGCCATGGGCGTGGCCGTGGAAAAGCGCGAAAGCGCCGACAACGGCCGCCGCCGCTGCCGTCGGAAGCCTTGCCGCCATGGCAACGAGCAGGCCGAGACCGATGACGGAGGCGAGAATGGCCGGTTCGACGAAGGGAAGCTCGATGCCGTAAACGGCCATCAGGAAGCCGGCGGCCATGGTGCCGACGAAGGCGGAAGGCACGATCCACAGCGCCTTGCGGTCGCCCTGCGCCACGGCGATCTGCGAGGCCCAGATGCCGACGGCCACCATCGCCAGAATGTGGTCCGCACCAAAGAAGGGGTGGGAGACACCGGCCATGAAGGAGCCGTGTTCTTCCGGGTTCAGATGGGCGAAAGCGGGCAGGGCGGTAACGCCCAGTGCGGCGGCAGTGAGGCTTAGTCTTTTCAGCATGGTTCCCTCTTGAAATTATGGCCGTCCGCAACGGAATCTTGGGGCTTCCCGCGGCAGGCGGCGCTGTAATAAGGCGTCAACGATATCGCGAAGGCAGACAGGCTGTCCATGCGTCATCTGCCGGGGGTGCTGTTTATTGTTGGCGGGCAAACCTTGCCTTTTTCTCTCATTGCCTTACGTAACAAGTCGCACTATGTCCGAAGGGCATGCACGAATTTTGCTGGAGAGAGCCGTTGATGAACGAAGACGAAGACGACAAGAGCAAGGAACTGCCGATCGGCAAGGAAACGGAAGCGAATCTTTTCAAGTCGCGTTCGATCTTCATCTATGGTGGCATCACGCAGGAACTGGCGCAGAAGGTCTGCACGCAGCTCGTGGCTCTCGCCGCCGCCAGCGACGACGACATTCGCGTTTACGTCAATTCGCCGGGCGGCCATGTCGAATCGGGTGATTCCATCCATGACATGATCAAGTTCATCAAGCCGAAGGTCTATATCATCGGCACGGGCTGGGTCGCTTCCGCCGGCGCGCTGATTTACGTTTCGGTGCCGAAGGAACGTCGCCTCTGCCTGCCGAACACCCGCTTCCTGCTGCACCAACCCTCCGGCGGCACGCGCGGCATGGCGTCCGACATCGAAATCCAGGCCCGCGAAATCATCAAGATGAACCAGCGCCTGATCAAGATCTTCTCCAAAGCCACCGGCCAGAGCGAAGAAAAGATCGCCAAGGATATCGATCGCGATTACTGGCTCGGCGCGGAAGAGGCCAAGGACTACGGCCTCGTCGGCAAGATCGTCGAAAGCCAGTCGGAACTCTGAGTTTTCGATTTTTCAGTTGAGAAAGCCCGTATCGGTGAAAACCGGTGCGGGCTTTTTCCTTTCAGGCCGGTGTTATTTCATCATGTCGCAGGCCTTCATCATGTCGGCCTTTTTCATCTTGTCCATTTCCATGCCGGCCTTGTGCATGCAGTCCTTTTTGCTGGCCTTCTTGCCGGTCATGGACATGCCATCCTTTTTCATCGTCTCTGTCTTCATCGTGTCGTTATGCATGGTATCCTTCTTCATCGTATCGGTTTTCATGCTGTCGGCATGGGCGATGCCTGCGAAGGAAAGAGCGGACAGAAGGGAAGCGGCGGCAATGGCGGTGAAAATGCGGGTCATGAAGGGTCTCCTCTGGACGTCGTTGAATGTCCGCCGGCATCGTGCCGGGGCTCACGATTGTCCATTCGGACGGGAAAGGCCGACCGTTACATCTTCACGCGCTTGTGACGACAAGTTCGGGCGAGATTTTTTTAAAGCCACTATGTAACAATATCCTGCCGATTGCGAATAACCCGATAGTGACGATGACAGGCAGCCCTTCGGAAGAAACACTGAAAATGCTGATGCTGCGTTCCCTCGATGGGGACGAAGGCGCCTACAGGCATTTGCTTCATGCCCTGAGACGGCTGCTGATCGCCTATTACGGCCGGCGCATGGGAGCAGCTGCCAGAGGCGATGTCGAAGATCTTGTGCAGGAAACCCTGTTGTCGCTTCACGCCAAGCGGGAGACCTATGACCGTGCGCGACCCTTTACGGCCTGGTTCTTTTCGATAGCGCGCTACAAGCTCATTGATCACTATCGGGGCCGGGGTGCGCGCGTGCTGGCGGAAGTGGAACTCGATGAAACGCTGGAGGCGGAACCGTCCGTCGATGCGGTCACGGCCCGCATGGATGTGGAGCGGCTGCTTGATGAGTTACCGGAACGGCAGCGGGATCTCATTCGAAGGGTGAAGCTCGAAGGTCACTCAATTGCCGAAGCGGCGCAAAAATCCGGCCAGACCGAGCTTGCGGCGAGGGTCGGTATTCACAGAACGCTGAAAGTCCTGGCGGCAAAGTTGCGGGGGGACACGTGAGGAAGACGGAAGACATCATCGACCAACTGGCGGGCGATCTGAAACCGGTACGAGCTTTCGCGCTGGAGCGGAGGCTGGCGTTCGTGGCCTTGCCCGCGCTCGGCGTTTCGCTGCTGCTGATGGTCGTCATTCTGGGGCTTCGCAGCGATATGAATGACGCCATGACCGAACCGGGTTTCTGGGTCAAATCCGCCTATAATGTCCTGCTGGCCGTGACCGCATTTTTCGCCGTCATGCGTCTTGCGCGGCCGGACGGCGACAGGGGTGGCCTGTTTGCGTGGCTTGCGGTGATTTTCGTGGCCATGGCGGTCATCGCGCTCGTCCAGCTTGGATTTGCCGTGCCCGGCACCTACAGGACCCTCATTCTCGGATCGTCGGCGCTGCGTTGCCCGTTTTTGATCGTTGCTTTCGCGCTGCCGCTGTTTATCGCGAATTTCTCGGTTCTCAGGCGTTCGGCTCCCGCTGATCCCAGGCTTGCGGGTTTTGCCTCGGGCATCGCAGCAGGTGCGGCCGGGGCATGGGTTTATTCGTGGTTCTGCACCGAAAACGGCATGGCTTTCGTGTTGATCTGGTATTCGCTGGGCATCCTGTTGACCGGCATCATCGGCGCTTTTGCCGGTTCACGTCTGCTCCGCTGGTGAAGGCATGATTGCCGATGCCGGCCCGGACATGGTCCAGAACCGGCATTCTGCTTCATGTGGATTTCACTGACCCAGATTGGCGGGAATTGCGAAAGCTGCAAACTGGGTGAACTGCTTGCCGGTGTTGAAATTGTCATCGGAAGCGATGACGAAGAGCTGCTTGCCATCCACCACCGGGCCGAAGGCGAAGCTTTCGATATTGTCGATATCGAGGCCGAAATCGCCTTCGTTGATTTCGAACCAGGCCAATTTGGATACGGCGGCCACGGATGCGGGATCGATCTTGTCCTTGCCGAGAATATTGTCGGCGCGGGACATGTCGGCGATGAAGAAGCGGATGTGATTGCCCACGCCGGAAGCGAAATTGCGCTCGACGGCGACGAAACGGCCATCCGGCAGGGCCGCGATGGCGGAAAGGCCGTTGTCGTTATATTTCGGCTCGGCGGCTGTCGGCGTCTTAGAGATAGGCTCGGTTACATAGACATGCTCGGCGACCGGTTTCAGCGTCGCCGTGTCGATGACGAGGATGCGGGCCGGGCTGCCCGCCTGCGGGGTCGCCTTGGGGCCGTCCTGGGTGAGCGCATTTTCGGTGGCGGCGATCAGCCGGCCGGGCATCAGCGTCAGGCCTTCGAAAGCGAGGTTGTTCTGTACGCCCCTGGTCTTGGCGTCATCGACGAGATAGGCGTTTGGCAGTTCCAGCCGCTTCACATTGCTGCCGTCGAGGTCCGAGACGTAAAGCGCCGGCTGGTTCTTCAGGTCGCGTTCGGAGGACCAGTAGAGCTTGCCGCCCTTGCGGTCGAGCGCGATGCCTTCCGCATCGATGCCCTTCGGCGCAAAAGCAGCGCCGGTCTCGTCCTTCAATTCGCGCGTGGCGGCGATGTTGAGCGTGGCGGCGCCTTCCGCGACAGTCAGCTCCAGCTCGTAATAACGGGCCGGCCCTTTTTCCACACGGTCATCGGAAATTGCGAGATAACGCCCGGTTTCGCTGTCAAAAGCGAGATCGGAAATGCCGCCGAAGGTGACGCCATCGATGGAGAGGCCCGATGGAACGACGATCTGGCCGAGAAAGGCCGGCGGCGGCGGGGTCTGGGCCGCGGCGGGCAAAGCCGCAAAACAGCAGGCGACGGTGGTGACGATGCGCAGCATTGGCAAGGGTCCCTCTTGTGGCGGATGACCGGTTGTGGTGCAGGGAGGATTAGCGCCGTGCCGCTAAACTTTGATGACGTTTTCCATGCCGCCGTACCTGAAGTCTGGCGGCTCATCTTGCCAAGCCGCGTCTTTTTTGATCCTGAATATAATCACGCTTCATCCAAAGCGTGTCGCCATCCCCGGATTCGCGCGTCACGCTTCAGTTTTGTTTCTGCCTGTCGCCAATGCGGACCGCTGCGGTTGTTTGCGACAGACAGCAGGCCGCAGAGTGCTTCATGCTGAAAGATTTTTCCGTCCAGAGCCTGTTCATGGGCTGCCTCACCGCCTTTGTCGGTTTCGCCAGCTCCTTCGCCGTCGTGCTGCAGGGCCTGAAAGCTGTCGGCGCGACGGATTTCGAGGCGGCGTCGGGGCTGATGGCGCTTTCGGTGGCGATGGGGCTTTGCGCCATTATTCTCTCCGCCGCCACGCGGCTACCCATCAGCATCGCCTGGTCGACACCGGGTGCGGCGCTGCTTGCGACCACCGGCGTCATTGAGGGCGGCTTTCCGGCGGCCGTCGGCGGATTCATTATCTGCGCCATCCTGATCATCATCGCGGGCCTGTTCCGGCCGCTGGGAAAGGCGGTCGCCTCCATTCCCGCGCCGCTTGCCAATGCCATGCTCTCCGGCGTCATCATCGGCCTGTGTTTTGCGCCCATCAAGGCGATCGGCTTCAACCCGGCGCTGGGATTGCCCATCATCCTCGCCTGGATCGTGGTGGGAGCCTTTAAACGACTGTTCGCCGTGCCCGCCGCCCTTGCCGCCTTCGTGCTGGTGATGATTTTTGGCGTCGAAATTCCGGCGGGTGCGCTGGACAGCGTGGCGCAATCGCTGAAACCGCCGATGGAGTGGGTAACGCCCGTCTTCAGTCTCCACGCGGTTGTCTCCATCGCGCTGCCGCTCTTCATCGTCACCATGGCCTCGCAGAATATTCCCGGCATCGCGGTGCTGAAGGTCAATCATTACGATCCGCAGCCCGGACCGCTTT
Organism: Agrobacterium sp. ST15.13.015; assembly: GCF_027871645.1. Lineage (NCBI taxonomy): Bacteria > Pseudomonadati > Pseudomonadota > Alphaproteobacteria > Hyphomicrobiales > Rhizobiaceae > Agrobacterium > Agrobacterium sp. ST15.13.015. Next base: position 135,065 of record NZ_JAQAHF010000004.1, read on the forward strand.
TCGCCTCGACCGGTTTTTTCTCGCTGCTTTCCGCACCCTTTGGCGGCCATGCCGTCAATCTTGCGGCGATTACGGCTGCCATGTGTGCTGGCGAGGACGCCCATCCCGATCCAAAGCGGCGTTACTGGGCGGCGATCATCGGCGGTGTCGGCTATATTATTTTTGGCCTTTTGGCGGGCGTGGTCACCGCCTTCGTGGCGCTGGCGCCGCCCATTCTCATTCAGGCGGTGGCGGGGCTGGCACTGGTCGGCGCCTTTTCCGGCTCCGCAGTCGCAGCGTTCAGGGAGCCAGAAACCCGCGAGGCGGCGGCCATCACTTTCCTCATCACGGCTTCGGGCCTTTCCTTCGGCGGCATTTCCGGGGCCTTCTGGGGGCTGATCGGCGGCGGGCTGATGATGGCGTTGCAGCGGATGGTGAAGCGTGGTTAGATAGGGAGCTTATTGTTTTAAAGAAATACTATTTATGGATTTCGAATTCGATCCTGCCAAAAGTGAAAGTAACAAAGACAAACACGGAATAGATTTCGTCGAGGCAAGAGCGCTTTGGCTGGACGAGAAAAGACTCGTCGTTCCTCTCGAAACCACGTCGGAAGAGCGGTATATTATGGTCGCCCAATTACGCGGAAAGTGCTGGAGCGCCATTTACACTTACAGAAATGACCGGTTGCGTATCATCTCCGTCAGGCGTTCCAGAGACAAGGAAAGGCAGCGTTATGAAGACGATCAGCGCTGAAGAATTTGACAGGAAATTCGACGATGGCGAAGACATCGACGATTATCTCGACTGGTCCAAGGCAAGCCGTCCGGGACTGGAAATGGTGCATGTCGATATCGATCTGCCTGAAAAGCTTTTGCGGAAAGTAGATGCGGAAGCGGTGCGCCTTGGCAGGACACGACAATCCCTGATGGCCGAATGGATTGCCGAAAGGCTGGAGAGCGGCAGGCAGGGAAAATAACCGGCGCACGGCACAAGATCACTTGTCAGACCGCCAGCCGCTGTTTATACACATCGCCATGAGCCACAGCATCGCAACTATTTTTGGCATGAGCGCGCAGATTTCTGCGAAGGCCTCGCCGTGCGGTGCACTCTCGCTTCTTAGCCTCGACCTTACACGCGGTTGCCGGGTCCAGTGAGGAGCGCCCGGCGGCCGAAAGCCCGCTGGTGCAAACGCTCCTCATCTCGAAATCTCATTTTATACTGGATTTAGGCCCTCAAGGGCCGCGCATCCGCCGACGGCTTGAAGAAGCCCGCGGACTGCGCAAGGAGGAAGCGAAATGGACGGCAAGATTACCAATATTTCCAAGGGTATGACCGACGCGAGCGTGAAGTATCGCCCTTATCCCACCATCAATATCCCCGACCGCACCTGGCCGGGCAAGACCATCGACAAGGCGCCGATCTGGTGTTCGGTAGACCTGCGCGACGGCAATCAGTCGCTGGTCAACCCCATGGGCCACGACCGCAAGGCCCGCATGTTCAAGCTGCTCTTGGAAATGGGCTTCAAGGAAATCGAAATCGGTTTTCCTTCCGCCTCGCAGACGGACTTCGATTTTGCCCGCTGGTGCGTGGAAGAGGGCAATGTGCCTGACGATGTCTCCCTGCAGGTGCTGGTGCAGTGCCGCCCGGAGCTGATCACCCGCACGTTCGAGGCGCTGGAAGGCGCCAACAAGCCGATCATCCACTTCTACAATTCCACTTCGGAATTGCAGCGCCGCGTGGTGTTTGGCAAGGATGTGCACGGCATCAAGCAGATCGCTGTCGATGCCGCCAAGATGATCACCGATATGGCGGCCAAGGCCGGCGGCGGTTATCGCTTCGAATATTCGCCTGAGAGCTTTACCGGCACCGAGCTGGAAGTGGCGCTGGAAATCTGCAACGCCGTGGTCGAGGTGGTTAAGCCGACGGCCGACAACAAGCTGATCCTGAACCTGCCCTCGACGGTGGAAATGGCGACGCCGAACATTTATGCCGACCAGATCGAATGGATGTGCCGCAATATCGACAATCGCGAAAACGTCATCATCTCCCTGCATCCGCATAATGACCGTGGCACCGGAATCGCCGCGACCGAGCTGGGCCTGATGGCCGGTGCGGACCGTGTCGAAGGAACGCTGTTCGGCAATGGCGAGCGCACGGGCAACGTCGATGTGGTGACGCTGGCGCTGAACATGTATACGCAGGGCGTGGACCCGCAGCTGGATTGCCGCGACATCGAGCGCATCAAGGCGGTTTATGAATATTCCAACGAGATGACGATCCCCGAGCGCCATCCTTATGTCGGCGAACTGGTTTACACGGCGTTTTCCGGCTCGCATCAGGATGCGATCAACAAGGGCATGAAGGCGATCAAGGTCGCCAACCATCCCGTCTGGGAAGTGCCTTATCTGCCGATCGATCCGAAGGATGTCGGCCGGTCCTACGAGGCGATCATCCGCATCAATTCGCAGTCCGGCAAGGGCGGCATCGCCTATATTCTGCAGCAGGATTACGGCATCAACCTGCCGCGCAACCTGCAGGTGGAATTCCGCGAGGATATCCAGCGCATCACCGATGAAGAGGGTGTGGAACTGCCGGCCAAGCGCATCTACGAGCGCTTTATCGAGCGTTACGTGACGCAGCCGAATGCGCGCATCAAGTTCGTCGATCACCACACCTATCCGGCCGGCGATTTCAAGGGCGTACGCATCGTCGCCGCCGAGATCACCGATAATGGCGAGGTGAAGCGTATCGAGGGCAAGGGCACCGGCCCGATTGACGGGTTCATCAATGCGCTGTCGGTTTATCTCGGCGTCGATCTGTCGGTGAATGATTATTCCGAGCATTCGCTGCAGCATGGCTCGAATGCTTCGGCCATTGCCTATGTCGAGATGGAGCATCCGGGCGGTAAGCTGTTCGGGGCAGGCGTCAATACGAATATCGTAGCGGCGTCGCTGGAGGCGATTGTGTCGGCGGCCAATCGGGTGCTGGAAGAGCGGGCGAAGTGAGTTTGCTCTGAGGGTGGGGCTTTACCCCCCTCTGCCCTGCCGGGCATCTCCCCCTCAAGGGGGGAGATCGACCCGAGGCTAGCCCTCGGCCATCTCGATGTTTGAGAATGGAGCGGTGATAGTGCTCCCTGCTGATCTCCCCCCTTGAGGGGGAGATGCCCGGCAGGGCAGAGGGGGGTGAACTCCACCCACCGACACCACCGCCCCGGACTCTACTCCCCCAGCAGCGAAAACCCCAGCGGCCGCCCGTTTTCATAAAACACCCGCACATCCTCCAGCGCCACGCCCGTCCCCGTCTCATTGAGGCTGTGACGCTCACAGGCGACGTTCCATGTGCCGGGGCCACCGGAGATATGGAAGAGATTATAGGCCGCGCGCGGTTTTTCACCGCCGGGTCCCTGGCTGGCGGAGGAAATGCCGACGACCGGGATGTGGTCTTCCCCATGATGCGTATTCAGCCAGTAGACCGTGTTGAGATGGGTATGGCCATGCAGCACGAGTTCCGCGCCGCCGACGCCCAGCGCCGCTGCGAAACGGCGGATGCCGATCATACGCTTGTGGGTGGGGGAAGCGCCCCTGATCGGCGGGTGATGGATCATCACCACCCGGAACAGCCCCTGTTCACCGGCTTTTTTCAAAAGCTCCGCCGTCGCGCGCGCCTGCCGGTTGCCGAAATAGCCGGTTGCCGAAAAGGGCGGTGTCGCAATCGAGGTGGAGCAGCCAATGAGTGCGACGGGACCGCGCACGCGCATATAGGGGAAAATCTTGCGGTCGTCGTCCCATTCCGGCGGATCGCCATCGCCACGAACATAGGGATACCAGGCCTGCATGGCCTTGTCGTGCGCGCCGGAAACATAGGCGTCGTGATTGCCGGGAACGACGGAGGTTTTTTCGGGATCGCCCACCTCCTCCAGCCAGTCGGCGGCGGCGCGGATTTCAATCCCGGTCGCAAGATTGACGAGATCGCCGGTAATAGCCAGATGATCCGGTGACTTTGTCTCCAGATCGTCGAGCAGTTTTTCCAGCGTATCGGTGAAGAGATGCTTGCGGCGGTTGCGGTGCCAGTTGACAAAACCGGTGATACGCTTGGATGCAAGTTCGCGGAAAGTGAGTTTTGGCAGTGGCCCCAAATGGACGTCTGAAATATGCGCAAGTTTGAACATGGCGGCAGAGATAACCTATGATATGCCGCGCGTCCAATGAAAGCCGGCATGCGGGGAGAAACCAGGGTGAATGACGAAACAACCGGGCGGCAGGCCCGTCCGTTCCATATGCGTGTCTTCATCCGTTTTCTGCATTTCGTTTTTCTGTTCACGCGCGGCGCCACCCTTGGCGTGCGTGCGGCCTGTTTCGATGAAAAGGGCAGAATTTTTCTGGTGCGGCACACCTATCTGCCGGGCTGGTATCTGCCGGGCGGCGGGGTGGAACGTGGTGAAACCCTGCTCGTGGCGCTGCACAAGGAAATCCGCGAGGAAGGCAATCTCGAAGCAGCCTCTAGGCCGGAGCTTTTCCATGTCTATCTCAATCTGGAAGGCAGCAATCGCGATCATGTTGCGCTCTACCGGCTTGACGTCACCCAGACCAAATCGAAAAAGCCGGATCATGAAATTGCCGAAAGCGGCTTTTTCGACCTGTCGGAGCTGCCGGAAGGGGTGACGGCCGCCACCCGTCGCCGCCTTGCCGAGCTTGCCGGCGAAGCGGCGATCGCCGATCACTGGTAGCGGCGGCGGCTCTCCGTCAGGAGAGCGCCTCGCGGCCATGGGCCATGGTCAGGTCCAGTTCCGGGCCGACGGGCACGATGCCGGTGGGATTGATGGTGCGGTGGCTGCGGTAATAATGCTCCTTGATGTGGCGCATATCCACCGTCTCCGGCACGCCCGGCGTCTGGTAAAGATCGCGCAGGTAATCCGTCAGGTGCGGATAGTCGTGGATGCGGCGGATATTGCATTTGAAATGGCCGACATAGACGGGGTCAAACCGCACCATCGTCGTGAACAGGCGCCAGTCCGCTTCCGTCTGTTCCGCACCGAACAGGAAACGCCGATCCTTCAGGCGGTCCTCCAGCATATCCAGCGTTTCGAACACTTTTACGGCATTCTGCTGATAGGCATCCTGCGTGGTGGCGAAGCCGGCCTTGTAGACGCCGTTATTGACTGTGTCGTAGATCACGTCGTTCAGTGCGTCGATCTCGCTGCGTAGCGCTTCAGGATAATAATCGGCCTGCGAGCCGGTGAGATCGTTGAAGGCGGAATTGAACATGCGGATGATTTCCGCCGATTCATTGGAGACGATGGTGCAGCGCTTTTTGTCCCACAGGACGGGAACGGTGACTCGCCCAGAATAACGCGGGTCCGCTTTTGTATAGACCTGCCAGAGTGCGGAGGCGCCGAAGAGGTGATCTTCCGTCGCGCCCGGCGTGCGCTCGCCCTCACGCTTGAATTCCCAGCCGTTTTCCAGCATCAGCGGATCGACGACGGAGACGGAAATCAGGTCTTCCAGCTTTTTGAGCTTGCGGAAAATCAGGGTGCGGTGCGCCCAGGGGCAGGCGAAGGAGACATAGAGGTGGTAACGGTCCTTCTCGGCCTCGAACCCGCCTTCTCCGGAAGGACCGGGCGCGCCATCCGCTGTGATCCAGTTGCGGAATTGCGAGGCGCTGCGCTTGAAATGCCCCTTGGTTTCCTTGGTGTCATACCAGACGTCTTTCCATACGCCTTCCACCAGCATGCCCATGACGATCTCCTTAATTGTTTCCTTTTGAGCGATCCTAACCGTTCTGCACTCTTCCGCGAACCCGAAAGGCGTTGAACAATGCGTTTCCGGTCCTGTGGAAACTGAATGGGATAGCGCAGAGATTTGTTCTGGACGGGTGAGAATTTTCCTGATAACTGCAATTTTCACAATTCTGAGGAAATTGCTGATTATGATCGAACCACGGATGCTCCGACGACGCTGACGCTCCTGAACGCCCTTACCGGCGCAGCCGTCATCTATTGTCGCATCCGCATTCTGGAAGTTTCGGTCTCTTCATGTCCAAGCACGATCTTGTCTACCTCACCGAGGACGCGTCGCACGACGCCATCATCGACGTCATCAACGAAGAAGCATTCGGTCCCGGCAGGCATACCCGTGCCGCAGCGCGCATTCGTGAGCAGGGGCCGCATGACCGGTCGCTGTCCTTCGTCTGCGCCGACGATGGCGAAACCATTGCCTCGGTGCGCATGACGCCGGTTCTGGCGGGCGGGGTGAAGGGCCATATGCTCGGGCCCCTTGCGGTTCGGCCCTCGCACAAGAACAAGGGCATCGGCCGGGAACTCGTCCGGATCGCCATTGCCGCCGCCCGGCGAAAGGGCTCCGAAGCGGTTATCCTGATCGGCGATCCGCCCTATTACATGCCGCTCGGTTTCGAGAAGGTCGCTTATGCGGCGCTCGATTTTCCGGGACCGGTGGACCCGAACCGCGTGCTCGTCGTGCCGATTGGTGACGACGTGCACCAGCGGCTGAAGGGCAAGATCGGCTGGCGCAAATGCGAGGCCGTGATGCCGGCCGCCACGGCGGAAGATGAGGGTTTTGAGGAGCCGCTCAGGGTTTACGGGGCTTTGTGCTTTTTAACGCAGCGTAAAACCCCGTCATTCCGGCCTTGAGCCGGAATCCAGCCAGCCCAAGTGTTTCGGCTGAAAGGACTCTTCCCACGGCGCAGACGCGCCGTGACTGGATCCCGGCTCGAGGCCGGGATGACGGAAGGGGCGTTGCGCGCTATGGCAAACATCGAGACTGCCTTGCACATCTTTTTGTCTGGTAAAATCTATCTTCCTCTAGCCTGTTTCGAAACAACGCGTCTCCCTCCACAGAATTCAATTCCGTTTCCTCCCCCTATACGATAGCAAGTCAAAGTCGATTTCTGCAAAGGGGCGGGGCATGACGGCTATCACCATGAACGATGCGCTGGAGCGTGCGGGCGCAGGCGCCTATCAGCGGCGGCTGATGGGCATATTCGGTCTCGTCTGGGCGGCAGATGCCATGCAGGTTCTGGCGGTTGGCTTCACCGCCGCGTCTATCGCCGCAACCTTCGGGCTGACGGTGCCGCAGGCGTTGCAGACTGGCACGGCGTTCTTTTTCGGCATGCTGCTGGGTGCTGCCGGTTTCGGGCGGCTGGCGGATCGTTACGGGCGTCGCCGCGTGCTGATCGTCACCGTGGCCTGCGATGCGCTGTTCGGTGTGCTTTCGGTATTCGCGCCTGATTTCACTATTCTGCTCGTTCTGCGCTTTCTCACCGGTGCTGCCGTGGGCGGCACGCTGCCGGTGGATTATGCGATGATGGCCGAATTCCTGCCCGCCAAGAATCGCGGCCGCTGGCTGGTCTTTCTGGAGGGTTTCTGGGCTGTCGGCACGCTGATCGTGGCGCTGGCGGCCTGGGGCGCCAGCCTTGCCGGCGTCGCAGATTCGTGGCGGTATATATTCGCGGTGACGGCTTTTCCGGCGCTTCTCGGCCTTGGCCTGCGCTTTCTGGTGCCGGAATCGCCGCTTTACCTGCTGCGCAGCGGGCGCTCTGAGGAAGCCAAGGCCGTCGTCAACCGAATGCTGGTGACGAATGGGCGCGCGCCGCTCGATGCCGGGACCGGGCTTTTCCAGCCTGACGTGGGTAAAGGGCAGGGGATATTTTCACCGGCGCTCCGGCAGCGCAGCATCATGATCCTCGCCATCTGGTTTCTCGTTTCCGTTTCCTACTACGGCGTCTTCACCTGGATGCCGGCGAAACTGGCCGGAGACGGGTTCGGTTTCGTGCGCGGTTATGGTTTTCTGGTGCTGGTGGCGCTGGCGCAGATCCCCGGTTATGCGCTTGCCGCCTATGGCGTTGAAAAATGGGGCCGCAAGCCGACGCTGATCGGCTTCTGCCTGCTCTCCGCGCTCGGATGCCTGCTCTTCACGCTGGCCTCGGCGGGCGCGATGATCGCTGCCTCGCTTCTCATCATGAGCTTTGCGCTGCTGGGCACCTGGGGTGCGCTTTATGCTTACACGCCGGAGCTTTACCCGACGGAATCGCGGGCGACCGGCATGGGGGCTGCGGGCGCCATGGCAAGGCTCGGCGGCCTGCTGGCGCCGTCCCTGCTCGGTTATGCCATAGCGCAGGGTTTTGGCGTTGCAATCGGCATTTTCGCCGGTCTGCTGGTTCTTGCCGCCATTGCGGCGACGATGATCAATGCGGAAACGCGGCAGGTGGCGCTGACCTGACGCGTCGTTCCCGCGCAATGGCCTGACCCGTTGCGGATCAGGCCGGACTTTTTTGCACCTTACAGCGCGGCGTAATTGACCGGCAGCCAATCGTAATTGGTGCTGTCAGTGCGCACGTGGCCGATGCCGGGGAAGGCGATATGCGCGCCGGCCACCAGATATTTGCCCTCTACCGCCTGTTTGAATGCCAAATCACGCGCCACGACGGCGGCCTTCTGGTCGACGTCGAATTCGATTGCCACGTCAGGCTCATCGAACTGGAGGATATCGCCATGGGTGATATCGCCCCAGAAGACGATTTTCTGGCCTTCGCTTTCCAGAACGACGGCGCTGTGGCCTGGTGTGTGGCCGGCATAGAGGATCGAGCCGAGACCGGGAACCGGTGCGGCATTGTCGCCGAATGTCTCGAACTTGCCGGCATCGATATAGGGCTGGATGCTCTCCTTCGCTTCGGCATAATATTTTTTCATCGCTTCGGGCGCTGCCTTCGCCTTTGCCTCATCCAGCCAGAAAGCGGCTTCGCGCTTGTTGACGTGCAGGGTCGCGTTGGCAAAAACGCGTTTGCCATTCGCCGACAATCCGCCGGAATGGTCGGTATGGATGTGTGTGAGGATGACGTCGTCAATCTCACCGGCCTTGTAGCCCGAAGCTTCGATATTGGCGACAAGCTTGCCAAGGCTCGCGCCAAGATAGGTGCCGGTGCCGGCATCGATCAGCACCAGCCTGTCGCCGGTATTGACCAGAAACGCATTGACGGAGGTCGGCGTCTCGTCCGGCAGGAAGGCATCCTGCAAAACCTTGGATGCGTGTTCCGGTGTCGTGTTGCTGTAAAGTTTTGCAAGCGGCAGCGCGACGACGCCATCCGACAGCGCGGTGACTTCCACCTTGCCGACCATCAGCCTGTAGAAGCCGGGTGCCTGGGTGGCAGCGAGCGGCGCTTTGGCAAAGGCGAGGGAGGGCGCAATGAAAGAGGCTGCAAAGATGGCGCTGGCGGCGCCTTTGAGAAGTGAGCGACGTGATGGCATTAAAGGCTCCTGAGTTAGGGAACGTCTTGAAACTTTCCGCACTCCAGCTAAGTGTAGGGAAGCCAGCAATCAAATCGATGTGACTTATGCAAACTATCGATCATTTCAATCTCCGTTCCTTCGACCTCAATCTCCTCGTCGCTTTCGATGCGATGATGGAGGAGATGAACGTGACGCGCGCCGCGCGGCGGCTGAAAATCCAGCAGCCAGCCATGAGCCATAATATCTCGACTTTGCGCACCCTGTTTCAGGATGAGCTTTTCATCCGCGTGGGGCAGGAGATGAAGCCGACGGCGCGGGCGCTCCATCTGGCCGGCCCGGTGCGGCAGGCGCTCAGGCAGGCGCAGGCGGCGGTTTTGACGGCGGATGTGTTCGATCCGGCGACGGAGCGCCGCACATTCCGGCTGGGCATGTCGAGCGAGGTGGAGCTATTGCTTTTGCCGGATCTGACGGCGCGGCTGCGGGAGATCGCGCCCGGTATTCGCATTCTGGCCCGCAGCGGGCAGGAGCAGGAAATAACCGCGATGCTGGATACGGGTGTGATCGACATGGCGGTCGGATGCACCTACTCGAAAGAGCAGCGCCACCATTGCGAACCGCTTTATTCCTCCAGCGTGCTTTGCTGTTTCAACCCGGCCTTGCTCGATCTGCCCAATCCCGTCGGACTGGACGCCTATATGGAGGCGAAACACGCGGTCATATCGCAGACGGACAGCCTCCATGGCTGCATCAAGGATGCGCTGGAATTGAGCGGCTTGGAAATCGATGTCGTTGCGGCCGCGCCGGATTTCCTCTCGGTGCTGGCAACGGCGCGATCCTCGGCGGTGCTGGCGACCGTGTCCTCGCGCATCGCGCTGCGTTATGCGCCAATGCTGGGGCTGAAAATAAGCCCGGTGCCGGTGACGCTGAGTTTCCCGCCCGTCGCCATGGTCTGGACATTGCAAACTGACGCGGATGCCGGAGCCGTATGGCTTCGCCAGCAAATCCGTGAGGCCATGGGCCGAACGGTCGACGGTGGGGTATCGGGGATTGCGGCCTAGAACCGCTTCTCCAGCCAGGTGATCGACTGGCCGCTGGAAAGGGGGCCAAGCGAGCCTATCTTCGTGAAACCGTAGCGCTCATAGGTTCTTAGGGCATCCGGGTTCATCGTGTCGATATAGGCGCCCATGCAGCCGCGTTTTCTGGCTTCTTCCTCCGCCATGGCAAGCAGCTTCGGGCCTGTGCCCTGACCGCGCATGGCCTCCGGCACGAAAAGAAGCTGCACGTAAAGCCAGCCGCGAGCGGTGTGGCCCACCAGACCGCCGGTGACGGTATTGTCGTCATCGCGAATGGTGATGTTGAGTTCGCGTTTGTCGCTTTCGCCGAAACGGGCGAGATTATAGGCCACCAGCGGATCGCGAATGGCCTTTTCGGCCTCTGCATCCGCGACGTCGCTCAAAACGAAATTCATGTTCATCTTCCCGGGCCGCCGGGCGGCGGCCTTTTCCCGTTTTCCGTTCCGAGACCTGAAGCGCCTTAAGCTCTTCGCTGGAAACGCCCCTACCGGCCCTCACGCCACCACAGCGCGGAGAAGGCGAGCAGCAGGGCGGCAAGCCCGGCAAAACCGGCAAAGAGCGGCAGGGTATTGACGCCTTTCAGCACCGTCTCGTCGGTCATGCGTATCAGCATGCGATCCTCATCGGCAACCCTGATATCGCCTCGGACGGGCAATATATCGGGCAGCGCGATACGGCCGGAATTGTCGGCGACACGGTGCACGCTGCCCTTGGTGGCATCGGCCAGCGGTTTCAGCGTTTCGGTGGTCGAGATCATCGCCTTGAATTCCGGCGCATCCACCGCGCCGACATGGACGAGGGTGGTGAAATCGCCGTTTTTGATCTCGAACAGCCCGGTTTCGTCCATGCGGCGCTCGATCCTGTAAAGACCGGGCTCGGTGCTGGTGAAGGCCATGTTTTCCGTCTTGCCGGAAGGGAAACGCACGCTTGCCTGACCGGGATCGTCGCCGATGGTCTGGCGGGTGATCTGCAGGGTGCGGCCATTGGCGCGCGCCGTCAGCGCTTCTTCCTCAAGCTCGGGTTCCTTCATCAGCCAGTGGGCGATGCGGCGATAAAGCGCCACATGTGGGCCACCGCCTTCGAAACCGCGCGCCCACAGCCAGCCTTGATCCGACAGCAGCATGGCGACACGGCCTTCGCCCTGACGGTTGAGCACCAGAAGCGGGTCCTGCCCGTCGCCCAGCATCACGGTCTGGCCCTGCGGCGGGTCGACGCTGATGGTGCGGAACCAGCGGCCCCATTGCGGCGGCTCGTTGGCCGAACCTTCCAGCCCGCGGGTGACGGGGTGTTTCTTGCCCGCTTCCGAAAGGCGCGGGTAGAAAGCGGCCTGATGCACCTGACCGGTCGGCTGCGCCGGCAGCACGGAGGCGAGTGGCGTCATGGCGATCGAATCCTGACCGGCATGTTCCGGCCCGGCGGCGATCAAGAGCGCGCCGCCCTTTTCGACATATTGGGCGATGTAATCGTAATAGAGGATCGGCAGCACGCCGCGATGCTGATAGCGGTCGAAGATGATGAGGTCGAAATCCTCGATCTTTTCGACGAACAATTCTCGGGTCGGGAAGGCGATCAGCGAGAGTTCGTTGATCGGCGTGCCATCCTGTTTTTCCGGCGGGCGCAGAATGGTGAAATGTACCAGATCGACCGAGGCGTCGGATTTCAGGAGATTGCGCCACGCCCGTTCGCCGGCGTGCGGCTCGCCGGAGACGAGCAGCACGCGGAGATTCTGGCGTATGCCTTCGATCAGGTGAACGGCGCGGTTGTTTGCAGCCGTCACTTCGCCCGGAAGCTCGGCGACGGAAAATTCCATGACATTGTTGCCGCCGCGTGGAACCTTGAAGTTGAACGGCGTCGGCTGGCCGGGCGTGGCTTGAAGCGTGGCGATTTCTTGCCCGTTCATCTTCACCGTCACTTCCGCCGAGCCGCCACCGGCGGGGCGGCCATCATCGAAGACGCGCAGCGTCAGCTGCTGTTCCTCATTGACGATGCCGAAGCGCGGGGCGCGGACGATCTCGATGCGGCGGTCGAATTCATCGGCCTTGCCGGCGATCAGCCCATGCACGGGGGCGCGGAAGCCCAGCGCCTGTTCGGCATTGGGCAGGGCATTGGGGATATCATGAATCTGGCCGTCGCTGAGGAAGATCGCGCCCCCGACGCGGGAAGGCGAGACATCGGAAACGGCGGAGGAAAGCGCCGAGAAAAGCTGCGTGGAGGGCGAATCGCTCTCGCCGTCGTCGCGGACTTCGACAATTCGCGGCTCGATGCGCGGGAAGCGGGAGAGCCGGTCTTTCAGCGCATTCAGCGCCGTGTCCGTCATCTGCGGCCGGTCCTGCACGTCCTGGCTCTGCGAACGGTCGACGATGACGGGCACGATGGTGGAGAGCGGCTCGCGCTCCTCCTGCGTCAAAAGCGGATTGGCGATGGCCGCAAGCAGGGCGGCGAGCGCCAGTCCGCGCAGCCATGCGCCGCGCACGCCGCGCCACAGGCCTATGAAGGAGAGGGCAAGGGCGGCGACGGCCAGAACGGCGATCACGATCCACGGCAGGAAGGGGGCGAAGGTCAATGTCATGTCACTGCCCCAACCGTTCGAGAAGTGCGGGAACGTGGACCTGATCCGCCTTGTAGTTGCCGGTCAGCATATACATCATGATGTTGACGCCGGACCGGAAGGCATGCTCGCGCTGCATCTCGTCCGGCGGCACGGTGGGCAGAACCGGTGCGCCCTGCGGATCGACGGCCCATGCGCCGGCGAAATCATTGCCGGTTATCATGATCGGCGTCACGCCATCACCGGAGGAGGAAAGGCCGGAGGTGGTCTTGGCGGCACCCTGGCGCGATTCCACCCAGAGCGGGGAGCCGTTGTAACGGCCGGGGAAATTGGTGAGCAGGTAGAAGGAGCGCGTCAGAACGTGGTCTTCCGGCACGGGCTCCAGCGGTGGGATATCGATATTGGCGAGGATCGCCTGCAGGCGCTCGCCGTTAGGGCTGGTCGCGCCGGTATCGAGCGAAGAGAACTGGTCGCGCGTGTCGAACAGCACGGTGCCGCCGGCGCGCATGTAGGCGTCGATGCGTGAGATGGCGGCGCTTGAGGGCATGGGTGCCGTTGCGGAAACCGGCCAGTAGATGATGGGATAGAAGGACAATTCGTCTTTGGAAATATCGAGGCCCACAGGCTGTCCGGGCTCCAGCGTTGTGCGCCAGGTCAGGAATTCGCTCAAACCCTGCAGGCCCTGTTCTGAAATGCGGTCGACATCGTCTTCGCCGGTGCGGACATAAGCGAGATGGGTGGTGTCCAGCCGCTCGAAAATCTGTTCGTCGCCGGGTTTGGGATCGTCGGCGCGGGCGTCGGTTGGCGACATGGCGGCAAAGGCGCCAAGCGCCAGAAGCACGGTGGCGGCTGTGGCGCTGCGGGCTTTCGGCAGGCGTGCGAAGGCGCCGTTCATGAAGAGCACGATCAGGCTGTCGGCAATCAACATCAGGAAGGCGGCGATGAAGAGCGCGGGACGCAGCGATTTCGCCGTTTCGCCGATCAGGGCTTCGCTGGTGGTGCTGACACCGGCGGCGGAGGTGTCGAGCGGGCGAAGTGTGGCACCTGCGGGTAAGAGATTGAGAGCCACGAAACCATCCTCTGTGCCATAGAGGCCGGGGGGATTGTCGAAACCGGTGCGCGGCGGCTGGCCGGCGCGCATTTCCAGCGGCCGGGCAGTGCCGATTTCGGCTGAAAGCGCGCCTTCCGCCGTCAGCAGCCGGAAGGGCGGAAGGGCCGCGGCCGGGGCATTGGCGTTGGCGGAAGCGCCGCCCGCCTTCGACAATTGAACGATACGGCGCAGCATATCGACGAAATGGCCAGAGATCGGCAGGTCAGACCAGCTTGCTTCCGCGCTGACATGGAACAGCACGATACGGCCAGCCTCGACATTGCGGGTGGTGACGAGCGGCGTGCCATCGGCAAGGCTTGCCCATGTGCGTTCGGCCAGATCCGGTGTCGGTTCGGCCAGAACCTGACGCTTGACGAGGACACCGTCGGCCTTCGGCATGCCGGCAAAGGCGCCGAAATTCGGGAAATCGGCAAGCGGCTGCGGCTCGGCCCAGGAGAGCGCACCGCCAAGCGCGCGTTCGCCCTGTCTCAGTGTTACAGGCACGAGCGGATCGTCGGCCGGGGCTGCGGCAAGGCGCGGTCCGGCAAAACGGATCAGCGTGCCGCCGCCGGCGAGCCACCGCTGCATCGGCTCATAGGTTTCCTGCGGCAGACGGCCGATATCGGCCATGACGATGACCGAAGGATTGGATTGCAGGATTTCCGGGATCGCTTGCGCCAGATCGGCCTGCCGCTGCGGGATGAGATCGGCAAACGGCTGGAGCGCGCGGCTGATATAATAAAGCGGCTGCAGCAACGGCTGGAAATCATTGCCGGTTTCGCCGGCCAGCAACGCCACGCGGCGGCGACGGAAGCCGTCATCCAGAAGATGCACCGCACCCGCCGTCGACACGCCTTCGAGCGAGAGGCGGGCGAAATCGTTGCGCAATTCGAAGGGTGCTTCCACCGTCGCCGTGGTTTCAGCCGCGCCGGGCGCGAAGTTTGCGACGCCGTTGGCGAGGATGCGGCCCTGGCTGTCCTGTGCATTGACGGTTATCCGGCCGGCTTCGGCGGTATCGAGGCGCGACAGTGTGACGCTCATGGCATCGGCATTGTTGGTGGCGCCGGTAATGGCTGTAATCGCCCTGCCGTCGCCCTTCACGATGCGGAATTCGGCGGGGGAGAGGCTGGCGAGCGTTCTCATCGCGCTTTCATCCTGCGCGGTCTGAACACCATCGGCAATATAGGCAATCGTGCCGGGGGCCGTGCCGTTCAGCGCCTCGGTGATGGCTTCCGCCGTGCGGATACGATCTGGAACGAGCGGCTTCGGCTTTGCTGCGGCGAGTTTTTCAAGTGCAACGGCTGTCGTTCCCGGTACGGCGTCATGTTCCGCATCGGCGGTGAAGCTGATGGAGACGGGGCGGTCGGCCCGTTCCGCATCGCCGATCAGGGCCTGAGCGGTCGCCACGCGTCTTTCCCAGTCAGGTGCGGAGGCCCAGCTGTTGTCGACCACCAGCACCAGCGGGCCGCTGCCGGCAATGCTGTTGTTGCGCGGGTTCACCACCGGATCGGCGAGCGCGAAAATCACGGCGGCGGCAAGCGCCATGCGCAGCAGGGTCAGCCACCACGGGCTTTTCGAGGGCGTTTCCTCGCGTTTCAGCACCGTCGCCAATATCTTCAGCGGCGGAAAAACTTCCGCCTTGGGGCGCGGCGGGGTGAGCCGCAGCAGCCACCAGATGGCGGGCAGCGCCAAGAGGCCGAGGAGGATATAGGGGCTGGTGAAGACGAAAGGCAATGCGCTCATCTGTGCCCACCGCCTTGCCCACCGCCCTGTGCTGGCGCGCCGGAAAGATACATGTGCATGGCCACAAGCGCCTCGGAAGCGAGATGATCGGTGCGGTGGAACACGAAGTTCCAGCCGAGACGGCGCAGCGACGAGGACAGCGCCTCACGCCTTGCGAGATAGGCGCGGGTGTAATCCTCGCGAATGGTTTCGGCACGGCCGGACACCAGTTTTTCGCCGGTTTCCGGATCGGTGAATTCGGTGCGGCCGGAATAGGGGAAGGTCTCTTCGGCCGGATCGGCGATTTCCACCACATGGCCGCGCAGGCCGCGCCGCGCCAGAGGCGAAATCCGCTCCATCACGGCTTTGGCATCATCGAGAAAATCGCCGATGAGGACGATGTCGCTCGCGCCGCGGATCATGCCCGTTTCCGGCATGCCGGTGGTCAGCGGCGCGTGCATGATGGCGGCGGCCAGCCGTTCGGCGGCGTTTCTGGCCGAGACCGGCTCCATGATGCCGGGACAACCGATGCGCTCGCCCGAGCGCGCAAGGATTTCCGCCAGCGCCAGCATCAGCACCAGCGCCCGGCTTTCCTTGGAGACGGAGCCGAGGGTGGATTTGAACATCATCGACGGCGACATGTCGGCCCACAGCCAGATGGTGTGGGCGGCTTCCCATTCGCGGTCACGTACATAGGTATGGTCGTCGCGGGCCGAGCGCCGCCAGTCGATGCGCGACAGGCTCTCGCCTTCGGCATAGGGGCGGAACTGCCAGAAATTTTCACCGATGCCGCGCTTGCGGCGGCCGTGCCAGCCGGCGGTGACGGTGTTGGCGATGCGCTTTGCCTCGACCATGCAGTCCGGCACCAGGGCTGCGCGCTGGCGCGCGCGCGCCAGAACTTCGCTACCCGGCGTCTTGTCTACGATCTGGCCGATGGATGCCACATGCAGTCCTTTCGCGAACGTGCGTTCAGTTCTTCGCCTGCTCCACGAGCGCTGCGATGACATCGCGCACCGACATGCCTTCGGCGCGGGCCGCAAAGGTCAGCGCCATGCGGTGTTCCAGCACCGGTTCGGCCAGCGCATGGACATCGTCCAGCGACGGGGCGAGCCGGCCTTCGTAAAGCGCACGGGCGCGGGCCGTCAGCATCAGCGACTGGCCGGCGCGCGGGCCCGGACCCCAGACAACGTGTTTGTCGGTCAATTTGTTGCCATGGCCGGGGCGGGCGGAGCGGACGAGCGACAGGATTGCGTCCACCACCTTGTCGCTAACCGGCATCTGGCGGATGAGGGCCTGGATTTCCATCAGGCGCCCGGCATCGATCACGCCGCGCGCTTCGCCCGAGGCGGTGCCCGTGGTGTCGAGCAGGATCTGGCGTTCTGCGGCAAGCTCGGGATAACCGACATCGACCTGAAGCAGGAAGCGGTCGAGCTGGGCTTCAGGCAGCGGATAGGTGCCTTCCTGCTCCAGCGGGTTCTGGGTGGCGAGAACATGGAACGGCTTCGGCAGCTCATAGGTCTGGCCGGCCATGGTGATGTGATATTCCTGCATGGCCTGCAAAAGTGCGGACTGCGTGCGCGGGCTGGCGCGGTTGATTTCATCGGCCATCAGCAGCTGGCCGAAAATCGGACCCTTGATGAAACGGAAGGAACGGCGGCCGTTTTCATCCTGATCCATGACTTCGGAACCGAGGATATCCGACGGCATCAGGTCCGGCGTGAACTGGATGCGGTTGGCATCGAGGCCGAGCACGGTGCCGAGCGTGGTGACGAGCTTGGTCTTGGCAAGGCCGGGAACGCCGACGAGCAGCGCATGGCCGCCGGAAAGGATGGCGAGAAGCGTGTTCTGCACCACTTTTTCCTGGCCGAAAATGACCTTGGAGACTTCCGTGCGGATGGCCGCGATATCGGAAAGCGCCTTTTCGGCCGAGGCGACGATGGCCTTTTCATCGAGGGTTTCGCCGGTATTCATCACGCCCATGTCGCTCTCCTCATACCTTCGCCGCTGTCACAGTCGCATCCCGGTTTTGCTGGCAGTCGGCCGGGACGGATTTTGCGCTGCATATAGCTTATTGCTCTCTTGGCCGCTGACAAGCGCCATTCGAATGACTATGTCGTGACTTAGTATTTCCTTATCGGCAAAGCGAGACTCGAATATGGCAGCGGAGACGATAAATTCGGCAGGCGATGCGGCCGGGCTTGCGGCGATGATTTCCCGCGCCGCCGAACAGACCGGCGACGCCAAACGCGGGCCGGCCCCGGTGGAGCGCTGGAACCCGCCTTTTTGCGGCGATCTCGACATGGAAATCCGTGCTGACGGCACCTGGTTCTACCTCGGCACCCCCATCGGCAGGGCGCCGCTGGTGCGGCTGTTTTCCACGGTTCTGCGCAAGGATGAGGATGGCAAAACCTATCTCGTAACTCCTGTGGAAAAAGTCGGCATCCGCGTCGTGGACGCGCCTTTCGTCGCCGTGGAAATGAAGCTGACGGCGGGTGAGGATGATGGCGAGCCGCTGCTGACCTTCCGCACCAATGTCGGCGATGTGGTGGAGGCGGGGCCGGAGCATCCGCTGCGGTTCGAGGTTTTCGGTGAGAACCGCGAATTGAAGCCCTATCTTCTGGTGCGCGGCAGACTGGAAGCGCTCGTGTCGCGGGCGGTGATGTATGATCTCGTCGCACTTGGCGAGGTAATAGACGTGGAGGGCGTCGACATGTTCGCCGTGCGCTCAGGCGGGGTCGTTTTCCCGGTGATGCCCGCCAAGGAACTGGAACGGCTTTCGCAATGACGACAACGGCATTCAAGACTTTTACCGCCGCCGATTTCCGCTGCCGGGTGTTGCAGGAAGGCGAGGGCGTGGCCGAGCGTGAAAATGGCGACCATGTCCTCAATCCGGGTGTGGTGCTTTCCGGGAACGGCATCAGGTTGAAGGACGCCGCCGTGCTGGTTCCGGTCATTGACGATGGCAACGATGCGCGGGTGATCTTCACCCAGCGCACTTCGACGTTGCGCAAACATTCCGGCCAGATTTCATTTCCGGGCGGCGGCATCGATGCCGAGGACCGGACGCCGGAAGAGGCGGCGCTGCGCGAGACGGAAGAGGAAATCGGCCTTTCCAGGTCTTTCGTGGAAACGGTCGGGCGTCTGCCGGATTATATTTCCGGCACGGGTTTCCGCATCAAGCCGGTGCTGTCCATCGTTCGGCCCGGCTTCGACCTGACGCTCAATCCAACGGAAGTGGATGAGGTTTTCGAGGTGCCGCTGTCCTTTCTGATGGACCCGGCCAACCACGGGCGCGGCAGCCGCATCTTTCAGGGGAAGGAGCGGTTTTTCTACGAAATGCCCTATGGCGAACGCTACATTTGGGGCATTACGGCGGGCATCGTCAGGACGATTTACGAGAGGTTTTATTCATGAGCAGCCTTGCCGGGCGGGACTGGTTTGAAAAACCGGCGCTGAAGCGCATTTTTACGCTTCTGAATGCCGATGGCGGCGAGGTGCGGATCGTTGGCGGCGCGGTGCGCAATGCGCTGATGGACCTGCCGGTGGTCGATGTCGACATGGCGACGACGCTCACCCCTGACGTGGTTGTTGCGCGGGCCAGGGCGGCAGGCATCAAGGCGGTGCCGACCGGCATCGAACACGGCACGGTGACGCTGGTGATCGATGGCGAAGGTTTCGAGGTGACGACGTTGCGCCGCGATGTCGAAACCAATGGCCGCCACGCACAGGTGGCCTTCGGCACCGACTGGCAGACCGACGCGGAGCGGCGCGACCTCACCATCAATGCCCTCTATGCCGACGAAAAGGGCGAGATCATCGACCTTATCGATGGTCTTCCCGATATCGAGACCGGCACTGTGCGTTTCATCGGCGATGCGGCGATGCGGATTTCGGAAGATTATCTACGGATTCTCCGGTTTTTCCGCTTTTTCGCCCATTATGGTTCCGGCCGCCCGGATGCGGACGGCTTGCGGGCAAGCGCGCGGGCCAAGGACAAGCTGGGCACCCTTTCGGCCGAGCGGGTGTGGAGCGAGCTGAAAAAGCTGCTTTCCGCCCGCGATCCTTCCCGCGCCCTTTTGTGGATGCGGCAATCGGGCGTTCTGGCGGAAATTCTTCCCGAAACAGAAAAATGGGGCATCGACGCCATTCATGGGCTGGTGGCGACGGAGCAGGCTCTGGGCTGGACGGTGGAGCCGATGCTGCGGCTTGCCGCCATCGTGCCGCCTGACAGGGACAGGCTGGCCGCCCTTGCCGCGCGTCTCCGGCTGTCGAAGGCCGAAGCGGCTTATCTTGCCCATTGGGCTTCGGCGCCGGCGGCTGACCCGGAGATGAAGGAGACCGCGCTCGACCGGTTGCTTTATCGTCAGGGCGTCGAGGGCGTGAAGACGCGGCTGAAACTGGCGCTTGCTTCGGCCCGTGCCGATCTTTCGGCTGGCGACACGGCCATGCAGAAAGTGGCGCGGCTTTCGACTTTGCTGACGCGGGCGGAAAAATTCCACAAACCGGGCTTTCCGCTGAGTGGTGCGGATGTGATGGCCGCGGGCGTCGAGGCCGGACCGAAGGTGGGCGAAGTGCTGAAAAGCCTCGAGGAAAAGTGGGTCGAAGTCAATTTCTCACTCGACCGGGCAGCGTTAACCGCCCGGCTGAAGGATATGCTGGAGAATTGAGGTCAGCGACGGCGGCGTCGCGGCTCAGGCCGCATTTGCCTCGTCGCGAATGCGGGATTTGATATTTTCGATCATGTTCTCGCGGATGACGGTCTCGCCGTGCGCCGATCGCATATGTTCCACGGTGCGCCGCACCACTTCGGCGTCGTCATCTGCGCGCGTGTGCCAGGCACAGCCGGGCACGAGCGTTCCACATTCAAACAGTCTCATGGTCTTGCCTCCCTGTTTTAGAGCGCCATGCGTCCTTTCGGACGCATGAAGGACGCTCTAACATATTGAGTCTGCACATTCTCCCTGTCGAAAAGCGGAATCGATTTTCGACAGGGAGAATGTGCGAGAGTGAGGGACAGCAATTCGATTGCCTGCTGTCCCTCCGACAAGAAACGAATGTTCACCGCTTATGTTCCAGAGCGGCGTCCTTCGACCTTATTCAGGCCCCTATTCGGGCATCGCCCAGCACTGGAAAACAGAGGATGTGCCGGCTGCCGGAATTTTTGTACGAGGCATTTCGTCATTGGCCGCCCGCCGTGCCGTTTTTTGTCCGGCAAGGGAGCGTTTTACCTGCTCGACATAAAAGGAATGCGGCAGTTCGCGATCACCCGTGGCGCGCATTTCCGCTGCCAGGCGGTCGATCAAATCAGGGGTATCGATGGAATGCTGGGCTTCCTCGGGGGAAGCAGAGATAGGCATGCTGTTCGAAGTAATCATGACGATAGCTCCTCCAGTACGTCTGCGGGGAGGAGACTATCATCGCCTTGATTTTTCCATAAGTCCTAATTTGCGCTATTTGCGACAAATTGGCTGATGAGCGTCAAATTTGCGTGAGGTTTTTTAAGGCCAGCGCACCACCGGCGGCAGAGACGAGAGGATCGATTCGACGTTGCCGCCGGTCTTGAGGCCGAAGATCGTGCCGCGATCGTAAAGCAGGTTGAATTCCACATAGCGGCCGCGGCGGATGAGCTGCTCGTCGCGGTCTTCTTCCGTCCAGTTCTGGTTGAAATTGGCGCGGACGATTTTCGGATAGACCAGATTGAAGGCGCGGCCGACATCCTGCACGAAGGCGAAATTGGTGTCCCAGCCGCCATTTTCCTCCTGCGGGTGCAGCCAGTCGAAAAAGATGCCGCCGATGCCGCGGGCTTCGTTACGGTGCTTGAGGAAGAAATACTCGTCGCACCACGTCTTGTAGCGCGGATAATCGGCAACCGGATGGCGGTTGCAGGTGATTTCGAAGGCACGGTGGAAAAGCTGGCTGTCCGGGTCTTCCTGCGTCCGTCTGCGCCCCAGCACCGGCGTCAGATCCGCGCCGCCGCCGAACCAGTGGCTGGTGGTGACGACCATGCGGGTATTCATGTGCACCGCCGGCACATTGGGGTTGACGGGATGGGCGATGAGCGAGAGGCCCGACGCCCAGAAACGCGGGTCTTCTTCCGCACCCGGTATCTGCTTGCGGAATTCCGGCGAGAATTCGCCATAGACGGTGGAGGTGTGGACGCCAACCTTTTCGAAGACGCGGCCTTCCATCATCGACATCTTACCGCCGCCGCCCTCGCCATTGTCGCGCAGCCAGTCTTTCTGGACGAAACGGCCGGGCTCCTGGTCGGAAAGAGGTCCGGTCAGGTCGTTTTCGAGGGTCTCGAAGGAGTTAACGATGGTGTCGCGCAGATGCTGGAACCAGGCTTGGGCAAGGGCCTTCTTGTCTTCGATGTCGTCGGGCAAGCCCTTCGGCAAGATTGGCCGTTCCATGCGTATTCTCCTTAGGTGAAGTCGATTCCCTGTCGCGTCTAGCAGGTGCAGGCCCCGCGCACAAATTCGACTCGCCAAGTTCACATGCGGGCACTATCTTTATCGATGTAGGTGCCAGAGGTGAATATCATGACGAAATTTACCGGACCGCCGCCCCTCGACGGGCTGAAGCGCAGGATCGCCAATCACCGCAAGGCGCGTGAAGGCTCGGGCGACGACAAGACGCGCAACGGCATGTTCGTGCGGCAGACCTTCTGTCTCGGACGCGAGGAAGCCCGCGCCAAAGCGCGCGAATGGTTCGACAGCTTTCCGAAAGCGGCCTACTGGACGGAAGTGGAAAGCTGGCGGCAACTGGAAGGCGACCGCATCGAATTCACCATGCGGCGGCTTCCTTCGGCGGATTGAAGTTTAGAGCGTTTTCGCATTTCCCCCGAAATGCTTTCAGGCGCGGGGCTCGGCATAACGCAGGCGGCTTTCGATCAGCACGCCGCTTTCATCCAGAATGGGATGCGCCACCGTGACGATATGGGCGTTGATGCGCTTCAGATCTCGCAGCATGTCGAGATGCAGCGAACTGGTCTGCATGCTTTCCGCAAGCCCGTCTCGCAGCCGCTCCAGATGGCGGTTGGAGGACTGTTTTTCGAGGCGGCGTATATCCACCTTGCTTTCCATCAGCCTGCGGGCGAGTTCGAAATCGCCGGTTACCAGAATACTCTGGGCGGCGCGCAGGTTCTCGATGGTCATGTCGAACAGGGTTTTCAGCTCTTCATAGCCGTCATCGGAAAACTTGAAGCTGTTCAGCACCTTCTTGCGGATCTGCTCGCAGATGCCTTTTTCGATGATATCGCCGATATGTTCGAGGTTGATCGCGTAATCGATGATGGCGATCGAACGGCGGGCTTCTTCGTCGGCAAGCCCCTTGCGCCCCAGTTGCGACAGATAAACCTTCACCTCCTGCTGGCGCCGGTCGACCTTCTTTTCGAGCAGGGAAACCTCCTGAAGCGGCGCCAGATCATTGTGCTTGAAGGCGTTTTCGGCGCGGATCAGCATGCGCTCGATGCTGTCGCCGACACCCAGCACTTCGCGGGTGGCGTTGGCAAGGGCCACGACCGGCATGTCCAGCGCCTGCTGGTCGAGGAAATTCGGACCGTCTTCGGCTTTCGGATCGCCCGGCACCAGCCTCGCCATCAGGTCGGACAGGAGGCCGGAGAAGGGCCAGGCCAGCGCCGCTAGAATGACGTTGAAGATCAGATGGGCGTCGACCGGCAATTTTGCGGGCGAAAGCGGCAATTGCTGCAGGAACTCCGCGCCATAGGAGGCGAGCGGCAGGGCGATGAGGCAGCCAATGGTGCGCACCAGAAGGTTGCCCATGGTGATGCGCCGCGCCGAGGCAGGGCCGGAAAGCGTGGCGATCACCGGCGGAA
Organism: Agrobacterium sp. ST15.13.015; assembly: GCF_027871645.1. Lineage (NCBI taxonomy): Bacteria > Pseudomonadati > Pseudomonadota > Alphaproteobacteria > Hyphomicrobiales > Rhizobiaceae > Agrobacterium > Agrobacterium sp. ST15.13.015. The sequence continues at coordinate 158,552 of NZ_JAQAHF010000004.1, forward strand.
TGGCGCCGCCGAGATTGGCGCCGAGAATGAGCACGATGATGAGGCCGGTGGAAAGCGTGCCGGTGGCGGCGAGCGACAGGATGAGCACCACGACGGCAAGGCTGGAAGACGAAACGAAGGCGAGCACGGCGGAAAAGATCAGCGCGACGGGCCATGCCCCGTCAAGCAGGCCGATAAAGACGCCGAGAGCCGGCGAGGCGCGCATCGGTTCTGTCGCGCCGCTCAACAGATGCAGCGACAGAAGCATGAGGCCGATGCCGATCAGCGCCGTTCCGCCGCCCTGCCGGGCATTGGAACTGCCCTTTTTCAAAATAATGCCAGCAAGGATCAGCAGCGGCGACAGCCATTCCACGCCGGCTGCCACGATCCATGCGGTAACGGCGGTGCCGACGTTGGCGCCGAGCAGCACCACCTGCGCCATGCGCGGCCTGATGAGGTCTCGTTCAGCAAAGGAGGCGACGGTGAGCGCCGTCGCCGTCGAACTTTGCAGCGCGACGGTGGCGAAGAAGCCGGAGAAGAAGGAACGCGGACCGTTCTGGGTGCCGGTGGCCAGCACGCTTCGCAGTTTCATGCCGAAGGCGCGGGTGACGCCATCCTTGACCTGGGAAAGGCCGAAGAGCAACAGCGCGACTGCGCCGAGAAGGTTGACGATGACAATGGTGGATTGCATGCGACGTCTCCTCACACCCGCCGGCGGATGGTTCCGGCGAGCACGATTTTTATTGTCCGGCTAATCAGTATAGGAGCCTCAATGCCCTCGGTACAGGCCGGGTTGCGACAGTTTTGAAGTAAAAACGGTCAAATTTTGTATTTGCCCGAAAAATTGGCGTTAAAAATGACGCCTAGGCCCATGCCACCTGGCGCAAAGCCTCGCCAGCGATCATCGCCGCCGACATGGCGACGTTGATGGAGCGCTGTCCCGCCACCATGGGGATGATGATTCGCACCTCTGCCTTTTCATGCACATGGTCCGGTACGCCCGCACTTTCGCGGCCGAAAAGCAGGATGTCATCCGTGCGGTAGGCGATCTTCGTATAGGGCAGGGCGGCTTTGGTGGAGGCGAGAACGAGACGGCGGCCGGTGGTTGCCCGCCATTCCTCGAAACGGTCCCAGCTGACATGGCGCGTCAGCGCCGCCGCTGCGATATAATCCATGCCCGCCCGTTTCAGATTGCGGTCGGAAATATCGAAACCGGCCGGCTCGATGATGTCGACCCCGAGGCCGAGACAGGCGGCCAGCCGCAGGATGGTGCCGGTGTTGCCGGGAATATCGGGCTGGTAAAGGGCGATCCTTATTTCGGGCATGGTATCGGGCATGGACGTCTCACTGCGGTTTGCGTGCCCATCCGATTATCACGGGCAGGGGCCGGGCGACAGCTATGCTGCAAAAAGTCCCTTTGAAGCGCCGTTCCCGGCTGGATATTCATTCGCGTGACACACAGGGCGGCTACCCGCGGCCGAATAGGGCGATGTCCGCATCGTTTAACGGGCGGAGACCTCGCGGGGTCATCTCCGCCCGTTCGCCTTTGGGCGGCACCTGCATGTTTTCTCGCGTATTCGGTGTCTTTCCGACTGGTCATTGACTAAATTTTGCGCTACAAGGCCATATCTTCAACACCAGCCAAGGGAGGTTCTCATGCCAAATGACATTCGCATCCGCCTCCCGGCCCCAGTCGTGCCGCTGCTGGCTTAGGTGTTACTCCGCGGTTCGCCCGCGTTTCCCATTTTTCGATTCGTCATGTGGCTGTCACGGCCATATCCAAAGACTTTTCCGTTCCGTCGTGAGCCATATTTGTGTCCGCTCACCATGTCACGATGGAGCGATTGATTGCCGGAGCTTGGCCTATGTTTGGCTGGTTTGAAAAACGCCTCGATCCTTTTCCCTCTTCGGCGCCCTCCGTGCCGCCAAAGAAGCTTTTGCCGTTCCTGTGGCACTATGTGAAGCCCGCATGGCCATGGCTCCTGCTGCTCGGCCTGATGTCCATGGGCATCGCGATTGCGGAAGCCATGCTCTACAAATTCCTTGGCAATATCGTCGACTGGCTGTCCACGGCCAATCGCGAGACATTTTTTGCCGATGAGGGCTGGCATCTGATCGGCATGGCGGCGCTGGTGCTCTTCGTGCTGCCGCTGATGGGCGCGATCCACACCATGACGATGCACCAGACGCTTGCCGGCAATTTCGGCATGATTGCGCGCTGGAAGATGCACCGTTTCCTGCTGCGCCATTCCATGAACTTCTTCGCCAACGAGTTTGCCGGCCGCGTTTCCACCAAGGTGATGCAGACGGCGCTGGCGATCCGCGAAGTGGCGCTGAAGGTGATCGACGTCTTCGTCTATGCGATCAGCTTCGTCGTCTCGATGCTGTTCATGGTCGCGGCGGCGGACTGGCGGCTGGTCATTCCGCTGCTGGTCTGGCTCGGTATCTATATGGCCATCCTTGCTTATTTCGTGCCGAAGCTCGGCCGGCTGGCGCAGGAGCAGGCGGATGCGCGCTCGATGATGACGGGCCGGATCGTCGACAGTTACACCAACATCTCAACGATCAAGCTGTTTTCCCATGCGGGGCGCGAGGAAAGATATGCGCGTGAGGGCATGAATGTGTTTCTCGGCACGGTTCACCGCCAGATGCGCAAGATTTCCGGCTTCAACATCCTGATCGACCTCAACAACGCCCTGGTGCTGTTTTCCACGGCGGCGCTCGGTCTTTATTTCTGGATGCAGGGTTCGGTCACGGCCGGTTCGGTCGCCATCGCCATCAGCCTTGCCATGCGCGTCAACGGCATGTCGCAGTGGATCATGTGGGAAGTCACCTCGCTGTTCGAAAATATCGGCACCGTCTATGACGGCATGTCGATGATGACGAAGCCGCACGACATCGTCGACGTTCCGAAGGCGCCTGAGCTTGCCGCACCGCAGGGCGCGATCCGTTATGACAATGTCCGTTTCCACTACGGCAAGAACAAGGGCGTGATCGACGGGCTGACGCTCGACATCAAACCTGGCGAAAAGGTCGGTCTGGTCGGGCGCTCGGGTGCGGGCAAGACGACGCTGATGAACCTGCTTCTGCGTTTCTACGATCTGGAAGCGGGCAGGATCACCATCGATGGGCAGGACATCTCCAAGGTGTCCCAGGACAGCCTGCGCGAGCTGATCGGCGTCGTGACGCAGGATACCTCGCTGCTGCATCGCTCGATCCGCGACAACATCGCTTATGGTCATCCCGAAGCTACGGACGAGCAGGTGATCGCGGCGGCGAAGCGGGCGAATGCCTGGGACTTCATCGAAACGCTTGTCGACATGCATGGCCGTCAGGGCCTCGATGCGCAGGTGGGCGAACGCGGCGTGAAGCTCTCCGGCGGCCAGCGCCAGCGTATCGCAATCGCCCGCGTCTTCCTCAAGAACGCGCCGATTCTGGTGCTGGACGAGGCGACTTCCGCGCTCGACTCCGAAGTCGAGGCGGCGATCCAGGAAAACCTGTTCTCGCTGATGGAAGGCAAGACGGTAATCGCGATTGCCCACCGCCTGTCGACACTGACCGAAATGGACCGGCTCATCATTCTCGACAAGGGCCGGATCGTGGAGGCGGGCAGCCATGCGGAGCTGGTGGCGATGGGCGGTATCTATGCCGACCTGTGGCGGCGCCAGTCCGGCGGCTTCATCGCCGACCATGAGGCGGAAGTGGCCGCAGAGTAAGGAAAAGCGAGAGGGCGGCAAGCATGGTTTCCCGCCCTCTCGCCTATGATATGTGTGCCAACCTCTCTTCCGTCATACCGGACTAGATCCGGCATCCAGCCACGGCGCGTCCGCGCCGTGAGAGGAGTCTTTTGCGATCAAGGACTTGATCGCGCTGGACCCCGGATCAAGTCCGGGGTGACGGTGTGAGGATGCAACCGATGCGCAAAATATCGCTGGGTCGATTTAAGGGCGGGGAACATTCCCCGCCCTTCTTCATTCCACGAATGTTACCGAAATATAATCTCTTCCCGAAGCCTTCGCGGCTGTTCCCGCTCCGGGAATCCGCCTATATCCGGATCATGGTTATTACCCGCATCTTCGAGTTTTTCGAGAACTGGATAAAGCCCTTCGCCCGCAAGGACGATTTGCGGCCGCCTGAAAGCACGTTCGCCTTTATCTGGTTCTACATCTCGCAGGCCAAGGCGCCGTTTTTAGCCATGCTGGTGCTGGGCGGGCTGACGGCGGCCATCGAGGCGGCGCTGTTCTGGTTCGTCGGGCGGCTGGTGGATATTCTCTCTACCGTGAAGCCGGAAGAGGGCTGGGCGGGGCTGCTTGCGGCCCATGGCGGCGAGCTGGTGGGCATGCTGGTGCTGATCGGCGTGGTGCGTTTTATCGTCACCATGGTAACGGCGCTGGTGGATCAGCAGATCATCACGCCCGGCTTTTACAATCTGGTGCGCTGGCAATCCTATATGCATGTGGCGCGGCAATCGCTGACCTTCTTCCAGAACGATTTTTCCGGCCGCATCGTCACCAAGGTCTGGTCGGGCGGGCAGGCGGCGGGCGATCTCGTCACCTCGCTGATGGAAAGCGTGTGGTTCGTCGGCATTTATTCCGTTTCCATGCTGTTCCTGATTGGCGGGCTCGACTGGCGGCTTGCGGTCGTCGTCGTCGTCTGGGTGGGGATATTCTCGCTGCTGGCGCGCTATTTCGTGCCGCGTATCCGCTACCATTCCAAGGAAACGGCGGAAGCCGCCTCGATGCTCTCCGGCCGCATGGTGGATGCCTACAGCAATATCCAGACGCTCCGGCTGTTCGGGCGAGATGATGCCAATGACCGCTACATGCGGCAGGGTTTCGACATTTTCCAGCATGCGACCATGACATTCACCCGGTTCATCACCGGCGTGCGTGCCTCCATGGCGCTGTTGTCCGGCGTGATGATCACGTCCATGGCCGCGCTCTGCATCGATCTGTGGCTTTCCGGCAAGATCAGTTCCGGTGCGGTGGCCTTCACGCTGGCGCTGGTGCTGCGTCTCAACTTCCTGCTCGGCCGGCTGATGACGCAGTTCAACGGCATCATGCGCAATTTCGGCACGGTGCAGAATGCCGCCGAACTGATTTCGCAGCCGATCGGTCTCGTCGATGCGCCGGAGGCGACAGCGCTGGAGGTGAAGAAGCCGGGCATCCGTTTCGAAAATGTCAGCTTCCATTACGGGCGCGCGAACGGCGTCATCGACCATCTCAATCTCGAAATCAGAGCGGGCGAGAAGGTAGGCATCGTCGGACGCTCCGGGGCGGGAAAATCCACCCTCGTCAATCTGCTCCTGCGTTTTTACGATGTCGAAAAAGGCCGCATCCTGATCGACGGGCAGGATATCGCCAGGGTGACGCAGGAATCGCTGCGCGCCCATATCGGCATGGTCACGCAGGATACGTCGCTGCTGCATCGCTCCATTCGCGACAATATCCTGTTCGGCCGCACCGACGCCACCGAAGCGCAATTGCAGGAGGCGACGCGGCGAGCCAAGGCGGATGATTTCATCGCCAGGCTCGAGGATCAGCGCGGCCGCAAGGGGTTCGACGCACATGTGGGCGAACGCGGCGTGAAATTGTCCGGCGGCCAGCGACAGCGCATCGCAATCGCCCGCGTGATGCTGAAGGACGCACCGATCCTCGTGCTCGATGAGGCGACGTCGGCGCTCGATTCGGAGGTGGAGGCGGCGATCCAGAGCAATCTGGATGAGTTGATGCAGGGCAAGACGGTGCTGGCCATCGCCCACCGCCTGTCGACCATCGCGGCTCTCGACCGGCTGATCGTGATGGATCAGGGGCGCATCGTCGAACAGGGCAGCCATTCCGATCTGGTCATGCAGGGCGGACTTTATTCGGAACTCTGGGCGCGGCAGTCGGGCGGTTTTCTTGCCGCGGACGAAGCGGCGCAATAAGGCCCTCGGCTATTTCCCGATCATGAAATCCGCCATCAGGCCATAATGATTGGAGCCGAGGCTGTCGGGCAGGCGGGTGGTTTTCATCAGCGTCGCCGGTTCGCGGGCGAAGATGTGGTCGATGGCGATGCCGAAGCGGCCGGCCTCTGTCGGCCATGTGGCGGGTTCGAAGGTCGCTTTTTTCAGATCGTTGGCGGCGAGGAAAGCGCGCATGTCAGGGGCGATGCTGGCCGAATTGAAATCTCCGGCCAGAATGAGCGGCCCGGTGACGCGAAAGAGAATTTCACTGACTTCATCGAGTTCGTCGCGATGATAATCGTCGAAATAGGGCTTGGTGATATGCCCGGCGGCGAGCGTCAGTTCCGTGCCGTCAAGATCGATATGGGCTATGGCGAACCGATCCCGCCGAAGATCGCTGAGACTATGGAAACGGCCTTCCAGCAACGGTCTTTTTGACAGGATCACCAGATCGCATCCGGGCGTTCCGGTGTAACAGCCAAGCCTGTGCGGATAGGTTTGCTGCAGTCGCGGCAGGGCCGATTTCAGCGCCGCCGCCTCGAAGAGATAGATGGCATCCGCACCCGATTCGAGAATCGTGTCGGCAATTGCATCCGCATTGGTGGCATTGTCCATCAGCACGTTGAAGGACAGCAGCCGGAAGGATTTGGCGCCCGGCGCCGGGTTGGCGGATGAGGAAAATTCCAGAAGCATGGCAATGGCATGGATGGCGAGCGCAAGCGACCACACGACGAGGAGCGCGGAAACCGCGTCGCGCGTCAGCCAGAAAACGAGGCATGAGAGCAGGATACAGACGATGGCGATGTGCAGCTGGAAACTGGTGACGAAGGCGAGAAGCCAGAAATCCGTCACATAACGCAGGCTGGCGACGAAAAGAACGGCAGCCACCGCCGTGGAGACCATGCAAGAGAGCTTCGCCGTCATCCGAATCCCTGCTTTCCGCGCTCTCCCTTGAAGTCTCCTAACATGGTGCATGGATGCGCACAATGTTGCCCGCCTGCCAAGGACGGCGAAAAAATGCGAGCCAAATCGGCCCCCTCCGGCAGAATTACGGCAGCTTTGTGTGCTTTGCTCTTGCCAAGTCAGTCAATATTTTGCGATCAAACACATGACGCGGTTTCTCAAATGCCGCGAGAATGACCAGGACGATGGGACGGAGTTTGTCTTGGATCAAATCATAGCGGGAGGACTCATGCGATTTACGGCAAAAACAGCGCAGAGGATGGTGTAGCGGTGAGCGAGCACGTAACCAATCACGACGCTTCGGGTGAACCGACCCGTCGCGATTTTCTTTACCTAGTGACGGGAATGGCGGGCGCTGTCGGTGCCGCCGCCGTCGCATGGCCCTTTATCGACCAGATGCGTCCCGATGCATCGACGCTGGCGCTCGCCTCCATCGAGGTGGATGTCACGGCCGTCGAGCCGGGCATGTCGCTTACCGTGAAGTGGCGCGGCAAGCCGATTTTCATCCGCAACCGCACGGAGAAGGAAATCGAGGAAGCCAAGGCCGTCGCTCTCGGCGATCTGAAGGATCCTGTGGCGCGCAATGCCAACATCGCCGCCGACGCGCAGGCGACGGATATCGACCGCTCCGCCGGCGAGGGCAAGGAAAACTGGATCGTCATGGTCGGTTCCTGCACCCATCTCGGTTGCGTTCCGCTCGGCCAGGCCGGCGATTTCGGCGGGTGGTTCTGTCCCTGCCATGGCTCGCACTACGATACGGCGGGCCGCATACGTAAGGGTCCGGCGCCGGAAAACCTCGCCATCCCGACATTTGCATTCACATCCGATACCGTGATCAAGATCGGATAAGGGGACAGATATTCATGAGTGGTCATTCCAGTTATCAGCCGTCCACCGGCATCGAAAGGTGGATCGATTCGCGGCTTCCCTTGCCGCGCATGATCTATGACAGCTTCGTTGCCTATCCTGTCCCGCGTAACCTGAACTACGCCTATACCTTCGGCGCGATGCTTTCCGTCATGCTGCTGGTGCAAATTCTCACCGGCGTCGTGCTGGCCATGCATTATGCGGCCGAAACGACGGTCGCCTTCAATTCCGTCGAAAAGATCATGCGCGACGTCAACCATGGCTGGCTGCTGCGCTACATGCATGCCAACGGTGCGTCGTTCTTCTTCATCGCGGTTTACCTGCACATCGCCCGCGGCCTTTATTACGGCTCCTACAAGGCGCCGCGCGAAATCCTCTGGATTCTCGGCTGCGTGATCTTCCTGCTGATGATGGCGACGGGCTTCATGGGCTACGTTCTGCCCTGGGGCCAGATGTCCTTCTGGGGCGCAACCGTCATCACCGGCTTCTTCACCGCGTTCCCCGCCATCGGCGAATGGATCCAGCAGTTCCTGCTCGGCGGCTTTGCCGTTGATCAGCCGACCCTGAACCGCTTCTTTGCGCTTCACTATCTGCTGCCCTTTATGATCGCAGGCGTCGTGATCCTGCACATCTGGGCACTGCATGTGACCGGCCAGACCAACCCGACCGGCGTCGAAGTGAAGAGCAAGACCGACACGGTTCCCTTCACGCCCTATGCGACGCTTAAGGATGCGCTCGGTGTTTCCGTGTTCCTGATCGGTTATGCCTGGTTCGTGTTCTACATGCCGAACTTCCTTGGCCACCCCGACAACTACATCATGGCCGATCCGCTGAAGACGCCGGCGCATATCGTTCCAGAATGGTACTTCCTGCCGTTCTACGCCATGCTGCGCGCCATCACCTTCAACATCTGGATCATCGATTCCAAGCTGGGCGGCGTTCTCGTGATGTTCGGCGCGATCGTCGTGCTGTTCTTCCTGCCCTGGCTCGATACGTCGAAGGTGCGTTCCGCCGTCTATCGTCCCTGGTACAAGATGTTCTTCTGGCTGTTTGTGGTCAATGCCATCATGCTCGGCTGGCTGGGTTCACGCCCGGCGGAAGGAACTGGCCTGCTCGGCCTGCTCACCGGCGAGCTGAAAGGCAATTATGTCGGCTATTCGCAGCTCGGCACGCTTTATTACTTCGGTTTCTTCCTCGTCATCATGCCGATCCTCGGTCTGGTCGAAACGCCCCGGCGTATTCCGAATTCGATTACCGAGGCCGTTCTCGAAAAGAACGCCGCCAAGACAGGTGCCGCATCTGCGGCTGCCGAAGTCTGAGCGCGAAGGAAGGATGACGACAATGAAGACGCTTCTCACGAGCATCGCGCTTTTCGCCGCCATTGGCTGTTCCGCCGCCGCTTTTGCGGCGGAGGAGAGCCATGATCTCGCCGCCCAGGCCACGCATGCGATCGCCGGCAATCACTTCCCGGTCATCAAGCCCGAGGAGCAGAGCTGGTCCTTTGCCGGACCCTTCGGCAAATACGACAAGGGCCAGCTGCAACGCGGCCTGAAGGTCTATAAGGAAGTCTGCTCCGCCTGCCATTCCATGAGCCTCGTTTCCTTCCGCACGCTGGAGGATCTCGGCTATTCGGAGGAGCAGGTGAAGGCTTTCGCCGCGGAATATGAGGTACAGGACGGGCCGAACGCCGATGGTGAAATGTATAATCGCAAGGCCGTGCCTTCCGATCATTTCCCTTCGCCTTTCCCGAACCATGAGGCGGCCGCTGCCGCCAACGGTGGAGCGGCCCCGCCCGACATGTCGCTGCTCGCCAAGGCGCGTGGCGTGGAGCGCGGTTTTCCGCAATTCATCATCGACATGATCCCGATCGTCGGTGGTTACCAGGAAGGCGGCCCGGATTATATCCATGCGCTGCTGACCGGATATCAGGATCCGCCGGCTGGCATAAAAAACCCGGATGGTTCGGAGTACAAGGTGTCGGAAGGCACGCACTTCAATCCGTACTTCGTCAGCGCCACTTCCTTAAAGATGGCGCCGCCGATCAGTGCCGATCAGGTGACCTATGATGACGGCGCGCCGCAGACCGTGGACCAATATTCCAAGGACGTCGCTGCGTTCCTGATGTGGGCGGCAGAACCGCATCTGGAAGAGCGCAAGCGCACCGGCTTCATGGTCATGGTGTTCCTGTTCATCTTTACGGCGCTGATCTATCTCACCAAGAAATCGGTCTACGCCAACAAGGAACATTGATCGGCATCCAGAAGATGCCCGTCAGTCATTGGCCCCCACGGTCTTCCGTGGGGGCTTTTTCATGTGCCGGGAGGGATGGTGGAAATGACGACAATTCGTAACGGCGGCTGCCTGTGCGGCTCCATCCGTTTTGAAGCGAAGGGCGAGCCCGGTAATCCGCACAGTTGCTCCTGCGATATTTGCCAGCGCCATTCCGGTGCGCCCGGCCTTGCCTGGGTGGAGTTCGAGAAGGATGCGGTGACATGGACGGGAGAGGGCGGCGCGCCTTTGACTTTCCGATCCTCCGATTATTCCAGCCGGGCTTTCTGCCCGATCTGCGGCAGCACGCTTGGCGCCGTCGACGACGCGCCGACGGTTGCGCTGGTCTTTGGAAGTTTCGATGACAGGGACGATGAGGCGCTGCGGCCCCTGTCGCATTCCTTCGAGGATGTCTGCCCGGTCTGGGCGCGGATCGAGGGAATGTCGCCGGCGGAATGAGCGCCGGCCCTTTTTAGTTGGTCCGCAGCCGTCAAGTTGATAGGGTGGTCCGAACCTTCTGATCCATTTCCCTTATCTCAACTGGAAATACCATGACCGTCATCGCTTCGGAGCTTTCCGCTGCCATCCGTTCCATTCCCGACTATCCGAAGCCGGGCATCATCTTCCGGGACATCACGACATTGCTCGGCAACCCCCGCGCTTTTCGCCGTGCCGTGGACGAACTCGTGCAGCCCTATGCTGGAACGAAGATCGACAAGATCGCCGGCATGGAAGCACGCGGCTTCATTCTGGGCGGTGCGGTGGCGCATCAGCTATCGGCCGGTTTCGTGCCGATCCGCAAGAAGGGCAAGCTGCCGCACACCACCGTCCGTGTCGCCTACAGCCTTGAATACGGCGTCGACGAAATGGAAATGCATGTGGATGCGGTCCAGCCGGGCGAAAAGGTCATTCTGGTCGACGACCTGATCGCCACCGGCGGCACTGCCGAAGGTGCGGTCAAGCTTTTGCGGCAGATGGGTGCGGAAATCGTTTCCGCCTGTTTCGTTATCGACCTGCCCGATCTCGGTGGCCGCAAGAAGCTGGAAGACCTCGGTGTCGAGGTGCGCACACTGGTGGAGTTTTCCGGCCACTGAGATGGTAACGGGGCAATGATGACGCTATTGCCCCGACGCTTTTCTATTCGAATTCCAGAACCCCGCTCTGGAAGGTCATCACTGTTTCTCCCGACTGGTTGACGCCCTCGTTAAATGTGGTGTTCAGCCAGACGCCGGCTCTGGATTCCAGCGCTCGGGTGTCGAGCAGGGTCACGAAATAGGTGACATCGTCTCCGGCGAAGACCGGTTTTTTCCATTTGAGTTCGCGAAAGCCGGGGGAGGGGCCGAGTTTGGGCGGCTCAAGGCCCTGTAGCTTCAACCTTTTCACCTCTTTGGCCCAGTGAGAGAGGAAGCATTTCATCCAGCCTGCGCCGGTGTGCCAGCCGGAAGCGCAGAGAGCGCCGAAAACGCTGTTCTTTGCGGCTTCCGCGTCGAGATGAAAGGGCTGCGGATCGAAATCGCGGGCAAAACGGATGATGTCTTCGGCGGAAAAATGCAGTGTGTCGAGGGTGACACGTTCGCCGATGGGAGAAAGTTCTGCCAGTTTCATGCTGCAACGCCTCCATTGCCGCGCATCAGGAACATCACGGTGTTTTCCCCGTGCGACACCAGAACGCCGCGCTGGTTATAAAGCTCGTGGCGTAATTTCACGAGGCCGATGCCGGGGCGCGACGCGGAGGGCCGCTGTTCCAGCACGATGGATTTTCCGACAAGCGTATCGCCCGCCAGAACCGGCTTTTTCCAGTCGACGAAATCGATGCCGGGGCTGCCCTGCGAGGTCGAGTTCGAAATGTAGCTGTCCGCCATCATCCGCATCAGCAGACTGCAGGTGTGCCAGCCGGAAGCCGCCAGGCCGCCGAGAATGCTCTGGCGGCCAGCCTCTTCGGAAAGATGCATCGGCTGTGGGTCGAATTCGCTGGCGAAGGCGATGATCTGCTCTGCGGAGATCGATTGCGGGCCCAAAGGAAATTCCCGACCGACGGAAAAATCCTCATAGGCATATGTCGCGACCGGCGTCATGGTTTCCTCCCTTCGCACAGTCAATATCGACGGCATCTAAAATGATTTTTCCCTTTACGTAAAGGTCAAATCGAGGATGCAATGCAGAGGAATGGGGCGAGCGGGGAGCCACGTGTTTCTTCTCCCCGAGGGGGAGAAGGTCGCGGCAGCGGGATGAGGGGGCGAGGGTAGAGATAAACCCAGAGCTAGCCCCCTCATCCGACCCTTCGGGCCACCTTCTCCCCGGCGGGGAGAAGAAACCGTGCCGCAATGTTCGGCTACCCCTCTCAGCGACCCTATCGAGGTCGCCAAAGGCCGGATCAGGTATTGAAGCGGAAGTGGATGACGTCGCCGTCCTGAACCACATATTCCTTGCCTTCGTCGCGAGCCTTGCCGGCTTCCTTCGCGCCGACTTCGCCCTTGAAGGCGACATAGTCGTTGTAAGCGATGGTGTTGGCACGGATGAAGCCGCGTTCGAAATCGGAGTGGATGACGCCGGCGGCCTGCGGGGCCTTGGTGCCGCGCTCGATGGTCCAGGCGCGGCATTCCTTCGGGCCGACGGTGAAATAGGTGATGAGATCGAGCAGCTTGTAGCCGGCGCGGATCAGGCGGTCGAGGCCTGCTTCCTCGAGCCCGAGGGCGGAGAGGAATTCCTTCGCCTCTTCATCGGGAAGCTGTGCGACTTCGGATTCGATCGCCGCGGAGATGACGACGGATTCCGCACCCTGGGCGTTCGCCATTTCGGCAACGGCCTTGGTATGTTCGTTGCCGTCGACGGCGTCGCCTTCGGCGACGTTGCAGACGTAGAGGACCGGATGCGCGGTCAGGAGGTTGAGGCCCTGAAGGATGCGCAGTTCTTCGGCATCCAGCGTGGAGAGCAGGGTGCGGACCGGCTTGCCTTCGTTCAGGAGCTTCAGCGAGGCTTCCATCAGCGGCAACTGCGCCAGCGATTCCTTATCCTTGCCGGTGGCGCGCTTGCGGGTCTGTTCCGTGCGGCGCTCAAGGCTTTCGAGATCGGAAAGCATCAGCTCGGTCTCGATGGTTTCGGCATCGGCCACGGGGTTGATGCGGCCTTCGACGTGGGTGATGTCGTCATCTTCGAAGCAGCGCAGAACGTGAACCACGGCGTCCACTTCGCGGATATTGGCGAGGAACTGGTTGCCGAGGCCTTCGCCCTTCGATGCGCCGCGCACCAGGCCGGCAATATCCACGAAGGAGATGCGGGTGGGGATGATTTCCTTCGAGCCGGCAATGTCGGCGAGGATTTTCATGCGCGCATCCGGAACCGCCACTTCGCCGGTGTTCGGCTCGATGGTGCAGAAGGGATAGTTGGCCGCCTGCGCCGCTGCCGTTTTCGTCAGCGCGTTGAAGAGAGTGGACTTGCCGACATTTGGCAATCCAACGATACCGCATTTGAAGCCCATGGCTTGAAACCTGTCCGTTTGAAAGAATTCGTTGAGGAGCCTTTTGCGGAAAGGGCAGGGCAAGGTCAAGCCCGCGGGCCGATTTGTGCGGGCAAAGCCCCTTTAATGGTGCTGAATTTCGGGCAGGGTTGCCGATGCTGCGGTTGCGGCGCAATATAAGCCGGTCAAGCGATCGATCTTTCGTCATCAACGGGGTTTTCCCATGAACTACCGCGATGAGCGACAGGCACGAGCGACCATGATGAGTGACAGTCCTGTCGATCTCAAGCCGAAACCGAAAGTCAAACCGAAGCTGGAGCGGCCGAAGCTCTACAAGGTCATTCTGCTGAATGACGACTATACGCCGCGTGAGTTCGTTACGATGGTGTTGAAAGCCGTCTTCCGCATGAGCGAGGAAACCGGCCACCGGGTGATGATGACGGCGCACCGCTTCGGCAGCGCGGTCGTCGTTGTCTGCGAGCGCGATATTGCCGAGACCAAGGCCAAGGAAGCGACCGATCTCGGCAAGGAAGCGGGTTTTCCGCTGATGTTCACCACCGAGCCGGAGGAGTAAGCGTTAATCCTGCCGGATCTGAAAGCCCGTCTTGTTCTGCACGAAACCGCAGCTTTCATAAAAGGCGTGGACCTCCGGGCGTTGTCGCCCGGTCAGTAGCATCACCTTGTAGCAGTTCGCCGCAAAAGCCGCCTCGACGGCATGGCGCACCACCGCGCGGCCATATCCGCGGCCGCGACGGTTTTCCAGCGTCACCACGTTTTCGATAAGGGCATAGGGGCGGGCGGCGCGCGTCAGGTTCGGAACGATCTGTAGCGTGGCGGTGGCGACCGCTTCTTCGCCTTCGGTCGCAAGAAACACGGTCAGGCCCGGCTGGGCGAGCATGGCTGCGAAAGCCGTGTTCGCTTCTTCTGCCATCATTTCAGGGTCGGACGGATTGAGCGCCCGGTAAAGGTGAAGCAATCCGGCCAGGTCGCCGGCTCCGGCTGCCCGCAGGACGATGGGCTCGGAAGACATCCGCGATCTAGTCCTTCTTGCTGAACATGCGTTTCAGCATTTCGGCCATCGGGCCGGTTTCCGGCAGCTTTTTCGGCTGGGCGCTGTTGCGTGCCTGATGGATATGGGACTGTGCGGCGGGTTTGGCTGCCTTGGCCGGCTTTTCGGCTTCCGGGTTGGTGCCCGCGGTGAGCGCCAGCTTGTTCATCAGCTGCGAATCCTCGGCTTTCACCAGCATGGCGGCATTGTCGGCAATGGCGTCCAGAAGCGGATCGAGCCAGACCCGGTCTGCCTTGGCGAAATCGCCGAGCACGTGGCCGTGCACCCGCTCCTTGTCACCGGGATGGCCGATGCCGAGACGCAGGCGGCGATAGTCCTTGCCGCAATGGGCGTCGAGCGATTTCAGGCCGTTGTGACCGCCATGGCCGCCGCCGATCTTGATGCGGGCGCGGCCGGCCGGCAAATCCAGTTCGTCGTGGATGGCGATGATGTCTGCCGGCGCAAGCTTGAAGAAGCGCATGGCTTCGCCGACGGACTCACCCGAAAGGTTCATATAGGTCAGCGGCTTCATCAGCAGGACCTTTTCGCCGCCGATCTCGCCTTCGGAAATCTCCGCCTTGAATTTTCTCGACCAGGGCGCAAAGGACGGCAGGCGCTGCAGCGCATCGACGGCCATGAAGCCGATATTGTGACGGTTTCCCGCATATTGCGCGCCGGGATTACCAAGTCCTGCTATGATCTTCATGGGGCATGTCCGCGTTTTGCCTGATGATGCTGTTGTCACCACCCCGAAAACCGCCGGCTGTCAATCTTTTTATGGAGTTTCGGATGGGCTCAGGGGCTGACGAGATTGTAGCGGTCGAATATTCGCTGCTGCGTTCCATCGGCGATCAGCCTGTCCAGCCGGGCCTGTAATTTCGCGATGACCTCGTCGGGCACGCTTTTGTTGCAGGCAAGCCCAAGCTGCTGCCGCGAGAGAGTTATCACTTCGCTGAACGTGTCGGCGGGCAGGCTTTTGAAGGTGCTTTCAGACATGGGCATCAGGTCGATGCGGCCGGCCTTGAGCTTGTGAAGCGTGATCTCGAAATCTGCGCCGACATCCACCTGCGGGAAACCGAGCTTTTCCAGAAGCGCTTCGGTGTAATCTCCACGCTGGGTTCCCACCCGATATTTCTTGGCTTCCTCAAGGCTGGAGGCTTCGATATTCGCGTTGCGGCGCGCCACGAGAATGTTGCGGTCGATATGGATCGGCGTGACCCATTTGAACTGTTTTTCCCGCTCCGGTGTTCTCGCGGCGGCGAAGACGCAGTGCATGGCCTGCGTTCTGGCCAGTGCGATCGCCCGCGCCCAGGGCATGACGGCGACCTCGTAACTGGTGCCGGTGTCTTCGAGCACGGTTCTGAGCTGTTCGAAATAGACACCCCGCACGCTGCCGTCGCTGGCCTGCAGATTATAGGGCGGATAGACCTCGGTGGTCAGGAAGAGCTTGGCCGCGCTGGCCGGAGCGGCGAGTGCAAGAAAGATCAGGCAAAAGCGGATCAATCCCATGGCTGCCCCCTGCCGGTTCATGCTTGCCGCGCAGCGGCGCGGTTTTGCCCGGACGCCGTGTCGAGTGAGGAGATAAGCCTTTCGACCGGCTGCGGACGCGCGAAGAAATAACCCTGCCCGAAATCCGCGCCTATATCGCTTAGAAGCGCCTTCTGTTCTTCCGTCTCGACGCCCTCGGCAATGACGGCGCAGTTCATCTTGTGCGAGATGGCCGCGATGCCTTCGACCAGCATGCGATTGCGCTGCCTGATGTCCATCCTGTCGTCGCAGATCGAGCGGGTGAAGGACTGGTCGATCTTGACGATATCGACCGGAAAACGGCTGAGATAGCTAAGCGAGGAATAACCCGTGCCGAAATCATCCAGCGCGATGCGGCAGCCGAGCTGGTGGATGGCATTGAGGATCGCCCGGACCTGCGGATCGTCCTTCATGATAACGGCTTCGGTGATCTCGATGACCAGCCGTCTGGGAAGAATGCCATGGCGGTGCAGAACGCCGGCGATGCGCGTCGGCAATCCCGGTTCGAATTGCAGGGGCGAGAAATTCACCGCCACATAGGTCTGTTCCATGCCCGGCAGGCGCGACAGCCGGGCGAGATTGGCGATCGACTGATCGAGAATGACATTGCCGATGCGGTGGATAGTGCCGTTTTCTTCCGCAAGGCTGACGATTGTGGCCGGGGAAAGCAGGCCCTTGTCCGGGTGGTTGAGACGCAGCAGCGCCTCGAAACCCGCCGTCTGGCCGGTGGCGAGGTCTTGAATCGGCTGGAAATAGGCCTCGAACCAGTCTTCGGAAAGCGCCTGCGCGATATCCCGTTCCAGCTCCGCATGTTCGCGCGCACGGTCCATGATCGAACTGTCGAAAACCTGCGAGCCGTTCTTGCCCGTGCGCTTGCGGGTATACATGGCCATGTCGGCATTCTGCAAAAGCTCGGAGGCGCTGGCGGCGTGCAGGGGATAGACCGCCATGCCGATGCTGGCGCTGAGGCGGATGCTGTTGCTTTCGATGTCGAAGGGCGTGTCGAGCATGGCGCAGATGCGCTCGCAGAATTGCAGGGCGCGCTCTTCCACCTTGTCACCGGCCAGAAGGATGGCGAATTCGTCGCCGCCCAGCCGCGATGCGCTGTCCAGCGGTGTCAGCAGCGGTTCGAGCTTCAACGTGAACTGTTTGAGAACGGCGTCGCCCGCAGCATGGCCGAGATTGTCGTTGATCGCCTTGAACCGGTCGAGGTCGATGAACAGACAGGCCAGCTCGCTGCCGTTGCGGTCCGCATCGCGGATTTGCAGGTCGAGAATGGCCTCGAAGCCCTGGCGGTTGAAAAGGCCGGTCAGGTGGTCGGAAATGGCCTGCTGGCGGTTGCGCTTTTCCGACTGGCGCAGTTCGGTCACGTCCGTCATGACGCAGAGGCAGGTGCTCTGATGGGCCGCATCGCCGGAATCAAGGGCCTTTTCGAGGATGAGCGCATCCATGACGCTGCCATCCATACAATGGAAGCGGACCGTAATGCCGCTATGTGAGGCATCGGGCAGGGGATGAGCCGTCTTGCGCTGCTGGAACAGAAGCCGGTCATCGGGATGGATGAGGTCGGCGAAATTCAGGCCGAGTATCCGCGTGCGGTCGTAACCGGTCGCTTGCACCCAATAGTCACTGACGGCGGCAATGCGGTCGTGCCTGTCGAGCGAAAACAGCATGGCGGGCGTGCGGTTGTAGATTTCCGTCTTGCGCTCATGCGCATTCTTGATCTCCAGCTCTTCCTTTTCGAGCTGGGTCTGCATTTCGTTGAAGCTTTTCGCCAGCCGGCCGATTTCGTCCTTCGAGCGCCAGTCGACGTGGTGGCGCGAGCCGAGACGCCGCGTCGCCTCGATGGCGGCCGCGAGCCGCATCAGCGGGCGGATGACCATGAAACGGTTGCCGGCGATGGCGGCAAGAACGATGGTGAGGACGGCGAGTATGAAAATCGTGATGAAGGCCAGTTCGGTGCGGCTCAAAGAGGTCAGAAGGCTGACATTGTCGTAATAGATCGTCAGTTGCCCGACCGTGACGGAGCCCTTCGTGGTCTTGTAGGTCACTTCGCGCGTCGTCGAGGCGGCATCCTGAATGATGTCGCTGTCGGCCGTCTGGACGATATCGAGCTGGCCGGAGGTATCCCTGACCTCGACCATCCTGATCACGGGGTCGGAAATGAGGGTGCCGGTAATCTGGTTTATGGTGTCGTCATCAAGGTCCCACAGGGGCCGGGCAAGCGCCTGCGCATTGGTCGACAGCAGAATCTCAAGGTGGTTACGCTGGCTGCGAATGGCTTCGTGGTAGGAGAGCGTCAGCAAAAGCGTGAAGAGCGGGGCGACCACTGTAAGAAGTGCGCCGGAAACAATCGCGATAAAGCGACTTTCGACGGAATGAGCCATGTTCGATTGCAGCTACCCTTTGCCCCAGACTTGCTGCGCCCGTTTCCTCCGCCCGGAGGGTTTTGCTAGGGTTTTCGGCAAAAGCCTGTTTTCCCACGCATTTCCTCAGCCCGGCCGGTGTTCCACGACAGCGCGAGGGTATCGTTTCATGGAAGTGTTAATCGACACTGAAACGGGTTGCGTATCAGGTGAGGATGGCAAGCTTTCTGGTTTTAAAGTTCATAAAAACTAAAAGGCCCGTTCCGAAAACGGAACGGGCCTCATTGTTCAAAGCTGTCGGCCTTGCGGTCGCCGATTATTCCTCGGAAGCTTCTTCGGTCGTTTCTTCTGCAACGCCAGCGGCCGGAGCAACGATCGTTGCGATCGTGAAGTCACGGTCGGCGATAACCGGCGTGATGTTCTTCGGCAGCTTCACATTCGAAATGTGGACGTTGTCGCCGATCTTCAGACCAGCGAGATCAACCGTGATGAATTCCGGAATGTCGTTGGCCGGGCAGTGGAATTCCACCGTGTGGCGAACGATGTTCAGAACGCCGCCGATCTTGATGTCCGACTTTTCTTCGTTGACGAAGTGAACCGGAACTTCGACGTTGACGAGCGTGTTGCCCGAAACGCGCAGGAAGTCGACGTGCATGGTGAAGTCGCGGACCGGATCAAGCTGGTAGTCCTTCGGGAGAACCTTGATCTTCTTGCCGTCGACGTCGATGGTCGCAACCGTCGTCATGAAACCGCCAGCGTGGATACGCTTGGTGACTTCGTTGGTCGAGAGCGCGATGGAAATGGGGGCCTGCTTGTCACCATAGATGACAGCGGGAATCAAACCGTTGCGGCGAAGTTCACGAGAGGACCCCTTACCAACTCGTTCGCGCGCCTCGGCCTTGAGCTCATACGATTCTTTGCTCATGGCAATTCCTTTCGAGGTTATATGGAGAGTTCACGCCGAACGAAGCGGCCTGAACCGGAGAGGCCAAAGGCCATCCCGCCCGCGTTGCCTCCAAGGGTGTCTACACGGGTGCGGGCGCTATAATACAAATGGTGCATAAAGACAAGAGCGGCCCGTTTTTGACGGGTGCCGCTTTGTAATTTTATTAGTTTTCACTAATTCACTCGTTTGTTGCAACCTTTAATATATGCTTATCCATGCACATAAACCGGGTGAAAACTTGGCGAATGATAAGGCTATGCAAAATTCCAATTGCGTAGATGACAATGCTCAAAGTTCTCCAGTGCCTCACCATCGATCACGACTATCGATACACCGCCGCAGCGGTCTTCGTCTGTATGCTGGGCAGTTTCGTGTCGATGCGCCTTTTTTCGAAAGCACGTCTGGCGACGGGCGTGCAGAAGGTCAACTGGCTGTTTCTGGCGGGCGTTAATGGCGGGGCGGCGATATGGACCACCCATTTCGTGGCGATGCTGGGCTATGTCGCAGCGGGCGATGTGGGATACGATCCCTATCTCACCGGGCTGTCGCTTCTGATCGCCATTACCACGACGACTGCCGGTTTCGGCATTTCCGCCTATGGCGGGCGCAGCGTGCTGGTGGAAGCCGGCGGAGTCGTCCTCGGCCTCGGCATTGCGGCGATGCATTACACGGGCATGGCCGCCTATAATGTTCAAGGCATGATTTTCTGGGACCGGGCCTATGTCGTCGCCTCGCTGATATTGGGGGCGGTGCTGGGCGCCATTGCGGTCAATCGCATTTCCCGGCCCCTCAACCGTTTCTGCCAGTATAGCGCGGTGGCGTTTCTCATCCTGGCCATCGCCTCGATGCATTATACCGGCATGGCGTCGATGTCCTTCGCCTTCGACCCGCGCATCGTCATTCCGGAAAACCTGCTGCCGCCGGCCATCATGGGCGGAGGCGCCATTGCGGTGACGCTTCTGCTTCTGGCGCTCGGGCTTTCCACTTATGTCATCGATGCGCAGTCCACCCAGCAGGCGGTTGCCCGCTATCGCCATCTTTCGTTGCACGATCCGCTGACGGGCATTCCCAACCGGGCGGCATTCATCGAACATCTCAATCGCCGCACACGCCATGTCTCGATGGGGGCGCATACGGCGCTTCTGTCCATCGATCTCGACCGTTTCAAGGAAATCAATGACGTGCATGGCCATGCGGCAGGCGACGCCGTGTTGCGCGCCATCGCCGACCGCGCGAGTTCCGTGCTGAAGACCGGAGAGTTTCTGGCCCGCATGGGCGGCGATGAATTCGTGGCGATGACCCATTCCTATTACACCCGCGCCGACGGCGCGGAATTCGCCCAGCGATTGATCGAGCAGATCAGCAAGCCGGTGGAATGGAACGGACAGACATTTTCGGTCGGCGCAAGCGTCGGCATATCGGTTCGCAATACCGGCTCCATCGATGCCGATACGCTGATGGCCCAGGCGGATGTCGCCATGTACCGGGCAAAAAGCGGCAGTTCCGATACGATCTGCTTTTACGACAAATCCATGGACGAGGCCGCGCGTGAGCGCAACGTGCTGGCCGTCGCCATGCGCAGCGGCCTCGCCAACAACGAGTTCGAGCTTTATTACCAGCAGCAGAACGACACCAAAAGCGGCAGCATCGTCGGTTTCGAAGCGCTTTTGCGCTGGAACCATCCCGAACGGGGCATGGTTTCGCCGACCGAATTCATTCCGATCGCCGAACAGACCGGCTTTATCGTCGAACTGGGCGAATGGGTTCTGAGAGAAGCCTGCGCGCAGGCTGCGCGGTGGAAAAAGTCACTCGCCATTGCCGTTAACGTCGCGCCGCAGCAGCTTGCGGATAATGATTTCCCCGACAAGGTTGAGAGAATTCTTGCCGAAACGGGACTTGCGCCGGAAAGGCTCGAGCTGGAAATTACCGAAGGCAGCATCATCGCCGACCACCGCCACGCGCTCGTCACCATCCGCAAACTCAAGTCGCTCGGCGTCAAGATCGCCATGGATGACTACGGCACGGGCTATTCCTCGCTTTCGACGCTGCAGAGCTTCCCCTTCGACAAGATCAAGATCGACCGGGCCTTCATCGATGGCCTGTCGACCAACGTGCAGTCGGAGGCGATCGTTCGCTCGACGCTCATTCTGGCGCACAGCCTCAATATTCCGGTGCTTGCGGAAGGAGTCGAAACCAAGGCCCATATCGAGTTCCTGCGGCGTGAAGGTTGCCTGCAGGTGCAGGGCTTCTTTTTCGGCAAGCCCGGTCCGCTGACCTCCATCGCCAATCTCGTGGACGATACGTTCCTTTCGGCCGAGGATGAAACGGACGTTACCGCCGGCCGGCGTTATTTCAAGGCGGTCCGATAGTCCGGCGGCACCTGCGGCTGCGCCCGGCAAGGCCGGTCGCGAAATTTTTTGTTGAAACATGGCCGCTTCCAGCGCACCATCGCCGAAAAGCTTTGGGAGGAGCGTATGCCGACAGACATCGCCCATGCGGAACGCGTGTATGAAACCGCGCGCCATCGTTCCGCAGCCGCAAGTTCTCCGATTGTCGCCTCCTGGCGTCGCTGCATGGTCAAACATCATCTTGCACCGGAGGAAAACCGCAAGCCGATCTTTCTCAGCGAGTATGAGTTCCGCCGCGCCCGCGAAAGTGCGGCCGGCCTGATTGCCGAAAGCACGGATGAACTCGACCGCATTTTCCAAAGCGTCGGCAGATCCGGCTGCTGCCTGCTTTTGACCGACGCGCAGGGCGTTGCGCTGGAGCGGCGCGGCGCTTCGGGCGATGACCGTGATTTCCGTGCGCTTGGCCTCTGGTCCGGGGCGGTCTGGAGCGAAGAAAGCGTGGGCACCAACGGTATCGGCACGGCGCTGGTGGATGAGCGCTCGGTGGTGGTCTACCGCGATCAGCATTTCTTCACGTCGAATACCGAACTCTGCTGCACCACGGCTCCCATCCGCGATCATACCGGCCGGGTGACCGGCGCGCTCGATATTTCCACCTGCCGCGACGACATCAACGAGATGACTTTCTCCTTCGTCACCCAGGCGGTGAAGGATGCGGCGCAGCGTATCGAGGGCAATCTTTTCCGCCGCGCCTTTCCGGGTGCGCGCATCGTCGTCGTGCCGAGCGGGTTCGGAGCGGCGCTGTCGCTGCTCGCCGTAGATCAGGACGATCTCGTGCTGGGCGCGACCCGTGCCGCACGCCTTGCGTTGAAGCTGGACGATGCCCGCATCGCGCAGGGACTGCCCGCCGCCGATGTTCTTCAGGAGCAACGCCACGATGGCGGTTCCGATCTTGCGGAAGCGGAGCGCTCGGCGTTGCGGCGCGTGTTGTCGCGCACCAACGGCAATGTCACGCAGGCCGCGTCCTTGCTCGGCATCAGCCGGGCCACGCTTCATCGCAAGATGAAGAAATTCGACGTTCATTGACGTCCTTGTGGTTGCGATCCGGCCGATCGCGCCGGATCAACGCGGCTTTGTCGCAGATGTGAGACAATGTGCGCTGCGGAACCGCGTCGCCCCTCTACCGAACCGCGCCATCTAGGCCCACCTTCCTCCCATGCGGTCCGCTGCGGATCGTTTTCATCAGGGAGGATGAAATCATGAACATTCAGGTTCAGCAGAAAGCGGGCGAAGCGCCCTTCAAGCTGAAATACGGCAATTACATCGGCGGCAAATGGGTGGAGCCGAAATCCGGCCGCTACATGGACAATCTCTCGCCGGTGACCGGCCACAAGATCTGCGAAGTGCCGCGTTCGGACGCATCCGACATCGAGTTCGCGCTGGATGCCGCCCACAAGGCCCGCGACAAATGGGGCAAGACGAGCGTGACGGAGCGCTCCAACATCCTGCTCAAGATCGCCCAGCGGATCGAGGACAATCTCGATCTCATCGCCCGTGCCGAAACCTGGGATAACGGCAAGCCGCTGCGCGAAACCACCAATGCGGATATTCCGCTCGCCATCGACCATTTCCGTTATTTCGCGGGCTGCATCCGCGCCCAGGAAGGCACGATCGGCGAAATCGACAACGATACGGTCGCCTATCACTTCCATGAGCCGCTCGGCGTGGTCGGCCAGATCATTCCGTGGAACTTCCCGATCCTGATGGCTGCGTGGAAGCTTGCACCGGCGCTTGCCGCCGGCAATTGCGTGGTGCTGAAGCCGGCGGAACAGACACCGGCCTCGATTCTCATCGTCATGGAACTGATCGAAGACCTGCTGCCGCCCGGCGTCCTCAACATCGTCAACGGCACGGGCCTCGAAGCCGGCAAGCCGCTGGCGCAGAGCAACCGCATCGCCAAGATCGCCTTTACCGGCTCCACCTCGGTCGGCAAGGAAATCATGCGTTATGCGGCCGACAACGTCACCAACATCACGCTGGAGCTGGGCGGCAAGTCGCCGAACATCTTTTTCGCCGATGTGATGAACGAGGACGATGCCTTCCTCGACAAGGCGCTCGAAGGTTTCGCCTTCTTCGCGCTTAATCAGGGTGAGGTCTGCACATGCCCCTCGCGTGCGCTGGTGCATGAATCGATCTATGACCGCTTCATGGAAAAGGCGATCAAGCGCGTTCAGGCGATCAGCCAGGACGATCCGCTCAATCCGTCGACCATGCTGGGCGCGCAGGCCTCGCAGGAACAGTTCGACAAGATCATGGGCTATCTGGAGATCGGCAAGAAGGAAGGCGCCAAGGTTCTGACCGGCGGCGACCGCAAGACGCTGACGGGCGATCTGAAGGATGGCTATTACATCCAGCCGACCGTCTTCGAAGGCAACAACAAGATGCGGATTTTCCAGGAGGAAATCTTCGGCCCGGTCGTTTCCGTCACCACCTTCAAGACGTTGGAAGAGGCGCTCGAAATCGCCAATGACACGGTTTACGGTCTGGGCGCAGGCGTCTGGAGCCGCGATACCAACATTGCCTATCGGGCCGGCCGGGGCATCGAAGCGGGCCGCGTATGGACGAATTGCTATCACGTCTATCCGGCGGGCGCTGCCTTTGGCGGCTACAAGCAGTCGGGCATCGGTCGCGAGACCCACAAGATGATGCTCGATCATTACCAGCAGACCAAGAACCTGCTCGTGTCCTACAGCCCGAACAAGGTCGGTTTCTTCTGAGGTCCTCCCCGGAAGCCGGCGAGGGGCTGTGGTGCCAGATCGCCGGCGTGTTCCCAGGGGCTTCGGCCCCTGGGAGCCCGGCTTCAAACAGAAAGGCCGGAGGTTTCGCCTCCGGCCTTTTTTCGTTGCGGTTTATGCCGCGTAACGCTGGTCCCGTTGGCGGAGGCCGCCGACCGAGAACTGCCCCACCTGTTCGGTCAGGCCGTCCGCCTCGCTGGATAGCGAGAAAGCGGCGGCCGTCGTTTCCTCCACCATGGCCGCGTTCTGCTGCGTTACATGGTCGAGTTCGTTGACGGAGGCATTGATTTCGCTGAGGCGGCCGGACTGTTCGCGTGATGCGGTGGCGATCTCGCCGATCTGGTCGTTGACTGACTGGATGCGTTTCTGGATCTGCTCGAGGCTTTCACCCGTCTTCAGCACCAGCGCCACGCCGCTTTCCACATCGCCCGCCGAGGTGGCGATCAGCGTCGTGATGTCCCGGGCGGCAGCTGCCGATTTCTGGGCAAGCTCGCGAACTTCCTGTGCCACAACGGCAAAGCCCTTGCCGGCTTCGCCGGCGCGGGCGGCTTCCACACCGGCATTCAGCGCCAGCAGATTGGTCTGGAAGGCGATCTGGTCGATGACATCGATGATCTGGCGGATCTTGGCCGACGAGGTCTCGATGCGTTCCATCGCCACGATCGCTTCTTTAACGACAGCCGTGGACTTGTGCGCATCTTGCATCGTGCCCGCCGTCGCCTCGACGGCGACATTGCAGCGCGACAGCGAGAGATTGACGGCCTGCGTCATGTCTCCGAGTGCCGCTGCCGCTTCCTCAAGGGCTGCGGCCTGGCGTTCGGTGCGACGCGACAGGTCTTCCGATGCGCTTTTCAGTTCGCCGGAGCCGGAGCGGATGGCATTGGCGCTTTCGCCGATGTTGGAGATGGTCGCTTCCAGGCCTGCCATGGAGTTGTTGAAGTCGATGCGCAGATGATCGAGCGACGGCACGAAGGATTTGTCGATGCGGAGATCGAGCCTGCCGGCCGCGAGATTGGCAAGACCGGTGGCAAGTGCTTCGACAGCCTCTTCCAGTTCTTTCGCGCTTCTTGCCTTTTCCATTTCCCGCTGGGCGCGTTCTTCGTCCAGTTCTTCGCTCTTGCGATGGGATTCGGCTTCCATGCGCTGCTTGTCCAGAATGCCCTGACGGAAGGACTCCAGCGCGCGCGCCATGGTGCCGATCTCGTCGCCACGGGAAACGGCCTTGATCTCAATGTTGTTTTCACCGCCGTTCAGGCGCTCCATCAGCCCCGCAAGGCCGGTCAGCGGCTTGGTCAGGCTCGCGGAAACGAAAATGCCGATCAGCGTCATGATCGCAAGCACGGCCAGCGTCGCAACCGTTGCCCAGAAGGCGAGATCGTTGGCGGCGGCGAGAACCTTGCTTTCCTGCTGGCCGATGGCCAAAAGATGTTTCTGGCCGAAGACGGAGACCGGACGATAGGCATAGAAGATGTTGCCCGCAGGTGTCTGCGCCATCACCGTTCCGGCGTTGTTTGCGTTGGAAAGGGCGGCGAGGCTTTCGGAAACCGCAGCGTCAGCACCGCCCGACAGTACGCCGGCCCGACGTTTGCCGTCGGCGCTCAGGAGAACGGCGTCATCGATGGTCTTGCCGGTTTCCTCGGGCGTCACCACCGCGCCGATGCGATCAGCGGCGATGCGCATGATGACGGCGCCCTTGCGCTGGAGCTGGCCCCAGTTGGAGACGGCGAGCGGCATGCCGATCATGGCCGAATCATTTTCGCCGCCAGTGAAACCTGTGGTGCTGACCACGCCGTCCTTGCCGGCTTCGATGCGGTCGAACAGGTCCTTGATCGCGGCGTTCTGCGGTTCCGTCACGCTGGTGAGGAAGTTCTTCCCCTTGGTCACGGTGTAAATAATGAGGCCGGTCTTGTCGATCACATAGATGTCGCTGACACGGGTGTTGCGCCAGACGCTGGCGATGGCGGCGTTGATGGTGGCGTGGCGAATGGCGTAAAGCAGTCGCAGGCCTTCGCCGTTGAAAGAGGCGCGCTCCTCTTCGGAGACGCCCTCGCGCCGGAAAGCCTGGATGATCGCATCCCTTTCCGTCGGCACGACGGTGGTCATCGTTTCCAGCGCCTGTGCGACCGCGGCGTTCTGCGACAGTTCGGAAATGCTCTGTTCGACGCGCAAAGTATAGGCATCAAGCTGCTTGGACTGGTTGCCTGCAACCGTTTCGAGCCTGATTTCGCTGGCGTCGATCAGTCCCGACTTTCCCATCTCATAGGACAACAGCCCCACGGAAAGACATGAAACCAGCGTTGCGCCCGTGACGAGCGCTGCGAATTTGGCCTTTATCGACAATGATTTAGCTTTGACAGCAGTCGGACTTACACCCGGCATCCTGTTTCCTCCCCCCAAAAAACGTGGCCATACCGTGGCAAAAATTGTTTACGGCCGCGTTAAAAGTGCTGGGAATTGTACGATTGTTTCCCGCATGCCGTGAAAAAATAGCCGGCCGCCACTGACGCGTTTCCCGTAATAAAACTGCAATAGAACGGGCGCATATCGAGTGAAGTTCAACGGCTGTTCATGTTCATGCAAGCTTTCCGCGCTCCTTCTCTCGCCACTATCAATGATGTCTGCGGACTGAGTGCGGACGGATATGACGGAGCCAGCGTGAAACCGAGGCCGGATTTCGCCGTTGTCGTGCCCATGCACAATGAGCAAGCGAGTGTGGAAACGCTCGTGGCGGAGATTTTTGCCGCCTGCCAGCCCGTCGGCGCCTTCGAGATCGTGGTGGTGGACGACGCATCTTCCGACGGCACGGTCGATGCGGTGCTTGCGCTTGGCGATCGTTACCCGATGCTGCGGCTCGTCCGGCATGATCGTCAGGGCGGACAGTCTGCGGCGATCCACAGCGGTGTGCAGGCGGCGCATGCGCCTGTCATCTGCATGCTGGATGGAGACGGGCAGAACCCGCCGGACAATCTGCCGGCTCTTCTCGCGCCGCTTCTCTCCGCAGGCGCTCCCAGCCGGCTCGGTCTTGTGGCCGGCCAGCGTGTCGGTCGGCGCGATACGCTTGGGAAACGTCTTTCCTCCCGCTTCGCCAATGGGCTTCGGGCGCGGATCTTAAAGGACGGCACGCGCGACACCGGCTGCGGCCTCAAGGCCTTCCGCCGCGACGCCTATCTCGCCTTGCCCTATTTCGATCATCACCACCGCTATTTCCCGGCGCTGTTCAATCGCGACGGCTGGCAGGTCACCCATGTCGACGTCACGCACCGGGCGCGGCTGCACGGGAACTCCCATTACACCAATATCGGCCGCGCGCTTGTCGGCATCCACGACCTGATCGGCGTCGCCTGGCTGCTGCGCCGGCGAAAGCGCTCAAGCTGGGCTGAAACTTTCAAAACGGAGACATCGCCGTGAATGCACCGGCTTTATGGTCCATGCTGCATGTGAACAGCTGGAAGGAATTTCTGTGGGTCTGCACCGGCTTCATGGGCCAGATGCTGTTTACCATGCGTTTTCTGGTTCAATGGATTTCTTCGGAACGGGCGAACCGCTCGGTCATTCCGGTGGCCTTCTGGTATTTTTCCGTTCTCGGCGGTCTGGTGCTGCTTTCCTACGCCATCTGGCGGCGCGATCCGGTCTTTATTCTGGGTCAGGCGTCCGGCCTTTTCATCTATGCCCGAAATCTCTGGTTGATTCATGCCGAACGCCGCCAGCATGCATGAGGCGGCGACCCTGCCTTACGAGCAGGCAGGCGATGAGCGCCGGTGGCTGACATTTGCATTCGCGGCGATCGTCCTCGTAACCGCGCTGCGCGTCGTTGGGCTGGCCTTCAACCGCACCGACCTTTTCGTCGATGAGGCGCAATATTGGCTATGGGGCAGGGAGATGGCGCTCGGCGCCTATTCCAAGCCGCCCCTGATCGGCTGGCTCATTCGCGCGGCAACCGTTCTGGGTGGCGGCGAGGGCACGTTTCAGGTTCGGCTGGC
Organism: Agrobacterium sp. ST15.13.015; assembly: GCF_027871645.1. NCBI lineage: Bacteria > Pseudomonadati > Pseudomonadota > Alphaproteobacteria > Hyphomicrobiales > Rhizobiaceae > Agrobacterium > Agrobacterium sp. ST15.13.015. The sequence goes on from NZ_JAQAHF010000004.1 coordinate 187,040, forward strand.
CGCGCCCGTGGTGCATGGCGTCGCGGCGGCGGCCATTCTTGCGCTCGGCCGCATGATCTATGATGTCAGGCTGGCATCCCTGGCCGCCCTTATCTATCTGACCTTGCCGGCCGTAACGCTCGGCAGCCTCCTGATCTCGACCGATACGCCGATGATGCTGTTCATCGTGCTGACGATGATCTCCGTGCGGAAGCTTGCGCTCGCCCGCAGCGAGGGCAGGGCGGCGCTAGGCTGGAGCATCGCCCTCGGTCTCTGCTTCGGCCTCGGGCTGATTTCGAAATATGCGATGATCTATTTTCTGCCCTGCTTCATCGCCGCCGGCTGGCTTTGTGACGCATGGCGCATCCGGTTGCGTGACGCGGTCATTGCTGCGCTGGTCTGCGCTGCCGTCATCGCGCCCAATCTGTGGTGGAACGCGGCGCATGATTTCATGACCGCACGCCATACGGCGGATAATGCGAACTGGCATGGCGTCCAGCTGAAGATCGGTTCCGCGCTGGAATTCTTCTTCTCCCAGGCGGGTGTGGTCGGACCATTCGTTTTCGTCGGCATGATCGTTGCAACAATTCGTGCGAAAAATGCCGAAACCCGGGCGCTGGTCGCTCTTTCGGTGCCGATCATTCTTCTGATTACCGCGCAGGGTTTGATGTCACGGGCGCTCGCCAACTGGGCGGTCGGGGCCTATGCGGCCGGCGTGCTGCTGGCGGTGCCGGTCCTGGCGTCGCGGCGTTGGCTTACCGTGTCCACGCTTGTACTTGGTAGCATCGTGGCCATCGCGCTGCCGCTGATGACCATTGCTGGAACGCAATTGCGCCTGCCGAAAGGTGAACTGGCGATGGCGCGGTATCTCGGGCGCGCCGAGCTGGTGTCGACCGGTCTGTTACGGGCGCGCGAGGCGGGTGCCGACGCCATCGTCGCTACCGACCGTTCGATACTTGCCGAGCTTTTTTATCAGCTTCGGGATGAGAAACAGGTGATGACGCGCGCGCTGCCCGAGACCGGCGTGCCTTCCAGTCACTATGCGCTTCTTTACCCGCTGAAACCGGGCGAGGCGAAAAATCCCCTGTTCCTGGCAAGTGCGGATGGCCTGCCGGCCTGCCTTGCCGGCGAGGCGCCGGTCGCCCGCTGGACCGCCGGGCCGGGTTTCCTTGAGGGCAGGGAAATCGGACTCTGGCGCCTGCTGCCGCGATGCATGCCGGAGGGCAGCAATGGACAATGATCTTTCGCATATGCGGATCACGATCTGGGTGACACTCGCGACATTGGCGCTCGTCATCCTGTTCGCGACCTTTCCCTCCATCGATCTGAGATTCTCCGCCCTGTTTTTCTCGCCCGTCGAGCAGCCATGGTCCGGCCGTGAGCCGTTTCCCGAATGGTTGCGGGATACGCTGCGCGAAGGTACGGAGCTTGCCACCCTTCTGGCGTTCACGATCCTTGTCGGCAATCTTCGGCTGGGCACGCTGCAGAGAACCGGCTGGCGGGTCTGGGCCTTTCTGTGCGGGCCGGTGATCCTGTGCGCCGGGCTTCTCGTCAATGGAGTACTCAAGGCGACCATCGGTCGCGCGCGCCCGTTCAGCGTCACCGAATTCGGCGGGCAGCAGCTTTTCACGCCGCCTTTTCAGTACAGTGCGCAATGTTATTCGAACTGCTCGTTTTCTTCCGGCGAAACCGCGCTGATCGCCAGTTTTTTCCTGCCGCTCTGCGTGCTCGTCTGGCCCCGGCTGCAACGGCGCGGACGGTTGGTGATGGGAGGCATCGCCGCCGGCATGATCGTCCTCATGTCCGGCTTGCGCATCGCGGCCGGCGGGCATTTCCTCAGCGATGTGGTGATGTCCATCCTGTTTTCCGCCCTCACAACCCTGTTTCTCTACCGGGCGCTGGTGATCGGACGTCATCGCCATCTGTTTACCGGCGATGCGGTCACAGCCGATACGGTCAGCATCTGGCGTAACGGTCGCCATGCTGTCCTGACCCGGGTTCGGCGCTGGTGGCCGAAAATCAAGGCCGCAGCCTCACGTCTGCAACGGCCGCCGGATGCGGGTGCGGCATCGTCTTAAGGGGAACTTCGGAGTTCGCTTCAATGAGGTGAATGACGAAGCGCGCCAGACACTCCTGCGTCATCCTCGGGTCTCCGAGGATCTGCGACCTGTTGATTTCATTCAACATGGCTGGATCCTCGGCGCAGGGCCGAGGACGACGTCGAGGCAACCAGCGATTTCAACATGGAACGCAAACTGCCCGGAAATCCGTAGAACGGTTGTCGAGGTTTGCCGCAGCTGCTCAGTCGAACAGGCCGGAAACCGACTGTTCCTGTGCGGTGCGGTTGATCGCTTCGCCGAGCAGGCCTGCGGTGCTGACCACGCGGATATTATGCGCGGACTGGACACCGGTGGTCGGCTGGATGCTGTCAGTGATGACGAGTTCGCGCAGCTTCGAGGAAGCAACACGGGCAACCGCGCCGCCGGAAAGCACGCCGTGGGTGATATAGGCGGTAACGCTGGTGGCGCCCTTTTTCAGCAGCGCTTCAGCGGCGTTGCAGAGCGTGCCGCCGGAATCGACGATGTCGTCGATGAGGATGCAGTCCTTGCCGGAGACATCGCCGATGACGTTCATGACTTCGGATTCGCCCGGACGGTCACGACGCTTGTCGACGATGGCCAGAAGACAGTCCAGACGCTTGGCGAGTGCACGGGCGCGAACCACGCCGCCAACATCGGGCGAAACCACCATGACATTGTTGGTGTCGTAATGGTCCTTCACGTCGCGGGCGAGAATGGGCGCTGCGAAGAGATTGTCGGTGGGGATATCGAAGAAGCCCTGGATCTGGCCGGCATGGAGATCGAGGGTGAGAACGCGGTCGGCGCCGGCTTCGGTGATCAGATTGGCGACGAGCTTGGCGGAAATCGGGGTGCGGGGGCCGGCCTTGCGGTCCTGGCGGGCGTAACCGAAATAGGGAAGCACCGCGGTAATACGCTTGGCAGAGGAGCGGCGCATGGCGTCGATCATGATGAGCAGCTCCATCAGATGATCATTTGCCGGGAAGGAGGTGGACTGGACGATGAAAACGTCTTCGCCGCGCACGTTCTCGCTGATTTCTACGAATATTTCCTGGTCAGCAAACCGCTTTACAGTGGCATTTCCGAGAGGAACATTAAGATACTTGCAGATCGCTTCGGCAAGGTGCCGGTTCGAATTGCCTGCGAAAACCTTCATTGCGGCCGCCTGTTTCCATGCCATCGCCTTGCATCACGGGGCTCAATCCACCGTAACCAAGCGTCGTTCAAGGGGAGGAACATCCGGCTGAAAAGCCTTTGCCGGATACGCCTTGTTGCCATGCGCGCCTTAATAGCGCTGTTGCTTCCGATTGCAAGAGGACTCCGCGCTTTCGCAATGATTTTCGTGAAATCTCTGTGACTTCTCCCGCCGTTTTCACCTCATCCCTGTTGAGACTGCTTCCATGACGAATAGTCGTTGAGCGTTTTTGCAGCGATATCCTGCATGACCCTGTCGGTCACGGCGGCCCATGGATCGCTGCCTTTGGCCGCCACCGTTTCCTGCCCCTGCAGGCGGTGAAGCCGCACACCATTGGCGTCCAGAATGTCCCAGACGTAGACGACATTGACCTTGGCGCCATCGGCAAAGGCGGAGAAATATCCCTTCAGGATGTTTTCGGCCGAATTGTCGTTTGAGGCCCGGATGGTCAGACCCTTCGCCCGCGCTTCGGCCCCGAGCTGGCGCGACAGCGGCGTCACCGCCTGAACCGGCGCTCCGATGATCGGCAGGAAGCGGATGGAGTTTGCGGAAGAGGCGGGCGCAAGCGATGCCGTCTGCTGCGCGGCAGCGGGTTGAGCGGCGGCCGGTGGCTGGGTTGCGGTCTGGTTCTGGCGAAGCGGCTCGCCATACTGGCTGCCGTTGGACAGCGCCTGTGCCTGCGCCTGCAACGAGTTTTGCGGTGCATAGGCGGGAACGGATGTTGCGGTTGCCGGAGCGCCCGTGGGGGCGCGGTCGGCGGCGGCGGCCATCTGGTCGAGATCGCCCTGGGTCACGGGTGTCGACTGCGAGGCATTGTGGCCGACATCCACCTGCGGTGTAAGCGCTTCCGTCGTGTTGCAGCCTGACAGGGCCAGCATCATCGCTGGAACAATGATGGCCGGAAAAAGGGGGGTGAACCCCGTCCGGCTCATGCGATTTTCCCTCTCATGTTCCGCTCCTTCTTGCCCAAGGTGGCGCAATGTAAGGGCGGTTTTCCCGCTCTGTCAAACCCGGCAGCGATTTAAGCTGTGAGAAGATCGAGGTTGTGGCGCGAGAGCGGCTCCGGTGCGCCGTCGGTGGTCAGATAGGTCTGGCCGAGCGTCATGGCCGTGCCGGAATCGGAATCCATCACGATCATATGCACGAAAAGCGTCATGTCGGCGGTAATCTCCTGCGGATTGCCGGCGTGGAACATCTGATGCTCCATCCAGGACGGCGAGAAGCGCGCGCCCAGCGAATAACCGCAGGAGTTCAGCCGGTGGCGGGTCAAGCCGCGTTCGTCCATCACGCGGGCATGCACGTCGAAGACATCGCCAAAGGTCTTGCCCGGTCGCAGCACCTCTTCGATGGCGGTGAGGTTTTGCAGGCAGGCGCTGTAAAGCTCCTTCTGGCGGAAGTCCTGTTCGCCGATCACCACCGTGCGCATCATGGCGGCATGGTAATGCGCGCTGACGCCGGCCCATTCCAGCGTCAGCTGATCCTTGTCGTCGAGCCTGCGGCGGCCGGCCTTGTAACGGCACAGCAGCGCATCCGCGCCGGAACCGACGATGAATTCATTGGCGGGGTAATCGCCGCCGCCGGCCAGAACCGCTCCCTGCATTGCCGCGAGAATTGCGGCCTCGTCCGCGCCGGGCCTGATGAGCGGCAGCGCCGCGTCCAGAGCCGCATCGGCCAGTTGGCCCGCCTTGCGCGCATGGGCGATCTCGGCCGGGCTTTTGACCAGCCGCAGTGTGCTGACCAGATAGGAAGCGTCGCTCATCTGGCAGAAGCTGGCGAGCTGGTTGTCCAGCAGACGGGCGACGCGGCCGGTCATGCCGTGGGTGTCGTATTCGACGCCGATCTTTGCACCCAGCAGGTCGAGATCGCTCAGCAGGTTCTTGAGATCAAGCGTCGGGTCGGCATTGGGCCGGTCGACCCAGATCAGGATATTCTCGATGATGGAGGTATTGCGGGCCTGGCGCAGATCCGCCGAGCGGGTCAGAAGCGTCATGGAGCCATCCGATTTGACCACCAGCGTCTGGAAGAAGCAGTAGCCGAACGTGTCATAGCCGGTCAGCCAATACATGCTTTCCTGCGCGAAAAGCAGAAGGGCGTCCAGCTTCTCCTCGGCCATTTTTGCGAGCAGACGCTCGCGGCGGGCATCGAATTCCGAAAGCTCGAAATGCAGGGCCATGTCAGTCCTCCAGAATTGCGATTGCGGAAATCTGCCGGCCATAATCGGGTTCGGCGCGGTGGGTGGTGCGGCGGTAGGAATAAAAGCGATGTTCGTCGGGATAGGTGCATAGGCCGAGATTTTCCGCTTTCACACCGGCTTTCGTCAGCCGGTCGATGGTGAATTGCTTGAGGTCGAACAATGCGTGACCTTCCTTCTCCGTCCCGGCGAAATAATCCGCATAGGCCGGATCGATATCGGTGAAACGCGCCACATATTCCGGACCAACCTCATAATTGTTCTGACTGATCGAAGGGCCGAGCGAGGCGGCGATGCGCTCCCGGCTGGCGCCGAGCGTCGTCATGGTCTCGATGGTGTTTTCGAGCACGCCGAACAGCGCGCCTTTCCAGCCGGCATGGGCGGCACCCACGACGCCGGCTTCCGCATCGGCAAACAGGATCGGGCCGCAATCGGCGCTCAGCACGCCAAGCACGAAACCCGGTGTCGCGGTTACCATGGCGTCGGCCTGCGGGCGGCTGCCGTCATAGGTTTCATCGACCACGAGAACATCGGGGGAATGGATCTGGTGCACGGTGGCGAGGCGCTCCGCCGACAGGCCGAACCATTGCGTTACGCGCCGACGGTTTTCCTGCACCCGTTCCGGTTCGTCATGCGAGCCGAGGCCGACATTGAGGCCCTGATAAAGCCCTTCCGACACCCCGCCCTGCCGGGTGAAAAAACCGTGACGGATACGGTTTTTGCTATAGTCGGCGAGCAGGGGACTCTGGATGGGGAGCGGCAGCGTTGCGTTCTGCATGGTGCGGGAGTTCCTTGGAGAATATCGCTGTTGGCCAGTGAGGTACGGTTAAGCGAGATGTTTCCGGTTGCCGCGGCGTTGCGCGGCGTGTGTGATGCAGTGTGCCTGCTTCGTGTGTCGCGGCGATGTTGGCCCAGAGGTGATTGCGCTGTCAATCCACCGCGCGAAACGGCAGGAGATGAAGCGCGGGACTTGAAACGGCGATGACCTTGAAAAGTTCCCCCATCTTGCCGGCGCCTTCGCCGGCGAGGCGGTTGACCGCTTCGGCGATTTCCAGCGTCTGGTCCGGCGTGGCTTTGGCGGCAAGTGCGGCCGCGCGTTCCTTGAGACCGAGGCCATAGAGAAAGTCGCCCTGTCTCAAAGTGCCGTTGACGTGTACGCCGGTTGCTTCGGCTGTTTTCACGAGGCTTTCGAAATCGACATGGCTGGTGAGATCGGCTTCGCCGGGATGTGCAAGCACCGGGTCGAAGGCATGGTTGCGCATGGCCTGCAACGTATCGCCATACCCGGCGACCAGATGGCCGTAATCGATGGCGAGCGCCGTGCCGCCATGGACGGAGAGGCGCTGGCAGATCGCGGTCATCACGGCTTCGCGGGCAGGCGAAATCTCGAATATGGCGCCAATCGGCTGCCGTTCCGGCTGCGGCGGCAGCAGGGCCGGGTCTATGCCGGCAAGCCCGGTCGAGAACACAAGTTCGTCATTGGCGTCGAGGCTGACGACCCGTTCACGGAAACCCTGTGGTGTTTTTATGAATTGCCGGATCGGAATGGCGTCGAAAAGCTCGTTGGCGACGAGGAGCAGGAAACCTTCCGGCACACCGTCGAAACTGTCATGCCAGGTCAGCCTGTCCGCATGTGCGGCCAGCGTTTCCTTCTGGATGGCGGAAAGGCGGGGGCTGGTTTCGACCAGATGCACCCGCATCGTCTCGTAAAGCGGCGGTGCGATGCGGCGGATGACGCGCAGCATGTCCGACATCATGGTGCCGCGGCCGGGGCCGATTTCCACCAGCTGGGTTTCCATGGGGGCGCCGTGCCTCTGCCAGGCATGAACCACGAAAACGCCGAGCATTTCGCCGAAAAGCTGGCTGACTTCAGGTGCGGTGATGAAATCGCCCGAACGGCCGAAGGGCTCGCGGCTCCTGTAATACCCGTGCTCCGGGTCGGCGAGGCAGAGCGAGAAGAAGTCGGTAACGCTAAGCGGACCGTTGAGCCGGATAAGTGATTTAATGCGTTGCGCGAGCGGTGTCGTCATGGCGGGTCATACCGTTCAGGCGCTTTTTGCCGCGCTGCGCGCCCGCAGAACCGCCCAGAGGCCGAGAGCGAACATCGGCGTGGAGAGCACCATGCCCATGGTCAGCCAGTTGCCGGCGAGATAACCGATCTGGGCGTCCGGCTCGCGGAAGAACTCCACGAAGATGCGCGATAGCGCGTAACCGCAGACGAAGATACCGGTGACGACGCCGGGCGTCTTCAGCGCCCTGAAGGCATAGATGGCGATTGCCAGAACGATGACGAGCACGAGGCCTTCGAGGCCGGCTTCATAAAGCTGGCTCGGATGCCGCGCGAAGGGGCCGCCGGTCGGGAAGACGACCGCCCATGGCACGTCGGCGATGCGCCCCCACAATTCGCCATTGATGAAATTGGCGATGCGCCCGAACAGCAGGCCGATGGGTGCTACGGCCGCGACGATGTCGAACATGCTCCAGACCGGAATGCCGTTCTTGCGGGCGAAGAGGATCATGGCGATGGTGGTGCCGATCAGGCCGCCATGGAACGACATGCCGCCGTTCCATATCTCGATTGCCCTGATGGGATTGGCGGCGACGGCGGCGAGATCGTAAAACAGGATGTAGCCGATGCGCCCGCCGAGTACGATGCCGCCGGCTGCCCAGAGGATGAAATCGTCAAGATGCTGCGCCGAGATCGGCGACGTCTCGTTCGGCCACAGGCGATCCGTGCGGGCGAGGCGACGGGCATAAAACCAGCCGAGCATGATGCCCGCGACATAAGCGATGCCGTACCAGTGGATCGAGAGCGGGCCGAGGGACAGCGCTACCGGATCGATATTGGGGAAGGGCATGATGGCGATTTGGGTGGGAGCGGCTAACAATCCGTATATTCCGTCATCGTTGCGGGGCGGACAACGGAACGAGCCATTGCCTCATGGGGCCGGGCGATGATGCTCACCGGTCTCCCTGACGCCAAGGAAAATGGCGATTGCGATGGCGGCGGTCAAGGTGATTCTTCAAGCTGCGGCTTAAGATAGCAAAGGCCATGCAAGCTCTTGCGATTTTTCGATTTCGCTTGCAAGGCGGCGATGGAGTGCCTACCTGAAGGCTAGCAACAGCGGGCAAGACGATGCCCCTGAACCGACGAAGGATGAGCGCCATGAGCACGACAGGCACCAACCGTTTTCTGGATGAATTCGCCAAGCTGATGACCGATGCGGCCGGCGCGGCGCAGGGTGTGCGCAAGGAAGCCGAAGCCGCTTTTCACGCCCAGGCGGATCGCTGGCTGAACAGTCTGGACGTCGTCCGGCGCGAGGAATTCGATGCCGTTCGCGAAATGGCCATTCAGGCGCGTGATGAAAACGACGCGCTGCGCGCCCGTATCGAGGCTCTGGAAGCGAAGCTTTCCGCCGCCAAGGACTGATTTTTTAACGCTTTTTTCGACGGGTCCCGGATCGCTTGCGATTCCGGGACTTTTTGTTTTCGGCCCATTCCGCCCGAATGACTCCCGGTTGTTGAAAACATCCCTCCTGCGCGAATTTTTTGGGGCCTGTGGACACTTCCAAAAAACGCAATCGGCAGAGTCGCTTATGTATCTCGCCTGAGGTGATGGGGGAGGAGATATCCACTGTTCAAAAAGCAAAAATGGCGGGGAAGGGGTGGCAGCAGGACTCGGCCATTATACACTGATTTTAAATGATGATTCGAAAAGACCTGGTAAGCTCCAGACAGGGTGAATGCGTAATTCTGGTGGTGTCGGGCAATCGTCTCAAATGTTTATCCCGGTTTGTATGTGCGTTTTGTGCCCGGCGTTCAAAACAGGACATTCCTACCGGCTGAGAAGGTGCCGCATGAGTCTGATAGAATTTGAAATTGAGCGTCAGTCCAATCCCGTGGACATGATCGAGATCGTCGCGGCCTCGAACGACTGGTCGTTCGAACGTTCGGGCGAAGATGAGATCGCCATGACCGTCGCCGGTCACTGGGCCGACTATCACGTCTCCTTTTCATGGATGGAAGAGTTCGAGGCGCTGCATCTTGCCTGCGCCTTCGACATCAAGGTGCCGGATCAGCGCGTCAACGAAGTCATTCGTCTGCTCTCCCAGGTCAACGGTCAGGTGCTGATGGGGCATTTCGATCTGTGGCGGCAGGAAGATGTGGTGATTTTCCGCCAGTCCCTGCTTCTGGCGGGCGGCGCCGAACCGAACAACCAGCAGGTGGAAGTGCTGCTTTCCAGCGCTCTGGAAGCCTGCGAACAATATTATCAGGCATTCCAGTTCGTCGTCTGGTCGGGGCTGGATGCGAAAAGTGCAATCGAAGCGGTCATGTTCGAGACCGTCGGAGAAGCGTAAGATGGTATATAAGGCTTCCGGGCCGCTCGTCCTGGTGGGCGCCGGCAATATGGGCGGCGCTCTGCTTTCAGGCTGGCTGAAAAAGGGCGTGCCGGGATCGCAGGTCATCGTGATCGATCCGCGCCCTTCCGACGCGATGCGGACGACGATTGCGGAAGCCGGAGCCACCCATAGCGAAGGCGTGCCCGAGGGTGTAAAGGCCGGAATTCTTTTCGTGGCGGTGAAGCCGCAGATGATGGAAGCCGTACTGCCCTCACTGAAACCCCTGCTGGGCCCGCATACGGTCGTCGTTTCGATTGCGGCGGGCACCACAATCGGCACGTTCGTTTCGCATTTCGGCAAGGTTGCCGCCGTGCGTGCCATGCCCAACACACCGGCCATGGTCGGCCGTGGCGTCACGGGGGCCTATGCCAACGAGCTGGTGACGCCGGAGCTTAAAACGGTGGTGGACGGGCTGCTGAAAGTCAGCGGCCCGGTCGAATGGGTGGATGCCGAAAGCGATATCGACGCGGTAACCGCCGTTTCGGGAAGCGGCCCGGCCTATGTCTTCTATCTGGTGGAATGCATGGCCGAAGCCGGCCGCAAGGCCGGTCTGCCGGCGGATGTGGCCATGCGTCTGGCGCGCGAAACCGTGGCCGGCGCCGGCGAGCTGCTGCATCAGTCCTCCGACGAAGCGGCACGCCTGCGCCAGAATGTCACCTCGCCGGGCGGCACCACGGCTGCGGCGCTGTCCGTTTTGATGGCCGAAGACGGCATGCAGCCCCTGTTCGACAGGGCGGTCGCTGCCGCAAAAACCCGCGCTAAAGAGCTGGCGGGCTGAAGGGACTGGCCATGAGCGGTGAAATTTCCTATGCCGATTTCGAGAAGGTCGATATTCGCGTCGGCACCATCATTGAGGCCGAGCCTTTTCCCGAGGCGCGCAAGCCTGCCTTCAAGGTGAAGATCGATTTCGGGCCGGAGATCGGCGTCAAGAAATCCTCGGCGCAGATCACGGTGCATTACACGCTGGAAAGCCTTGTCGGCCGGCAGGTTCTGGGCGTGGTGAATTTTCCGCCGCGCCAGATCGGCCCTTTCCGGTCCGAGGTTCTGACGCTCGGTTTTGCCGATGCCAATGGCGATATCGTGCTTGCCGCCGTTGAACGGCCAGTGCCGAACGGCGAGAAAATGTGCTGATGGAACACGACGGCTCAGTGCCGGAGTGACGGAAACCGCAAGTCCGTGACACACTTTTCGATCCGGTGCTTTAAGCCGGAATTTTGACGATTACCCGCAATCCACCCATCGGGCTTTCATCGAGCGTCACATCGCCGCCGTGGCTGCGGGCGATGTCGCGGACGATGGAAAGGCCAAGGCCGGTGCCTGAAGCATTGAGGTTACGCGCCTCGTCCAGCCGGAAGAACGGCTTGAACACATCCTCGCGTGAATTCTCCGGAATGCCCGGCCCGTCATCGTCAAAAGTCATGATGATGGAACGCGGCGCCTTGCGGATATCGATGTGGAGATTGCCGGCGTAGCGCCGTGCATTTTCGGCCAGATTGGCGACGAGCCGGGACAGCGCGTTCGGCCGCGCGATGATCCGCTCGATATTATAGAGTTCGTAGCTGAATTTCTTGCCGTGCAGCTCGAAATCATGGCTGATTTTTTCGAGAAGGGCCGGAAGCTCCAGCGTGCCGACATCCTCTTCGACATCGGTACGGGCGAAGGTCAGATAGGCCTCCAGCATCGACTGCATGTCCTCGACATCCTTGTCGAGCCCCTCGAGGTCGGGATTGTCGCCCGCGAGCGCCAATTGCAGCTTGAAGCGGGTGAGGATGGTGCGCAGGTCGTGGCTGACGCCGTTCAGCATGGCGGTGCGCTGCTCCATCTGCCGCTCGATACGCTCGCGCATCAGGATGAAGGCGAGGCCGGCGCGCCGCACCTCGTCCGCACCGCGCGGGGAATAGCCGCTGATCTTCTGGCCCTTGCCGAAGTTTTCCGCCGCCTTGGCAAGCGCTTCGATGGGTTTGATCTGCCCGCGCAGGAAGAGGATGGAGATGGCGATCAGCACCAGCGATGCCCCGACCATCCAGACAAGGAAGATATGGGTGTTGGAGGCATAGGCCGCGCTGCGGCTGGTGAAGACGCGCAGGGTCTTGTCTTCCAGCTGGACGCGGATTTCGACCAATGAACCATTGCCATAGGTGTCGATCCAGAACGGTCGGCCGATCTGCTGCGTTAACTGATCCGCCAGAATCCTGTCGAGGATCGAAAACAGCGGCTCAGGTCTCGGAGCAGGCAGATCCGCCTTCGGTTCGATATAGACGCTCAGACCCAGCTTGTCGCGGGCGATGCGGATGACGCGTTGATAGTCGTCTTCCTCCGGGTCCGTCTGCAGAAGCTCGATGATCGCGGCGATATCGCGCGTCACGGCGGAGGAGAGGCGTTCCGTCACGAGCTGCCAGTGACGTTCCATGAAAACGGCCGCGACCACGGCCTGAAGCAGGATCATCGGCAGGATGATGATGAGCAGCGAACGGGTGTAGAGGCCGGTTGGCAGCCAATGGCGCAGCCATCTGCCCGACATACGCCAGGCCTTGGCCACGCCGCTGTTTCTGACCGTGCTGAGGAAATCGAGGCTCGCCATGGCCGTGCGTTCGCCCTTCGTTGGGTGCTCGTCAGTCCACGCTCAGGCGGTAACCGATGCCGCGCACCGTTTGCAGATAAACAGGATTGGCAGGGTCGTCCTCGATCTTGCGGCGAAGACGGTTGATCTGCACGTCGATGGTTCTTTCGCCCACTTCCGATTCCGCTTCCACCAGCTCGTGGCGGGGAATGGTATCGCCGGCGCGCAGCGCAAAAAGCAGCATGATCTCCTGCTCGCGATCCGTCAGGCGGATCGTTTCGGGGCCGCGCCGCAATTCCTTTTTGGGGATGGAGAAGCTGTAGGGGCCGAACATGATCTGTTCGATCTTGGGCGTATCGGGCGAGGTATTGCGCCGCAGGATGTTGTTGATGCGAAGGACGAGCTCGCGCGGGTCGAAGGGTTTGGCGAGATAATCGTCCGCTCCGGCTTCCAGCCCGGCGATGCGCGAATCCGCTTCCGACCGGGCGGTCAGAAGGATGACCGGCACGGATTTGTCCTCGTTCAGCGAACGGGTCAGCGAAAGTCCGTTTTCGCCCGGCATCATCACGTCGAGGATGAGGAGATCGAAACGGATGCCCACCATTTTGCGCCGTGCTTCGGCGGCATCTGCCGCCACGGAGATGCGATAGCCCTTGTCGCCCAGAAAGCGCTGCAGGAGATCGCGAATGCGAGCATCGTCGTCGACGATCAGAAGATGGGCCGCATCGTCATCCGCCGGTGGACGTTTTGTCGGTGCTGTCGCCATCGTCACTCGTCCTCCACGGTGGTGGTCGTCGTCGGGCTGCGCATCTGCGCCAGGAATTTGCGCACGCAGGCGCGGGCGTCCGGCCCGAGACCTTCCAGCGCGCGGTCGATGCGGCGCGACTGCGGCTCGCTCAGCGCCAGCGCCAATTCACGGCCCGTCAGCGTGGGGTAAAGCCTGCGCTGGCGGCGGTCTTCCGGGCCTGCCATCTGGCGGATGTAACCGTCGTCGATCAATTGCTTCAGCACGCGGGCAAGGCTCTGCTTGGTAATCTGCAGCGTATCAAGCAGATCCGCCACCGTCATGCCCGGCTGCCGGCTGACGAAATAGACCACCCGGTGATGCGCCCGCCCATATTCCAGTTTCGACAGAATGACATCGGGATCGGAGACGAAATCGCGATAGGCGAAAAACAGCGCCTCGATCGTATCGAAGTCGATCTTGCCGTCGTCAACCTTCGGGAGTGCCGGTGTCTGCCTGGCGGCTGCGGTTTTAAGCGATTGCGGTGGCACTACGGTTCCTTCATATTCTGCGGCTGTCTGATCATAGGCTGACAGGCGTCGATGCGCCAATATTCTGTAAACATAGCCGAAAATGCGTCCGCTCGGGAGAATGCCGCGATCATTTTCTGTTGCGGTGGATAATATGGCGCGGGTGCGGGTGCAACTGGAATCCTGAGTGACCTTTACCGGAAATAGAAAAGAGCGCGGAAACTCCGCGCTCTTCATCCGTCTCTTGATGTCCGCCGTGCGTTTACTGATAGACGTAAACGATCCGTCGCGTCGAAGGTTCTACCAGAACCGGCACGTCGTTCACCCGGACATAACGATATTGATAGTCCGGAATTTCGACGAGACGCGTATCCGACGGCAACACACTGCCGACGGCTATGTCGCCGTCATAGGTGACGGTGTCTGCGGGATGTTCGTCAATGTAGGTGATCACCGATTGCGGCGGATCGACCTCACCGACGCGGCCGAGGTTCGGATCGCCGGGATTGGGCTCTGCCTGCACGCTCGAGGTCGTTTCGTAGGTCACGACCGGCACGCTGAGTTCCGAGCGGCGCTGTTCGAGAATGACCGGAGAGCCCTCATACATGACATTCAGATAATCGGCGTGGGCCCAGCCGCGCAGACCGTTGACTTCGATCCGGCACCAGCTGCTGCCTTCCATGCAGCCATCCAGAACCGCATTGCTGCCGCGGGTGGCCAGTCCCACTTCGGGATAGTCTTCACCGGGGCCTGAGCGAACGGAAATATCCGATGCGGTGGTGGCGACCATGGCGGCGTTCGCGAAACCGGCCATCAAGGCGAAGGCGCCGCCAGCCATGAGCATTTTAAGCGTCTTGTCCATGTGCTCACTCCTTTCAAGACTGGAGCTACAACGTCGCAACCATCGGGGCGTTCCACATTTTTTGCCGGCAATTCCCGCCATCAGCCGAGGATTTATTGCTATCTCACTGTTTCCAATTATATTTTAGACTGCTTCAGTCGCCGGAAGTCGCCGTCTTTTCCGCCGCCATTGTGCCGCACCCGGTCGCGGGCTATAGGAGGCTGGAGCTTTCAGACAGGAGATACAGGATATGGGAAAATTGCAGGCGGGCATTATTCCGGTCACGCCATTCGAGCAGAATTGCACCATCCTGTTCGATCAGAACACCAAAGAGGGCGTCGTCGTCGATCCCGGTGGGGATGTGGACGTCATTCTCCAGGTCGTGTCTGAAAACGGCATTACGCTGAAGGAAATCTGGCTGACGCACGGGCATCTCGATCATGCCGGCGGCGCGGATGAACTGCGTGAAAAGCTGTCGCTGCCGGTCATCGGGCCGCATGAGGACGACCGGCCTCTGCTGGAGAGGATCGAGGTGCAGGCGGAGAAATACGGCATCAGCGGTCTGAAGAATGTGGTGCCTGATACATGGTTGAAGGAAGGCGATAAGGTCTCATTTGGAGACCACGTCTTCGAGGTCTATCATTGCCCAGGTCATGCGCCCGGCCACGTCATATATTACAACCGCGACCAGAACTTCGCCCATGTCGGCGACGTGCTGTTTTCGGGATCGGTGGGGCGCACGGACCTGCCGGGCGGAAACCACGAGCAATTGATGGCGTCCATCCGCGACAAGCTTTTGCCGCTGGGTGACGATGTCGGTTTCATCTGCGGCCATGGTCCGGGTGGACGGCTGGGCGAGGAACGGCTCACCAACCCCTATCTCAAGGGGCTCTGAGCGCCGGCCCATTAGAGTTTTTCCGCATTTCCAGACGGAAAACCGGATTCCACTTTTCCTGGAAATGCTCTAAGGCCTGCGGGACCGCACAAAAAAACCCGGCATTCCTGCCGGGCTTCAACTAGAAAAGAAAGCCGTTTTAGGGTCAGCCAGCAATCTGCAGATTGACTGCCTTCGGCCCCTTGCCGCGACGATCCGGTTCCGTGTCGAAGCTCACTTTCTGATTTTCTGAAAGTCCGGACAGGCCAGAAGCCTGTACGGCAGAGATGTGAACAAAGATATCAGCGCCACCATTGTCTGGCTTGATGAAGCCGAAGCCTTTGTCTGTATTGAAGAATTTTACGGTGCCAGTTTCGGCCATGCATCAGGTCCTTTTCGCTCTGCCCGCGTTCAGCTACAGGCAGCATTACAGTTTTGCCCCGCGTGGGCGTTGGCAGGCAGTTTTTGACTATTGAGAAAATGGACCTTCGCAGCGGGAAGTAATGGCGTTCTCATCCAACGTTTTTCGTCCCACCGCCCGAGGTTTATAGCGTCCCCAGTGCGCAAAATTATAGGCCTTCCCATGCTCGCAAATTGCCCGAACCGCGGTAGAGTGATGCGTTTATCGAAAATTGGCAAGCAAAAGTTTTCACGGGCTTTTTGTCAGATAAAAAACCTGCGGTAGAATAAGATTGCGCAATCGCATATTTTTTCCGCAGAAGCGACAATTGATGAAATAATTGCCGTTTACCGCAGGATTTCACGGCAAAATTTGAATGCCCTATCTGGATTTACGGCGGAACGAGAAAAATAAGTTCTTTTTGCGTCAGGCCGCTCCAGCCATGGATTTTTGCCGTTTGCGCGTCAATTCCGGCACCAGTTCCACGATCAGGATCGCGACGAATATGATCAGGCAGCCGATATAGCCGGCGCTTGAAATGGTTTCCTTCAGGAACACCGAAGCCAGCAAAGCGCCGAAAAGCGCTTCCGAGGACAGGAATATCGCGGCCTGCGGGGCGGTGGTGTAACGCTGGCCGATGACCTGCAAAACGAAGGCGAGGCCGGAGGAGACGAGGCCGACATAGAGGATTTCCGCCAGCGACGCCTCGATGGAGGCCATGCTGATCGGTTCGAACACAACGCCGATCATGCAACTAAGAAGGGAGCAAACGGCGAACTGGGTGCAGGAAAGCGCCAGCGGCCTTCCGCTTTCGGAGACGAAGCGCCCGGCAAGCGTGATCTGGATCGCCCAGAAGAAGGCGCAGATGATGCTGAGAATATCGCCGGTGGTCAGCGCCTCGAATGCGCCTCCGGAGAGCAGGAATATGCCGCCCAGCATCATCAGCGCGCATGGCCAGACGATCCAGTGGGGATGACGGCGGTAAAGCACGACGGCGATCACCGGTACGAAGATGACGTAAAGCCCGGTCAGGAAGCTGGAATTGGTGACGGTCGTGGTCAGGAGCCCGACCTGCTGGGTGGTGGCGCCGCCGAACAGGGCCAGACCCACGAGGATGAAGCTGCCGATTTCGCGCCGGCGCGGCGGCGATTTCAGCGACCGTGTTTCCATGAACGCGAAGGGCAGCACGGCGATGGCGGCAATGGCGAAACGCAGGCCGACGAACCAGAATGGGCCAATAGACGCCATGGCGGAGGATTGCGCGACGAAGCCGCCTCCCCAGATTGCTGCGGCGAGCAGAAGCAGCATATTGGCCTGAATACGCGTCATTGTTGGCACCAGCACGGCAGGGCCGGAAGATCATTCAGTCGCGGCCGTGGCAATTCGGGGATTTTTGAAATATCGATCCGCGATGCGGATGACTGTTTCCGGGTGCTTTAGCAGCAAGCTGCCGATGCCGCAAGTCGAGGGGAGGGCCGCTTATTTGTAGCGGCGGGCCTCGTCCTTCAGGCTGCGCCGGGTGAGCGTCAGGCCGCCAATGCCGAGGCCAATGAAGGCCGCGGCCGAAAGGACGATGAGCAGGATGTGGGGACTCGCTTTCGTCGTCGCTGCCACCTGCGGAATGGCGGAAGTATGCAGGGTATCGACCGCCTGGGCAGCCGCATTGGCCGAGGTTGCGATGCCGGCGGCCATGGTGACGATGACAAGAAACGCCGCAACGGCCATCCAGAGGGAAAACAGCGTTCTCTGCGCCCTTAACCTTTCAACGGAAGTCCGATCGTTGGTAAACATGGCTGTCGCCTCTTGTCCCTGTTCTTAAAGGATAAAAGAGGCTTCGAAATGGACGGCTTGGAGACCGAATTCTGGCGTTCCGCGGCATTTATTGCGGCAATATTGTGGCAAAGCCGGTTAGGAGAGCCGTTTGGGCGGATTTGGCGTCAGAGGCCGCGTTTTCCGAAGGTCCGGGTCTGGCGCAGCGGGTGCGGATCGGCGGGGCGTTCTTCCCGGAAAAATGCCGGTGGCGCAGGGCCTCTTTCCGTCCTTGAGGGGGCGAAATATTCACTGCCGAGTTCCGGGAAACGTGTGTCGAAACTGGTCGGGGCAAGTTCTGGCTTTGCCAGCACGTAGCCCTGCATCAAGAAGACGCCGAGTTCTTCGCACAGATCGACCTGCCATGCAGCTTCCAGTCCTTCGAAGACCGGCTCTATGCCATCGGCGCGAAACTGGCTGACGATGACGCGCAGAAGGGCAGCGCCCGCCGAATTCTGCATGAAATCGCGCACCCAGCCGGCTTCGAATTTCACATAGTCCGGCTTGATGAGCTTCACCCGGTCGATGTCGGAATCGCCCGCGCCATAATCATCGAGCGCCACGCGAAAGCCGATATCATGCATGTGGTACGCGAAGTCGGCGACCATCTGCGTATCGGAGGCTTTTTTCTCGGATATTTCGCAGACGATGCGATCCGCCGTCATGCCGGCTTCGTGGGCGGCAAGACGCATGCGCTCCACTTCCTGGCGCATCTTGGCCGGAGTCTGGAACAGCCCCGGATGGAAATTGACGAAGATGCGGGCGCGGGACCGGTTGAGCCGGCCGGTGTTGAGAATGTGGATCGTGCGCAGGATGCTGTCGATATTTTCGATATCTTCCGGCGCGACCAGCGAGAAGAATTCGCCCGGCGTCACCGGCTCGCCATTGCGATGGGGACGCACCAGACCCTCAAAGGAATCGATGTCGAGAATACCGCTCGCCGTGCGGCGGAAAATGGGCTGCAGGGCCGATTTCAGGTTGAAGGTGCTATAGACGGTGGACCATGTGCCATCGACCTCGCGGACAAGACTGGAAAAGATGCTTTTGAGCGCCATTTTTCAACCAGCTATAGAGACACGACCTCTAGGCTCGCGAATGTAGCGTATCAAGCGTTACTTCCGGGTTAAGGAAGGTTTAAATTCTGCGATGCAGCACATAAGCCGGCTTTTGACCTTGAAAGAAGGCCTGTCTTTCGACATAGAAAATGCCGCAGATGACAAGTTTTCCAACCTCTGCCGATGTCAACCCCAATAGGACCGATTAAAAATGGCCTTCCTTGCCGACATTCTCTCCCGCGTAAAGCCATCCGCCACTATCGCCGTTACCCAGAAAGCCCGTGAGCTGAAAGCGAAGGGCCGCGATGTGATCAGCCTTGGCGCCGGCGAGCCGGATTTCGATACGCCCGAAAATATCAAGGAAGCGGCCATCGACGCCATCAAGCGCGGCGAAACGAAATACACGCCGGTTTCGGGTATTCCGGAACTGCGCAAGGCGATTGCCGACAAGTTCAAGCGTGAAAACGGGCTGGACTACAAGCCGGAGCAGACGATTGTCGGCACGGGCGGCAAGCAGATCCTCTTCAACGCCTTCATGGCCACGCTGAACCCGGGCGATGAAGTCATCATTCCGGCGCCCTACTGGGTCAGCTATCCGGAAATGGTGGCGATCTGCGGCGGCACGCCGGTTTTCGTCGACGCCACGCTGGAAGATAATTTCAAGCTGAAGCCGGAAGCGCTGGAAAAGGCGATCACGCCGAAGACCAAGTGGTTCGTGTTCAACTCGCCGTCCAACCCGTCGGGCGCCGCCTATTCGCACGACGAGCTGAAGGCGCTGACCGATGTGCTGGTCAAGCATCCGCATGTCTGGGTGCTGACGGACGACATGTATGAGCACCTGACCTATGGCGATTTCAAATTCGTCACGCCGGTCGAAGTGGAGCCTTCGCTCTATGACCGCACGCTGACGATGAACGGCGTCTCCAAGGCCTATGCCATGACCGGCTGGCGTATCGGTTACGCTGCCGGCCCGCTGCCGCTGATCAAGGCCATGGACATGATCCAGGGCCAGCAGACCTCGGGCGCAAGCTCGATTGCGCAATGGGCCGCTGTCGAAGCCTTGAACGGCACGCAGGATTTCATTCCGGCCAACAAGAAAATCTTCGAAGGCCGTCGTGACCTCGTCGTCTCCATGCTCAACCAGGCGAAGGGCATCAGCTGCCCGGCTCCGGAAGGCGCATTCTACGTTTATCCGTCCTGCGCCGGCCTGATCGGCAAGACCGCTCCCTCGGGCAAGGTCATCGAGACGGATACGGATTTCGTTTCCGAGCTTCTCGAAGCCGAAGGCGTCGCCGTCGTGCAGGGATCGGCTTTCGGCCTCGGCCCGAACTTCCGCATTTCCTACGCCACGTCGGAAGCGCTGCTGGAAGAGGCCTGCAAGCGCATCCAGCGCTTCTGCGCCGATTGCCGCTGATCGGTTGTGATCTCAAATGAAGAAGCCCGGCAGCGATGCCGGGCTTTTTTCGTTTTGGTCAAAGCCCCAGAAACAGCAGCATGATGAAGGTGGCGAAGAGAATGAAATGCGTCATTCCTTCAATCGCGTTGGTCTCGCCGTCATTGAGATTGATGGCGGCGGCGATGAGGGTGATGAAGACCATGACGGTCTGAACCGGCGTCATCGCCATGATGAAGGGCTGGCCGGTATAGAGTGCAATGCCCTCCATGACGGGCACGGTGAGGATGACCGTCGACAGCGATGCGCCCATGGCGATATTGACCACCGCCTGCATGCGGTTTCGCAAGGCGGACCGAAGCGCGGTGAGGATTTCCGGCGATGCCGAGATCGTCGCCACCACCACCGCCATCAGCGCTGGCGGCGCGCTGGTGCCCTCGAGGCTTTCGCTTAAGAAGGCCGACATGAATTCCGCCAGCACGCCGATCAGCACCACGCCGGCGATGATGAGGCCGATGGAGAGCGGTACGCTGCCTTCGTCCTCCTCTTCCGCATGGCCGTCCGATGCCTGTCCGGCCGGATGCGCCTTGCGGGGATAGGCATAGCTGAAGAAATAGCTGTGCGGGCCGACCTGCATTTTGAGGAACAGGGCGTAAAGCGCGATCATCGCGACGATGGTGAAGGCGGAGTAGACATGCCAGCTTTCATTGGGGATGAATTCCGGCACGATCATCGAAATACCCATGGCGGTGAGGATCATCACGCCATAGGTCTTGCCGGAATCGTCGTTATAGGGCTGCTCGCCGTGGCGAAGACCGCCGAGCAGCGCCGCGAGACCGAGAATGCCGTTGATGTCGATCATCACGGCGGAATAGATCGTATCGCGCACCAGAGTGGGCGAACTGGATTCGCTCATGATGATGGCGAGGATCAGCACTTCCACCGCGACGGCCGACAGCGTCAGGATCATGGTGCCGTAAGGGTCGCCGACCTTGGTGGCGAGGATTTCGGCGTGATGGGCAACCCGCATCGAGACCAGGACGATGAGTCCGATCAGCGCGACCGCGGCGATGAGCGCCGCCGTTTTTCCGGCTTCGAATATTGCATGTTCGGCCAGATAGGCGACGATTGCCGCCGGTATTGCCAGCAGCAGCATGCGCTCCTGTTTCAGAATAGAACCCGCCATCGATTTCCCTTCCCCCTGATCGGCTCAGGCTGTGACGTATCGTCCCCCAGATCAAGCAGGATTTGCGCTTGAATGCTTTTGGTAGGATAGTGGTGTTGCAGGACATGCTGCTCATGCCGCGGTGTCCCATCGGGTGCAATGCTTGAAACGCGGTTGTGGTTGCCATGTCGCCTACCGAAGCAGGAGGACCATGCATGACCAAAGTGGTGTATGAAATTGTCGAACATGACGGAGGCTTTGCCTACCGCATGAATGGCGCTTATTCCGAAACATTCCCTTCTTATGCGGATGCCGTCGAGGCTGCGCGCATCGTTGCCGCCGAACAGCAGGTGGGGGGCGATGACGAGGAAATCAGCTATCAGGATGAGAGCGGCCACTGGCATGAAGAATACAGCCAGGGCGGCGACCGGCCGGAAGCCGAGGTGGTCGACAAGACGACGCAGCAGGCCAGACCGTTTTGATCACCGATCCGTGGATTTCCAGCAAAGCCGGGATCACTTTGCCGGGAGTTGTTCGGCATTAGCGCCGTTTCGGCGGTGCGCCCGGATCGGTTTCTTTAAGATGCCCCTTGAGGCCTTCGACGAGGGCGCTGAACACGGCACGACATCGCGGCGAGGTCTTGAGATTTTCATGCATCGCGACCCAGGTGTGGAGCGGGATGTCGATTTTCGGAAGAACCTGAACGAGCCGCGGGTCCTTGCGCGCCAGGCCTATCTGACAGACGCCGATGCCTGCGCTGGCGCGGATCATGGCAAGCTGGGCGAGATTGCTGTCGGCGCGGATTTCAAAGGAAATTTCCTCAATATCGGGTATGTCCGGATCGAGCGAGCGCATGCGCTGGATGGCCGCCCGAATGAAAGGCGTCTTGCGGTCGAAACCGACCATCCGGTGATGGTTCAGATCTTCCATGCTCTTCGGGGTGCCAGCTCTTGCCAGATAGTCGCGCGTCGCATGAAATCCCAGACGGAAATTGCCGATATAACGCATGACGATCGCATCCTGCTGCGGTTCGGTCATGCGAATGGCTATATCCGCCTCGCGCCTTAAAAGGTCTTCCAGCGTATCGGAGAGCGAAAGCTCGATTTCAAGCCGCGGGTGAACCTCCTGCATGGCCGTGATGATCGGCGGCAGCATTTCCACGCCGATGATATCACTTGCGCTGATGCGCACCGTGCCTTCGATCTTGCCGACTTCGCCGGAGGCCGCGCGCATGAGGGCGGCGGTCGTCGCCGCGAGATTTTCCGCATAGGGGCGGAGCGCAAGGGCTGCTTCCGTCGGCATCAGCCCGTGCGGCGAGCGGATGAACAGCGGAAAGCCGACGGCCTCTTCCAGCGCGCCGATATGACGTCCCGCCGTCGGCTGTGTGATGCCAAGCTCGCGGGCGGCGGCGGACAGCGAACCGTCGCTCAGCACGCTGAGAAAGGTGCGATAGAAATCCCAGCTGATGTCACGGTTTCTCGTCATAAGATTTTGTATAGCTGCTCCACTCATTTCGATAATTTCGTATATCGCGGAACGGGACGATACTCCAGCCCACAACAAGGAGTACGGCGATGATATATGAAAACAACGCAAATACAGCGCGGAATGAACGTCCTCTGGCCCTGATTTTGGGGGTGAATGGCGGTGTCGGCAGTCAGGTCTCCAGAATGCTGCAGCAACGGGGATGGCGGGTGAGGGCGATGACGCGCCAGCGGATGTCAACGGGCGCTACGGATGGCGTCGAACGTGTGACCGGGGACGCCATGAACCGGCAGGATGTGATGGATGCGGCAAAAGGCGTGAGCCTCATCGTCCATGCGGTCAATCCTCCCGGATATCGCGATTGGGAAAGCCAGGTGCTGCCGATGCTCGACAATAGCATTGCCGCCGCCGAGGCCTGCGGGGCGAGGATCGTCTTTCCGGGCAGCGTCTATAATTTCGGCCCGGACGCCTTTCCGCTTCTGACGGAAGACAGCCCGCAAAAGCCGTTCACCCGCAAGGGCGCATTGCGTGTGGAGATGGAGCGTCGGCTGAAAATGGCGTCGATGCGTGGCGTGCCGGTGCTGATCGTCCGCGCCGGGGATTTCTTTGGGCCGGACGCGAGAAACAACTGGTTTTCGCAGATGCTGGTGAAACCCGGAAAGCCGGTCCGGAGTGTCCGGAATCCCGCCGCGCCCCATGCCGGGCATCAATGGGCCTATCTGCCGGATGTCGCCGAGACCATTGGCCGGCTGCTGGACCGCGCAGACGAGCTTCCGGCTTTCGCCGTCTATCACATGGAAGGTTTCTGGGATTTCGACGGGCTGCAACTGGTTGAAGCCATCGAGCGGGTTGTCGGGCATCCGGTCAGGAGGCGGCAGCTGTCCTGGTCGGGCATCAAATTGGCCGCTCCCTTCGTTCCCCTGTTCCGCGAAGTGCTGGAAATGCAATATCTCTGGCAGATGCCGATCCGGATGAGCAATCGCAGGCTGACGGATTTCCTCGGAACGGAACCCAGAACACCGATCGACATCGCGGTAGCGACGACACTTGCGAGCCTCGGCTGCCTTGAGCAGAGGCCGCAGCCGTCGAGCCTTTCTCATCCGGCCGATGCCGGGGGCAGGGTGTGATGGCCACGATTGCGAATGGGATGTCGGCCCGGCGTCGCGTGTTTGCCGTGATTTCGGCAAGCGTGCCGATGCTGATCTTCGCGCAGGTGCTGCTGGCCGGGCTGTCGATCTATTACGATGGATCGCTGCTTTCTCTGCACAAGGGGCTCGGCTTTCTGATTGCCGTTCCGATTTTGTCGCTGGCGGTTCTCGCTTCTCTATATGACGATCTGCGGCCGAACCTTGCCCGCACGCTGGTCCTGCTTGGTCTTTACTGTCTTCAGGTGGCCCTGATGAGCATCGGCCGGGAAACGGGCAATGGCTTCCTGCAGGCGCTGCATGTGCCCAACGCCTTCGTCATGGGCGCGTTTTCCGATTTTGCCGCGCGGCAGGCGCGAAGCCTGCGCTGAAAGAAAACGCCGCACTGCTTTGGGGCAGTGCGGCGTCTTTGCTTTATCCCTTATCAGGCAAGCGCCGGATAGTCGGTGTAACCTTCGGCTCCGCCGCCATAGAAGGTCGGCTGGTTCGGCTCATTGAGCGGCGCGTCGTTTTTCAGGCGACGCACCAGATCCGGATTGGCGATGAACGCCTTGCCGAAAGCCACGGCGTCTACTTTACCGCTTTCAACCGCCTCGATGGCGCTCTCACGGTCGTATCCATTATTGGCGATCCAAAGGCCCTTGCCGCCGGCATTGCGATAAGCGGCCTTGAAGGCGGCATAATCGAAAGGCTTGTCGCCCTGCTTGAAATCGCGCGGGCCGCCGGTTGCACCTTCAACGACATGGATGAAGGCGAGATTGCGCTTGCCGAGCTGTTCCACCACGTAATTATAAAGCGGCTGCGGATCGGCTTCGAAAATGTCGTTGGCGGGCGTGACGGGTGAGAGGCGGATACCGGTACGGCCTGCGCCGATCTCTTCCGCCACGGCATCGACAACTTCGAGCAGGAAGCGGGCCCGGTTTTCGATGGAGCCCCCATAATCATCCGTGCGCTGGTTAGTGCTGGATTTCAGGAACTGCTCGATCAGGTAGCCATTGGCGGCATGGATTTCGACACCGTCGAAACCGGCTTCCAGTGCTGCGCGCGCGCCGCTGCGGTAATCCTCGAGAATGAGGCCGATATCGTCGATGGTGAGCGCGCGGGGCTCGGAGGTTTCGGCAAAGGCGCCGGTACCGTCATCATTGATGATATAGGTCTTCGACTTGGCCGGAATGGCGGAAGGCGCGACCGGCTGGCCGCCATGTGGCTGCAGCGAGGTGTGGGAAATGCGGCCCACATGCCAGATCTGCGCGACGATCTTGCCACCGGCAGAATGCACGCTATCCGTCACCTGTTTCCAGCCCGCGATTGCTTCCCGCTTGTAGAGGCCGGGAACGTCAGCGTAACCCTGACCCTGCTGGGAAATCGGCGTGCCTTCCGTGACGATCAGCCCGGCCGTGGCGCGCTGCTCGTAATAGGTGGCGTTGAGGTTGTTGGGAATGGCGCCCGGCGAACGGTTGCGGGTGAGGGGGGCCATGACGATACGGTTGGCGAGTGCGATATCGCCGGCCTGTGCCGGTTCGAAAAGACTGGTCATGCGACTTCACTTTCTGGTCGGTTGGCGAAATTGCGCGGGGGACGCGCTGTCTTTCTGTCTGGGTGCCGGAATGAAAACCGTCTTGCGGTTTCCGGTCCGACACCCCGAGGCTCAAAGCTTGGGAGGCTCAGAGATTGGCTTGCAGATAATTGCGGAAGGCGTCGATGGTTTCCTCGTTGCGTTCGAAAAACACCCATTGCCCGACCTTTTTCGACCTTATCAGGCCGGCTGCCTGCAACACCGCCAGATGCGACGAGACGGTGGATTGCGACAGGCCGCTGATCTGAAACTGGTTGGCGCATACACCCATGCTGAGGGGATGCTCCTGACAGAAGTGACTTTCCGGAGACTTCAGCCATTCCAGGAATTTCAGCCTTGCGGGGTGCGAAAGGGCTTTGAGGATTTCCTCCGGGTTCATCGGTGCTTCTTCAATATCTGGCATGTCCGATATTTATATCGATCATTGTCGATATACAAGTCACGTCTCTGTGAGGATCGTCTGTGAGGATCGAGGGGGGGCGGGCAGGCATTTCCAAAAAAGAAGGCCGCTGGATATCTCCGCGGCCTGATAAGTTTGAAGGTCAAAACCTCCAGAGGGGAACAGCTGTCGCTTGCCTTGAGCGAGCGTGACAGCTGACTAAAATATGGGTGTGGGAATAATGCAAAACAAGGTTGCATCATGCGATATTTCGCCAATTCGGAGAAAATTCTTGCGGGTAAAAAAAGAGGGCCGCCGGATGGATCCAGGGCCCTTTAAGTGTGAAGGTCAAAAACCTCCAGAGGGGAACAGCTGATGCGGTGGAACTGGGAGGAAAAGCCACCGTGTGCATCAGCTGAGAGCGATATGGTGCTTTTTTGTGCACGAAACAACTCTTTTTTGTGCAGGTCAGGCATGCGCACCACGCAGCCCTCGATATTTCCGGTATATTTTATGTGCAATGCTCCCGGGCGGCGCAGGTACGCCGCTCAGGTAGCATGTCAGTTAAGCTCTTGAAATTTAATGGCTATAACCGAGCGCCGATTATTTTAACGTCAGAAGTTCCAGTTCCGGGCCTTGGCGACGATGAAGTCGCGGAAGGCTTTCAGCTTTGCAGCGTTTTTCATCTCATCCGGATAGCAGAAATAGGTATCGAAGGACGGAATATCGGCGGCGAGCGATAGCTGGATAAGGCCCGGATCGCGGCCGACGATATAATCCGGCAAGCAGGCAATACCGATTCCCAGCAGGCAGGCGCGCTTGATCGAGGTCTGGCTGTTGATCTGTAGGTGTGGTGTACGCGTGTTGTCGGATGAGCGTCCGGCGTTCTCCAGCCAGTTGACGTCCAGCAAATAGTTGGGCGCCGGTTCGCCGAAGGAGATGATGCGGTGATTGTCGAGATCCTCGATGGACTGCGGCTCACCATGGCGGTTGATATAGGACGGCGCGGCGTAGACGTGCATGTGCACCGTGAACAGCTTGCGCTGAATGAGGTCCGACTGCTGCGGCTGGCGCAGGCGGATGGCGCAATCGGCGTGACGCATGTTCACGTCCAGCTCCTCATTGTCGAGGATGAGCTGTATCGACATTTCCGGATAGAGCTGCAGGAATTCCTGCACCTTGTCCGTCAGCCAGCCCTGGCCGAGACCGACGGTCGTCGTCACGCGCAGCTTGCCGCTCGGCTTCTCCGTCGTTTCGGTGAGCTGCATCTTGACGGTTTCGAGCTTCAGCAGCACGTCATGGGCGGTGCGGTACAGCAACTCGCCCTGTTCCGTGAGGATGAGACCGCGGGCGTGGCGATGGAACAGCTTGACGCCGACATCCTGCTCCAGCGCGCTGACCTGACGGCTAATGGCCGACTGGGACAAATGCAGCTTGTCGGCAGCATGGGTGAAAGACCCTGCTTCGGCTGCGGCATGAAAAATGCGCAGTTTATCCCAGTCCAATGGCATTGCCATGCCTATCCTGCCTTTCGGTTATTCCGCTGCGACAGCAAGCGGTTGATGCGCGGTGAGATAACGTTCCGCTTCCAGCGCGGCCATGCAGCCCATGCCGGCGGCGGTGATCGCCTGACGGTAGATGTCGTCGGTGACGTCGCCAGCCGCGAAAATGCCTTCCACGTCGGTCGCCGTGGAATCGGGGGCGGTCCACATGTAGCCGTTGTCTTTCAGCTTCACCTTGCCCTTGAACAGCTCGACTGCCGGCGCATGGCCGATGGCGACAAAGACGCCGTCGATAGGGAATTCGCTGATCGTGCCGGTCTTGGTGTCACGCAGCTTCACACCGGAGACGGAAGGCGGCATTGGCGGCTTTGCGGGTGCACCGGTAATTTCGGCGATTTCCGTGTTCCAGAGAATCTTGACGTTTTCCTTGGCGAACAGCCGTTCCTGCAGGATTTTTTCCGAGCGGAAGCTATCGCGACGGTGAACGACGGTGACCGATTTGGCGATATGGGCGAGGTACAGCGCTTCTTCCACGGCGGAGTTGCCGCCGCCGACCACGATCACATCCTTGTTGCGATAGAAGAAACCGTCGCAGGTGGCGCAGGCGGAAACGCCGAAGCCCTGAAAATGCTGCTCGCTCTCAATGCCGAGCCACTTGGCCTTGGCGCCGGTGGCGATGATCAGCGTATCGGCGGTCCAGACCTGACCGGAATCGGTCTTGACCACGAAAGGCCGAACATTGGTTTCAACCTCGGTGACGAGGTCGCTGACGATTTCCGCGCCCACATGCGTCGCCTGCTTCAGCATCTGGTCCATCAGCCACGGACCCTGGATCGGATCGGCAAAGCCCGGATAGTTCTCGACATCGGTGGTGATCATCAGCTGGCCGCCCTGTTCCATGCCGGCGATCAGCACGGGTTTCAGCATTGCGCGGGCCGCGTAGATCGCCGCGGTATAACCGGCGGGGCCGGAGCCGATGATCAATACCTTGGTGTGGCGGGCAGACATGGAAACGTTCCTTTCAATAGCGGGGCCTCTCGGTAGCAGTGACTTTCGGCACCAGAACCCTCCGGCCGCAAGACGGCGGACAGGCCGCAACCCCTTCGTTGCCCGGTATTTAAGGTTGTCTAGTGTCTTTATTCAAGGGCAGCCTTGCGTTACCAACAAGGCAGTTGTGGATGCGCGCGCAATTTTGTGACCGGGCGGTGGCATAATGTTGCGAATCCCGCGCTGAATAGTACAAGGAAGTTCCACAGCTTAACGAGGTACTCCTCCGTGACCAGCGTCGAACTCGATGCCATCGATCTGAAAATCCTGCGCGAATTGCAGCGCGACGGGCGCATGACCAATGTGGAACTGGCCGAAAGGGTCGGTATTTCCGCGCCGCCCTGCCTCCGGCGCGTCCGCAAGCTGGAAGAGGCGGGCGTGATCGAGGGGTATCACGCCATGTTGAACGCGCCGAAGCTCGGTTTCGATCTCGTCGCCTTCTGCATGGTCGGTCTCAAGCGCCAGTCGGACAGCAATCTGAAGGCCTTTGCTGCGGCAACCGCCGGCTGGTCGCTGGTGCGGCAGGCCTGGATGGTATCGGGCGAAAGCGATTTCCTGCTGCATTGCGTGGCGAAAAACCTGACCGAGTTTCAAGATTTCGTCATCGAGGTTCTGACGGCGGACGAAAACGTCGATACGGTGCGCACCATGCTCACCATCCGTCAGGTCAAGCGCGTCGGTCTGGTGGAAATCTGAGCGGCAGGCTTTGTTCTTGCCTTAAGACGCGTTACCCGCGCCGCAAAGCCTCATAGACTTCGCCGAGACTCGTGGCCTCTTTCTCAAGCGGAAATGTGCTGCGTACATGCGAAAGGCCGGCCTTTGCATGGCTCTCGGCCAGAGCCGGGTCGGCAAGATAGGCCCCTATCGCATCCCTGAGCGATGCATAGTCACCCGCCTCGACGACAGCGCCGGTCTCGCCCTTGACGATCATTTCCTCATAGGCGCCGGCAGTGCTTGTGACGACGGCCGTCTCCGATGCCATGGCCTCGAGCGGCGTCAAGCCGAAACCTTCGTTGCGGGATGGGGCGACATAGAGCGTCAGCCGCCGGTACCACGGCTTGATGTCGTCCACCTCACCCTGAAACACGATGCGATCCGAAAGGCCGGCAGCCTTGACATCGGCCTCAAGTGCCTCGGCAAAAGCCTTGTGTTCCGCCGTTACCCGGCCGGAAACAATGGCCGTCCATTGCGGATGGGCGGGCAAAAGCTCGATCATGGCGCGCACGAAAAGATCGGTGCCCTTCTGGTGGCGCACCCGTCCAAAGCAGCCGATGAGATATTGGCCCGGCAGGCCGGTTGCCGCGATTGTGTCTTCCGGGCCGGTTGCCGGATGGAACAGGTCGGTATCGACGCCATGCATGACAACGCGATTGGGTACTTCCAGAAACGAGCCGGAGCGGGTGCTGGTCGCGACCACGGCGTCCATCTTCGAAATCAGAAACCGTGTATAGGCGGAATGCCGCCTCTGTGCGGCCGAGGTGAACAGCAGCTTCACTTTCATGCGCAGCACGTCACGCATGAAAAGACCCGGCAACATTTCGAGGTTGCGACGGGCATGCCAGATACGCGGGCCGCCCTGCGGGCCGTTTTGCCAGAGCCGCCAGAGATCGCGGAAGCGCACATGCGGCAGATGCGGCGGCAGGCCGGGGCCGATGACGGCCACCTTCTGTCCCAGCCGGTTCTGCACCGGAATAAGTTGAACGATGGTGGAGGTGACGCCGGAGAGCCTGCGTTTGAAGTTCGGCGCAAGCACCTGCACATCTTTCAGACTGACGTGGGACAAGATGGGCTTCCGTCTTTGCGGCTAATTCGGGGGGATTGAAGACGTCAAGAAAAGCAATGCGCCCGCGTGGGGCGCATTGCATGTGAGGGCATCAGCCCCACTGAACCGCGAGAATCTCGTAGCCCTTGGCGCCGCCAGGGGCGTTGACTTCGATGCTGTCGCCGACTTCCTTGCCGATGAGGGCGCGGGCGATGGGCGAGGAAATGGAGATGCGGCCGGCCTTCACATCGGCTTCCTGGTCGCCGACGATCTGATAGGTCTTTTCCTCGTCGCTATCCTCATCCACCAGCTTGACGGTGGCGCCGAACTTGATCTTCGAGCCCGACATCTTGGAGAGATCGATGACTTCCGCACGTGCGGTCAGGTCTTCGAGTTCGGTGATGCGGCCTTCATTGTGGCTCTGTGCTTCCTTGGCAGCATGGTACTCGGCGTTTTCCGAAAGGTCGCCATGGGCGCGCGCTTCCGCAATCGCCTCGATGATACGGGGGCGTTCCTCCTGCTGGCGCCAGCGCAGCTCCTCCTGCAGCTTGACGAATCCACCCTGAGTCATCGGTACTTTTTCTACCATTTTTTTATCCTTCGCATTCCGGTCGCTTTACTTGCAGACACAAAAAGAAACAGGTTCCGGAGGGGAACTCCGGAACCATGCCAAAATCATAACTGAGCCGACTATATCAGAAGACGACAGCGAAATGCCAGCAAATTTGAGGCGTACATATTTTCTCACGTAATCAATGCCTTACCTTATGTCATTGACATTTGTCTATGGAACATATAGTGAACATACCCATGAAGAAGTCCATCAGGCAACGGCTGGCCATTCTCTCCGACGCGGCGAAATACGATGCTTCCTGCGCATCCAGCGGCACGACAAAACGCAACTCCGCAGCATCGGGCGGTCTGGGCTCCACGGAAGGGTCGGGCATCTGCCATGCCTATGCGCCGGACGGGCGATGCATTTCGCTTTTGAAAATCCTGCTCACCAATTTTTGTATCTATGATTGCGCCTATTGCATCAACCGCTCCTCCAGCAATGTCGAGCGGGCACGGTTCACGCCGGAAGAGGTGGTTTGGCTGACGCTGGAGTTTTACAGGCGCAACTATATCGAGGGGCTGTTCCTGTCCTCCGGCATCATCCGCTCTTCCGATCATACGATGGAGGAGATGGTGCGCGTGGCGCGGGAGTTGCGGGTTACCCATGGTTTTCGCGGGTATATTCACCTGAAATCCATTCCCGAAGCATCGCCCAGGCTCATTGAGGAGGCAGGGCTTTACGCGGATCGTCTCTCGATCAATATCGAATTGCCGACCGATAGCGGCATTGGCCGTTTCGCGCCGGAAAAGCAGCCCGTCAATATTCGCCGCTCTATGGCCGATATCCGCCTGAAGATCGAAGAGGCCGGAGAGCCTACCGTCCGGACACGCAAGACCAGGCGCTTTGCACCGGCCGGGCAGAGCACGCAGATGATCGTGGGAGCGGATGGCGCTGACGATAGCACCATTCTCTCCACCAGCGCCCGGCTTTATGGCAGCTACGGTTTGCGGCGCGTCTATTATTCGGCCTTTAGCCCCATTCCCGATTCGTCGAAAAGCCTACCGCTCATCAAGCCGCCGCTGATGCGGGAGCACCGGCTTTATCAGGCCGACTGGCTGTATCGCTTTTATGGCTTCGATATCAGCGAGATAACGGCGATCGGCGGCGACGGCATGCTCGATCTCGATATCGACCCGAAACTCGCCTGGGCGCTGAAACATCGCGACCGTTTCCCGGTGGACGTCAATGCGGCGGATCGGGAAATGCTGCTGCGTGTGCCCGGTTTCGGCACCAAGACGGTTGCTTCCATCCTCTCGTCGCGGCGGTTCCGGCGGCTGCGGCTGGAGGATATCGCCCGTTTTGGTGTTTCCCTGAAAAAGGTGAAGGCTTTCATCGTCGCCGAGGGCTGGACGCCGGGCAAGCTGACCGAGCGGCCGGATTTGCGGGCGATGTTTGCGCCGCAGCCCGAACAATTGTCGCTGTTGTGATGTATGGCCCGGTTCTCGAAGGGCGGGGCGATTTCGGCGAGTGGCGCGATGCCGCGCGTGCGGCCCTTGCCGCCGATATTCCGCCGGAGACGATTGACTGGCGGTTGCGGGACGACGGGGCAGGGCTGCTGGATTTCGCCGGTGAGCCTTTGCCGACCGTCGATGCCGGCAATGGGCAGGTTTCCGTTTCGGCCTCGTTCCTGGCGCTGGCGCAGGCCGTCATCTGCCATGGCGATCCCGGCCGGTTTGCGTTGCTTTACCGATTATTGTGGCGGCTGAAGCGGGATCGCGCCCTGTTGCAGTTCAAGTCCGATCCGGATGTTGCAGAGGCCCGCTTGCTCGAGAAATCGGTGCGCCGGGATTGTCACAAGATGACGGCCTTCGTCCGTTTCAAGGAATTGCCCTGGCCGCAGGGGCAGGGCGGGCGACGGCGGTTCGTGGCCTGGTTCGAGCCGGATCATTTCATCGTCGAGCGGACGGCAGCGTTTTTCCAGCGACGGTTTACCGATATGGACTGGCTGATCGCCACGCCGAAAGGGTCCGCCCGATGGGACGGAAGCGAGCTGCAAACCTCACGGGAGGCGGCGGCGAAGCCTGATCTGAAGGACGAGACGGATGAACTCTGGCGGACCTATTATGCCAATATATTCAATCCGGCGCGCCTCAAGATCAAAGCCATGACGGCGGAGATGCCGAAGAAATACTGGAAGAACCTGCCGGAAGCCGATCTCATTCCCGGTCTCGTTCTCGGTGCTGAGGCGCGGGTGCTGGAGATGGCCGCCAGGGCGGCAAGCCAGCCGCAGCCCTTTCACCATCGCCTGCAGGCTGCGGCCGCTGCCCGGGAGACGACGCAACCCGTGCCGGAGGGCACGCTCGCGTCGCTGGCGCGGGAGGCTGCCCACTGTACCCGCTGTCCCCTGCATTGCAGCGCCACGCAAACGGTTTTCGGTTTGGGGCCGGAGGATGCGGAAATCATGATCGTTGGCGAACAGCCGGGCGATCACGAGGATCTCGCCGGCAAGCCTTTTGTCGGTCCGGCCGGCCAGCTTTTCGACCGGACTCTTGCCGATGCCGGTATCGAGCGCAAAAAGCTTTATGTCACCAATGCTGTCAAACACTTCAAATATGAAACGCGCGGCAAACGGCGCATCCATCAGCGGCCGAATGCGGGCGAAGTGGAGCAATGCCGCTGGTGGCTCAATCAGGAAATCGCGCTTATTCGGCCGAAGCTGATCGTTGCCATGGGCGCAACGGCGCTTTATGCGCTGACCGGCGGCAAGGAAAAGCTCTCAGAGATTCGGAGCCGTCCTCTGCCGATGGAGGAAGGCCGAACGCTTTTTGTCACCGTGCATCCGTCCTACCTCCTGCGCCTTGCCGATGCGCAGGTGAAAGAGGCGGAAACCATGCGGTTCAAGAAGGATATAAGTTTTATTAGAACATTCGAATAAATTTCCATTTGCGCGCTGGAGATTTATTCAATATTTGAGCCATAACTTGCAGTAGTATCATTTACTGATTATTTATCTGTTATTTTTATTGAAACTTTATACTTAATACTATAATTAAGTCCTCCGAATTTATTTACCGTATGGACAAATCATGTTGGGTGAACTCGACCTTGCGACAGTCATACTGATGCAGAAGTGTTCTTATATCGTTGGGCTTTTGAGTTTTATCTATCTGAAAATGACCAATCGCGGCTTGCGCGGTCCCATCCCCCTTGCGGCGGGTTTCGCCTCGATGACGATTGGTTCCACGCTTGCTGGTTATGGCGAATGGGGAATATTGTCGCCGGCCCTGTGGCGGCTCGGCAGTGTCGCTTTCGGTATTGTGGGTTACGCGCTGATCTGGCTCGGCTTGAAGGCGTTGAGCGATGGGCGTTCCGTCGACCGACGGACCGTATCCATTGTCTGCGTCATCTCCGTGCTGGCGATGGTTGTCGCCCAGCAGGTGGCGGAAAATAATGCGTATCGCGCGGCGCTCTTCAATGGCTGCGCATCGCTTGCCTATCTCGCCGGGGCATCGGTGCTTTTGGCCAGATGGCGCAGGGAGCCGCTGCTGTCTCGCCTGGCGCTGGGTGGCATCACCGGCGTCTCCGGTCTCATTTCGCTATCGGTGGTGAAAAGCGTGCTTTTGCCCGATTATGCCACTATCAATCTGGTCAATGCGTTTTTCTTGATCATCATGCTGAACTTCGCCATTGCCCTGTTCGTGATGATGTTCGTGGCCGAGCGGTCGGAGCGAAAACTGCTTGTTCTTGCGAATACCGACCCGCTGACGGGCGTCAAGAACCGGCGCTTCTTCTTCCAGACCATGCCTGCGACGCCCGATCCCACCGATGCGGCCATGTTGCTGGATATCGATCACTTTAAGTCGATCAACGACCGTTTCGGCCACGCCGTCGGCGATAGCGTGCTGCAGGAAGTGGCGAAGCGTATCGGCGGCAGCATCCGCAGCGGGGACGTGCTGGCGCGTTACGGCGGAGAGGAATTCATCATCTACCTGCCGGGCGCCGGCGTTCGCAAAGCCTGCATGATCGGCGAGCGCATTCGCGATGCGATTGCGGTAACCGAGGTCGATTGCGGCGGTCTGCGTGTCGGCGTCACCATCAGCATCGGCGTTGCCGCCACTGGCGAGATGCGCTGCGATCTCCAGACGCTCGCGGAAATGGCGGATCGCGCACTTTACCGCGCGAAGATGGAAGGGCGCAATTGCGTTCGGGAGGCGCAGGCGGCATAGGCGGGGCTGCGGGCCGTCGATCTTTCCGCAGGGCGGCACCGCATCGTCGTGTCGTGTAGCGTCGTTGTTGCCCTTCGGTCTAGAAGGGCGGCTTGTCTGCTTCATCCGCCGTGGCGCGGCGGGACAGAGCCTCTTTCAGAAGAACCTCGATCTGGGCATTAACGCTGCGCAATTCGCCGCCCGCGGTGTGCCGGATCATGTTCAATATTGCGGGTTCGATCCGCAGCGGAAAAGCCACCCGCTCCGGTCCCGGTGGACGTCCAGCCATGGTCAGTCCCTCAAGGCGCTTTGGCTTATCGGGGCCAGGTGTCCCCATCGCTGGGATACTATGGCGGGGTACCTCAGCATCTTCATGGAGCGTTTGACCGGAGCGTTGGCAACGGCGCGGCGAATGGCTGCGGGCGATCCGTCATTGAGCAATAGGGACATCATGGGCCTCGTTCGAACCTGATGTTTTGATACCGGCAATGAATTGCCGCAGGATTACGCAATGCAAAACGCCGCGGGCATGGTGACCCGCGGCGTTTTGTTTTCATTCAGCGTTGGAACCTGCGGTTCCCGCAGCTTACTGGAAGTAGTTCTGCAGCGGCTTCACTTCCAGATTGCCGGCCTTCAGCGCCTTGATGGCAAGCGCTGCCGCTTCCGCGCCGGCCATCGTCGTGTAGTAAGGCACCTTCTGCATCAGCGTCGCGCGGCGCAGCGACTTGCTGTCAGAAATCGCCTTGTTGCTGTCGGTGGTGTTGATGACGAGCTGGACCTGACGGTTGCGGATGGCGTCTTCGATATGCGGACGGCCTTCCTGCACCTTGTTGATCTTTTCGGCGTTGATGCCCTTTTCGGCGAGGAAACGCTGGGTGCCGCCGGTGGCCAGCACCTTGAAGCCGCTTTCCACGAGAATGCGGATGGCGGGCAGAACGCCTTCCTTGTCCTCGTCACGCACCGAGACGAAGACCGCGCCGGAGCGGGGCAGGTCGACGCCGGCGCCGAGCTGGCTCTTGGCGAAGGCCAGCGCGAAATCGGTATCGAGGCCGATGACTTCGCCGGTCGAGCGCATTTCCGGTCCGAGCAGAATGTCGACGCCGGGGAAGCGGGCGAAGGGGAAGACGGCCTCCTTGACGGCAATGTGCTTCAGGTTGCGCGGATCGGGCTTCTCGCCGTAAGCGGCAATCGCCGGATCGAGCTTCTCGCCGGCCATGACGCGGGCGGCGATCTTGGCGATCGGCGCGCCGATGGTCTTCGCCACGAAAGGTACGGTGCGCGAGGCGCGGGGATTGACTTCGAGAACGTAGATCGTGCCGTCCTTGATGGCATATTGCACGTTCATCAGGCCGCCGACATTGAGCGCCTTGGCAAGCGCCGTCGTCTGGCGTTCCAACTCGTCGACGATTTCCTTCGACAGCGAACGGACCGGCAGCGAGCAGGCCGAGTCGCCCGAATGGATGCCGGCTTCTTCGATGTGCTCCATGATGCCCGAGACGAAGACGCTTTCGCCGTCGCACAGCGCATCGACATCCACTTCCACGGCGTTGGTCAGGTAGCTGTCGAACAGCAGCGGGTTCTTGCCGAGCAGGGTGTTGATCTGGCCGGTCTTGTCGTTCGGGTAACGCTGCTTGATGTCCTCGGGTACGAGGCCCGGAACCGTGTCGAGCAGATAGGTCTGGAGCTGGCCTTCCGAATGGATGATCTGCATGGCGCGGCCACCCAGAACGTAGGACGGGCGAACGACCAGCGGAAAGCCGATTTCCGAAGCGACGAGGCGGGCCTGCTCGACAGAATAGGCAATGCCGTTGTTCGGCTGGGCAAGATCGAGCTTCATCAGCAGCTTCTGGAAGCGGTCGCGGTCTTCGGCAAGGTCGATCATGTCAGGCGCCGTGCCGAGGATCGGGATACCGTTCTTTTCCAGCGCTTCTGCGAGCTTCAGCGGGGTCTGGCCGCCGAACTGCACGATGACGCCGACGAGTTCGCCCTTTTCCTGTTCGGCGCGCATGATCTCGATCACGTCTTCAGCCGTCAGCGGTTCGAAATAGAGGCGGTCGGAGGTGTCGTAGTCGGTGGAAACGGTTTCCGGGTTGCAGTTGATCATGATCGCTTCGAAACCGGCATCCTTCAGCGCGAAGGCGGCATGGCAGCAGCAATAATCGAACTCGATGCCCTGGCCGATGCGGTTCGGACCGCCGCCAAGGATGACCACCTTCTTGCGGTCGGAGACCTGCGCTTCCGAGCGGGCTGCGCCGACGAAGGGAATTTCATAGGTCGAATACATGTAAGCGGTCGGCGAGGCGAATTCGGCCGCGCAGGTGTCGATGCGCTTGAAGACCGGACGAACATTCAGGCTGTTGCGCAGTTCGGCCACTTCCTTCGGACGCTTGGACGTCAGGCTGGCGAGGCGGGCGTCGGAGAAGCCCATGGCCTTCAGCATGCGCAGGTTTTCGGCATCCTGTGGAAGACCATGCTCGCGGATGCGGGCTTCCATGTCGACGATGGCCTTGAACTGGGCGATGAACCAGGGGTCGATCTTCGAGTTTTCGTGGACTTCCTCTTCGCTCATGCCCATGCGCAGCGCCTGGGCGACCATGCGCAGGCGGTCCGGCGTCGGCGTGCCGATGGCGGCGCGGATGGCGTTCTTGGAGCCTTCGCCTTCCTCGTAACCGGGGATTTCGATTTCATCGAGACCGGTGAGGCCGGTTTCCATGCCGCGCAGCGCCTTCTGCAGCGATTCTGCGAAGGTGCGGCCAATCGCCATGACTTCGCCGACCGACTTCATGGCGGTGGTGAGGATCGGCGAAGCGCCGGGGAATTTCTCGAAGGCGAAACGCGGGATCTTGGTGACGACGTAGTCGATCGACGGCTCGAACGACGCCGGGGTCGCACCGCCGGTGATGTCGTTTTCCAGTTCGTCCAGCGTATAACCGATGGCGAGCTTGGCGGCGATCTTGGCAATCGGGAAGCCGGTTGCCTTGGAAGCGAGAGCGGACGAGCGCGACACACGCGGGTTCATTTCGATGACGACGAGGCGGCCGTCCTTCGGGTTGACGGCGAACTGCACGTTCGAACCGCCCGTTTCCACGCCGATCTCACGCAGCACCGCAATCGAGGCGTTGCGCATGATCTGGTATTCCTTGTCGGTCAAGGTCAGCGCCGGCGCAACGGTGATCGAGTCACCCGTGTGGACGCCCATCGGATCGATGTTTTCGATGGAGCAGATGATGATGCAATTGTCCGCCTTGTCGCGGACGACTTCCATCTCATATTCCTTCCAGCCGAGAACCGATTCTTCGACCAGAACTTCCGTCGTCGGCGAGGCGTCGAGACCGCCCGAGACGATATCGAAGAATTCCGAGCGGTTATAGGCAATGCCCCCGCCGGTTCCGCCAAGCGTAAAGGACGGGCGGATGATGGCCGGCAGGCCGACATGATCGATGGCCTGAGCGGCGATTGCCATGGCATGGGCCATATAGCGCTGCTTGCGGTCGGTTTCGCCGAGGTTCCACTGGTTTTCGAGATCGTCCAGCGCCTTGTCGAGATCGGGACCGGAAAGCTTGCCCTTCAGCTCGGTGCGGGCTGCCTCGTGCTTCTTGCGGTCGGCATCCTTGATTTCGGTGGCGTTTGCCAGCATGGAGCGTGGGGTTTCAAGGCCGATGCGGGCCATGGCTTCGCGGAAGAGAGCGCGGTCTTCGGCCATGTCGATGGCTTCCGGCTTTGCGCCGATCATTTCCACATTGTAACGGTCGAGAACGCCCATGCGCTTGAGAGAGAGCGCGGTGTTGAGCGCGGTCTGGCCGCCCATAGTCGGAAGAAGCGCATCCGGACGTTCCTTGGCGATGATCTTTGCCACGACTTCGGGCGTGATCGGCTCGACGTAAGTGGCGTCGGCAAGGCCCGGATCGGTCATGATCGTCGCCGGGTTGGAGTTGACCAGGATGACCCGGTAACCCTCTTCCTTCAGCGCCTTGCAGGCCTGGGTGCCGGAATAGTCGAATTCACATGCCTGACCGATGACGATCGGTCCCGCGCCGATGATGAGGATGGACTTGATATCTTGGCGCTTCGGCATGGCTCTCTCGTTCCGCTTTTCGGTTGCGCAAAACACCGGCCAGGGTGAAGGATCACCGGTCGGGGGGCGCAATTCAAATGTTTTCAGGCTAGAAGCGGCTTATAGGCAAATGTTTTTGAGAACGGAACCCCATAAATTCCGGAATCGACAGAAACTCTTAACGGGCAGGGGCGTGTGCGGTGAAACGGGCCTGTACCGCAGCACTGTAAGAGCGGCTGACGGGGATTTCACTGCCGTCTCTGGTCATGACATGCAGACGGCCGGCCTGTTTGCGCAGGGAGACAAAGTCGGCATCGGCAATCCAGTGGGAACGATGTACCTGTAAACCCGCCGTTTGGCCGAGTTCTTTCAGCGCATCGGCAAAACGTAGCAGAACCAGCTGCTGCCCGCGCGTGGTGACGATTTGCGTGTAATGATCCTGCACCGACAGCCGCAGCAATTCTCCGCGCTTTTGCGACGGCAATCGTTCCAGCAAGGGGATGATGCCTTTCACGTCCCTATCTGCATTTGCCTTTGTGTCCGTTTCAGCGTCCGCCACCTTTTCGAAGGACTGGCGGGTCGTAAGGTAACTCAACAGGCAGAAGATCGCGCAGAGCGGCAGGGATGAGAGGCTGCTCTTCAGAACCGGCGTGAGACCCATCTCCTTGCCGTAGAAAATCTGATTGGTAATGGCGAGCAGTAGCCCGATCGGCAGTGCCGCCGTCAGCGAGCCGATCATCATGCGTGTCAGCATGTTGTCGATGTGGCCTGCAAGGATCGTCTTGGCGATGACCGAAAAGGAGATGGCGAGCATCCAGGCGCCCGCTTGAACGATTGTCCAGTAAAGCAGCCGGTCGGCGAAGCTCATGGTTTCGCTCGTCCCGAAAGGCCCGGTCAAGATGAAGATCGCCAGCACGGCAAGAAACGTCAGCCACAGCCTGCGCGATTGCAGCATGGCGTGCATTTCACGAAGCGTGAATTGCAGAGACGGGTGATCCACGAAGTTTTCCTGCTGATGGCGCCAATCCGTTTTTCTTCTCCGCATGTTTTGCCGAAATTGGCTTCGATTTCAACCGAACCGAAACAGCGCCCATGTCATTCCAGCCTTTGTTAGATGCATCGCTTGCCGTGCAGTTCCATGTTGCCACCGTCGTGCCCGCAGCCCTTCTTGGGGCCTTCATTTTCCTGCGCCCAAAGGGCACCGCCATTCACCGGCTGCTCGGCAAGATCTGGGTGGTGCTGATGGTCGCGACTGCGGCGTCTACCTTCTTCATCCATGAATTGAAGGTGTTTTATGGTTTCAGCCCGATCCATCTTCTTTCCGTCTTCACCATCTACGGGTGTCTGCAATCGATCTACTTCGTCCGCCGCGGCGATATCAGACGCCATATGCGGATCATGCAGAGCGTTTATCTCGGCGGCATCGTGATTGCCGGAGGTTTCACCTTCGTTCCCGGCCGCATCATGCATGAGGTTGCTTTTGGTGATGGCAGAGCCGGATTTTTGGTCCTTTCCGCCGGCGCTCTCCTGTTTATCGTCCTGTTTCTGACCGTGCTGAAACAAAGACGCAGAGCCGCATGACGCTCTCCGTTTGCCACCTCTGCTTTCTTCCGGAACAAGATGTATTATAGTGCCGTTATAAGGCAGCTTGTTGAGGCGGAACCGCCGGGAGAAGAGCATGGAATGGAGAGGGCGTCGCCAGTCGGACAATATCGAGGATCGGCGCGGCATGTCGGCGGGATCGGGTGATCCTTTTTCCCGCGGCGGTATGCGGGTGCCGATCGGACGTCGCGGCGGCGGCATCGGCATTGGCGGTCTTCTGGTCATTCTGTTGATCAGCTGGGTGCTCGGCATCAACCCGCTGACGTTGCTGACCGGCGGCGATCTGTCGATGGATGGCGGCGGTACGACGCAATCGGGGACCCAGCAGTCCGGCACGCGTCCGCAGGGCCAGTCGTCGGACGAGACGACGGCTTTCGTGCGCACCGTACTGGCCGAGACGGAAGATACGTGGAGCGGCATTTTCCAGTCGGCCGGCGAGACCTATCAGAAGCCGACGCTGGTTCTGTTCTCCGGGCAGGTGTCTTCCGCCTGCGGTTATGCTTCCGCTGCCAGCGGCCCGTTCTATTGCCCGGGCGACCGCAAGGTCTATCTCGACACCAGCTTCTTCAAGGAACTCGACCAGCGTTTCGGCGCGGCTGGCGATTTCGCGCAAGCTTACGTGATTGCGCATGAGGTCGGCCACCACATCCAGAACCTGACCGGCGTTCTGCCGGAGTTCAACCGCCGCCGTCAGTCGATGAGCCAGACGGACGCCAACAAGATGTCGGTGCGCGTCGAGCTTCAGGCGGATTGTTATGCCGGCATCTGGGGCAAGTTCACCGAGCAGAAGGGTATTCTCGAAACTGGCGACCTCGAGGAAGCGCTGAACGCCGCCCACCAGATCGGCGACGATACGCTGCAGAAGCAGACACAGGGCTATGTGGTGCCTGACAGTTTCAACCACGGCACCTCGGCACAGCGCGCGGAATGGTTCAAGCGCGGTTTCCAGAGCGGCCGTGTCGAAGATTGCGATACGTTCTCGGCGAATATCTGAGGAGAGGGGGCTTTTCAGCCCCCTTTTCGTTTAGCGCATCAAGAGCGCCACCACATACATTCCGAGGGCGAAGATGGTATGGGCCACGAGGTTGAGGACGCGAACCTTCGTGGGGTTCGGTGTTTTCGACGCCGCCCAGCCAATGCCGAGCCCCGGCTGCAACAGGAACCAGCCCGCGCCGACCGTGACGATGCCGACGATCCACGGCTCAATGAACGAAGGATTGGCAAACCATGCGGCCGGGACTACCAGCGCGAGAACGATGCCATAAAGAATGCCGACGGCGTAATGTGAAATCCAGCCGAGCGCCAGTTCATGTTCATAGGGTTCAGCCGTGGCGATGCTGTCGTGAAATATCGTACCTTTCGACACATGCCAGAACCAGCGGCCGACCGGCGCCCAGTTCGGCGCGGACTGGCCGAAGAACCGGTGCAGCACGATTGCCCATATATCCATAAACAGGGTGCCGCCAATGCCCATGGCAATGCCGCGCCAAATCAGTTCCAGCATATGTCCCTCCGCATGATCGTGATCGATCAAGCTCTAGCGGATCGGGACGGTGGCGGGAACAGGCTATTGCCGGAGCGGACAAGAAAAATGGCCGGATCGCTCCGGCCATGAGGGTGAGAAAGGCGCTAGACCTCACCTCCGTCATGCTCGGGCTTGTCCCACTGCTGTCCGGTTTAAATTTGGTGGACATGGCGCACGGTGTTGCTCCTCTTTCGTGTCCGAGATCGTCGCCAAACGCTCGAATACGAGTAGAATCAACACCGTGCGCCATGTCCACCAAATTTAAACCGGACAGCAGTGGGACAGGGCCGAGCATCTGCAACCGATCGGATTTAACGCGACGTGGTTGGATCC
Organism: Agrobacterium sp. ST15.13.015; assembly: GCF_027871645.1. Classification (NCBI taxonomy): domain Bacteria; kingdom Pseudomonadati; phylum Pseudomonadota; class Alphaproteobacteria; order Hyphomicrobiales; family Rhizobiaceae; genus Agrobacterium; species Agrobacterium sp. ST15.13.015. The sequence continues at coordinate 229,405 of NZ_JAQAHF010000004.1, forward strand.
TCGGGACAAGCCCCGAGGATGACGTCGAGAGTAGGTAGCGGCTGGCAGCGATCTGGTGACGATAGCGCTCCGGCCACGGTCTTTTCCCCTCAAGCGGCCCGCCCATATTCCGCCTGCCGCCGGCTGGCCGTGGCGAGCTGGAACTGCGCGAGCAGCTCGTTGAGCGCCGCCGCTTCCGAGGCGAGGCCATGACTTGCTGCCGTCTGTTCCTCGACCATGGCAGCATTCTGCTGCGTGCCCTGATCGATGGTATTGATGGCGGTGTTGATTTCCTGAAGCCCGGTCGACTGTTCGCGCGATGCGGTGACGATCGCGTCGATGTGGCGATTGATCTCCTGTACTTCGCGGACGATGGTTTCCAGCGCCTTGCCGGCATTGCCGACAAGTTCAACGCCGGACTGCACCTGCGACGTGGAGGCGTTGATCAGCGTCTTGATCTCCTTTGCCGCATTGGCGGAGCGCTGGGCAAGTTCACGGACTTCCTGGGCGACAACGGCAAAACCCTTGCCGGCCTCACCGGCGCGGGCGGCTTCAACACCGGCATTCAGCGCGAGCAGGTTGGTCTGGAAGGCGATTTCGTCGATCACGCCGATGATGTTGCTGATCTCGGACGATGATTTTTCGATGCCTTCCATGGCGCGCACGGCATCTTCCACGATGACGCCGGACTGTTCGGCATTGCCGCGGGCGCGGTCGACCAGACGGCCGACTTCTTCGGCGCGACGGGCGGAATCCTTCACTGTCGTGGTGATTTCCTCGAGTGCTGCTGCCGTCTCCTCAACGGAGGCCGCCTGCTGTTCGGTGCGTCGCGCCAGATCATCGGCCGACTGGCGGATTTCACCCGCACCCGCATCGATTGCGAGGGCGTTCTGGCCGACGGTGCTGAGGGCTGCGTTCAGCTTGGCGACCGAATTGTTGAAATCGTTGCGCAGGCGGTCGATACGGGCCACGAAAGGCGTGTCGATGCGATAATTGAGATCGCCGTCCGAAAGATGCGCCAGGCCCCGGGCAAGTGAATCGACTGCGAACTGGATATCAGCCGCGTCTTTTGCTGCCGTTCTTTCACGCTCGTTGCGCTCCTGTTCGGAGAGCGTACGGTTCTGTTCGGCGTCGCCTTCAAGGCGCAGGCGCTCCATGGCGTTCGAACGGAACACGGCAACGGCTGCGGCCATAGAGCCGATCTGGTCGGTGCGCTCCTGACCGGGAATGGCGACATCGAGATTGCCGGCGGCAAGGCCTTCCATGGCGGACGTCATCTGCGTGACGGGGCGGACGATAAAGCGGGAAAGGACGGTTGCGAGAAGTCCGATCATGATCGTCGCTGCGAGGATCGTGGCGATGGTTGCCGCGAGCCGGAACTGGCCGATTGCGCTGTAGGCAACATCGGAATCGACGACAAAGCCGAGATACCAGTCGACCGAGGGTAGGCCGGCGACCGGAATGAAGCTGGTGATCTTGCCCTTGCCGTCGATCTCGGTCTGGGAGATCGCGGAGGAAATCGCTGGCGTATTGACCTTGAAGAGGTCGGCCATCGGCTTGTCGACAAATTTTGGGTCGGGATGGATGAGTATCTTGCCATCCTTGCTGACGAGGAATGCATATCCATCTGCGCCGGCATCCACCGACTTGATCATCTTCACCAGCGAGTCCAGCGAGAAGTCACTGCCTGTCACGCCAGCAAGCTTGCCATCGATGGAAACGGGAATGGCGGCGGTGATGATGAGGCCGCCGGTCGATGCATCATTGTAGGGTTCGGTCAAAACCGTCTTGCCGGCTTTCACCGCATCCAGATACCACGGGCGTTTGCGCGGATCATAACCCTCAGGCAGCGGCGTTTTCGGGAAGGTGGTGAAGCTGCCGGTGTCGGCATTGCCGAAATAGGTCGACATGAATTGTGCCGTCAGCACGTCGTTTTCCAGAAAATGCAGCTTTGCTTCGTTATCCGGAAGCTTGGCCAGCGTCTTTGCCACCGTTTCGGTCAGCATGATGCGGCCATTCAGCCAGTTGGCGATGCTTTGCGCCGCTTGTTTGCCGGATGAATCGATGTTTTCCGCCACCGCTTCCGTCGTGACGCGATGCTGAAGGCTGTCGATGTAAAAAGAGAAGCCGACAAAGGCGGCGACGACAAGTGATGACGCAGCAACGAGAATGCGCGTCATGAGATTGGTTTTTTTAGGCAAGCTACACGTCCTTGAAACCGGGTGAATCCGTTCGGCTCATCTAGGGGAATGGTGGGGAGAGACATGCCTTAAAGGCGGGAATATTCTGCGTCATGCAGCTTTTGGTTTAGAAGAACTACGAAATATTCTAATAAGTAAATTGAAATGGTAAAATTCGGCTAAATTTGTCTTTTGTTATCAGGGTTCGCCGATGGGCGCGCCAGATTGCCGTTTTGCGTAAATTTTGATCACTCATCCGCAAAGGTTGCGTGCAGGAAGGGAATATTTTATTCATCACCGTGCTGCCGTTGCGCAATTCGCGGGCAACGGCCAAAGTTCAGGTGAATTACAATGTCTTCGTCGGTTGTTGCAGAAACCGTTCCGTCTGGATCGGGGTCGTGGTTTTCGCATTTCAAGGCTACGCTTGTGCTGGGAATTCCGCTTATCGGCGCGCAGCTCGCACAGCTTGGCATCCATACCACTGATATGGTCATCGTCGGCCAACTTGGCGCCGAAAAGCTGGCGGCCATGGTGCTGGCCGGACAGTTCTTTTTCGTCGTCTTTATTTTCGGCTCCGGCTTTTCCGTCGCTGTCGTTCCGATGGTGGCGCAGGCTTACGGGCAGGGTGATGCGACATCCGCGCGCCGCTCGCTGCGGATGGGCATGTGGGTGGCAATCGCCTATTGGCTGCTTGCATTGCCGATTTTCTTCAATGCCGAGCGCATTCTCATTTCTCTTGGGCAGAACCCCAATGTGGCGGCGCTGACCGGCCATTATCTCGCCATCGCCAAGTTCGGCCTTTTGCCGGCGCTGCTATTTTACGTGCTGCGCGGGCTCGTCAGCGCCATCGGGCGCGCCGGCATCATTCTTTATGTCACCATCATCATGCTGGTGATGAACGGTGTGCTGGCCTATGCGCTGGTGTTCGGCCATTTCGGATTGCCCGCCATGGGCATGAACGGTGCTGCCGTGGTTGCCGTCATCGTCAATGCCTTCAGCTTCATTTTCATTGTCGCCTATGTGCAGACGCGTGAGGAAACGAAGAAATACGAGCTGTTCGTGCGCTTCTGGCGGCCTGATTGGCACGCGCTTTTCGAAGTGCTGCGTCTTGGTCTGCCGATTAGCATCACCATTCTTGCCGAGGTGACCCTGTTTGCTGCCGCCTCGATCCTGATGGGGCAGATCGGCACGGTGCAGCTTGCGGCGCACGGCATTGCCCTGCAGCTCGCCTCCATCGCCTTCATGATTCCGCTTGGTCTTTCCCAGGCGGCGACGGTTCGTGTGGGCGTGGCGCGGGGGCAGGGAGATTTCAGGAATCTCATCCGTGCTTCTATCATGATTTACGCCATCGCCTGCGGCATCGCCATCTGCGGCGGCATCCTGTTTGCGGCGGTGCCGGAATTTCTGGCGAAGTGGTTCCTCGATCCCAAACTACCGGAAGCTGCGGAAGTGCTTGCCTATGCCAGCAGCCTCGTGGTGATTGCCGGCATCTTCCAGCTTGTCGATGGCATTCAGGCGGTCACAGCAGGCCTGCTGCGCGGGTTGAAGGATGCGCGCATTCCGGCGATGCTGGCGCTGATTTCCTATTGGCCAATTGGGCTGGCGCTTGCCTGGACCATGGCTTTTCCGCTCGGTTTCGGCGGGCGCGGTGTCTGGTTCGGCTTTGTGATCGGTCTTTCGACAGCCGCCGTTCTTCTCACCATCCGCTTCGTGCTGCTTGTGAAGCGTGAAATGAAAACGGCCCGCTGAGAAGCGGGCCGCATGTAACGTCCGGATTGAAAAAGTATCAGCGCTCCGCGAGCGCTGCCTCGCCCTTCTTTTCACGCAGCAGGTTGACGAAGCGGCGGAAGAGATAGTGGCTGTCCTGCGGGCCTGGCGATGCTTCCGGGTGATGCTGGACAGAGAAGACCGGCTTGCCGGTGATGCGCAGGCCGCAATTGGTGCCATCGAACAGCGAGATATGGGTCTCTTCGACGCCCTCGGGCAGCGACTTGGTATCCACCGCAAAGCCGTGGTTCATCGAGACGATTTCCACCTTGCCGGTCGTGAAGTCCTTGACCGGATGGTTCGCGCCGTGGTGGCCCTGGTGCATCTTTTCGGTCTTTGCGCCGACGGCGAGACCGAGCATCTGGTGACCGAGGCAGATGCCGAAGATCGGCAGCTCGCTCTTGATGAGGTTCTGGATAACCGGCACGGCATATTCGCCCGTCGCGGCCGGGTCTCCCGGACCGTTGGACAGGAATACGCCATCCGGCTTCAGCGCCAGAATGTCTTCGGCCGACGTCTGGGCCGGAACGACCGTGACCTTGCAATCCAGACCGGCAAAGAGGCGCAGGATGTTGCGCTTGACGCCGAAATCGACGCAGACGACGTGATATTTCGCATCGGCTTCACCGAGCGTGCCATAACCCTTGTTCCAGACCCACGGCGTTTCCGTCCAGGTGGAGGACTGGCCGGAGGTGGCTTCGATGGCGAGGTCGAGGCCGACGAGGCCGCTCCATGCCTTGGCTTCCGCCTTCAGCGCTTCGATGTCGAAGACGCCGTTCGGGTCATGGGCGATCACCGCGTTCGGCGCGCCGTTTTCGCGGATCCATGCGGTGAGCGCGCGGGTGTCGATGCCGCAGAGGCCGATGACGCCGCGGGCCTTCAGCCAGGCATCAAGATGCTTGACGGCGCGGAAGTTCGAGGGATCGGTGATATCGGCCTTGAAGATGACGCCGACAGCGCCGCGACGGGCGGCGGGCGTCAGGTCCTCGATGTCTTCCTCATTGGTGCCGACATTGCCGATATGCGGGAAGGTGAAGGTGACGATCTGGCCGAGATAGGAAGGATCGGTCAGGATCTCCTCGTAACCCGTCAGCGCCGTGTTGAAGCAGACTTCGGCCTGAACCTTGCCGGTTGCGCCGATGCCCGTTCCTTCAATCACCGTGCCATCGGCAAGAACAAGCATTGCGGTCGGTTTGCGGGTAGTCCAGGGCGCTGTCTCGGTCATCTCGTTCCGTTTCTGCCGCTTCGCACCCCGCCTCTTGAAAGGCAGGGGGTAAGGGGCCATTTTTGTCGCAGGCTTCGTGACATAAAGGGGCGCGCGATAAAGCTCGCGTTCCGACCCTTCGTTAAAATCTCGTGCAGGTGCCGGAAAATAACGAAAGCAGCCCAAGCGGTCAACCGCAGGGCCAAGATTTACGTGGAATTAAACCACCGTATTTTCAAGGTCTTATGCATTTGATTTGCTTGAGCGTGTCTGCTCGTTTATGTCGTTTCGCAAAATGAGGTGGAAAGTTTCCGTATCGAGAAGCTGCGGAAAGCGCTTTCCCAAGGAGAAGAAAAATGATGCGCGACACGTTCGCAAACGCTTTGAAGGACGCATTGAAGGCTCGTGATGCACGCCGCACCTCGACCGTGCGCCTCATCCAGACCGCCATCAAGGATCGCGATATCGCCAATCGCGGCGTGGGAAAGGACCCCGTCAGCGATGAGGACATCATGCAGATCCTGACCAAGATGGTGAAGCAGCGGGAAGAATCCGCCAATATCTATGAAGGCGCCGGCCGCCCTGAGCTTGCCGCTCAGGAGCGCGAGGAAATCGTCATCATCAAGGAATTCATGCCGGAAGAAATCCCGGCCGAGAAGGTGCGCGAACTCTGCCAGGCCGTCATCACGGAGACCGGCGCGTCCGGCCTGCGCGACATGGGCAAGTGCATGAATGCGCTGAAGGAGCGCTACCCCGGCCAGATCGACTTCGCCAAGGCTTCCGGCGTCGTCAAGGATTTGCTGAAGTAAGTTCGAGCATCCTTAAAAAGTAAAGGCAGGGCAGATGTGGGCTGCCCTGCCTTTTTTCTGTCGACGAAAACGCATTCCGGCGGATCAAAATGCGGTCCTTCACAGGCTTTTTTCGGGGGACGTGCCTGCGGGCGTCGGCAGATTATACGGAGGTCAATTGCTACCTTCGTTTATGTTTTTACATCGCTGCCGCGGCCGGCTCAAATTACAAAAACATAATTTTTGGTGATGCTGCGGTGCCATAAATTTGCCCGAAGCGGGCGCAATGGCGATGTGATTTCGCCGTCGTGGCCTGTGAATATCGGGTATTCCTGTTCTTTAAGTTTTGTGCTGGCCTCTTTCCGCGCTTATATGAAAGACTGGCCTCGAATAGGTAACCCATGCGCTTTTCCAACTCTTTCCTTGATGAGATACGCGACCGCGTGCACATCTCCGATGTGATCGGCCGACGTGTGTCCTGGGACAAGAAGAAGACCAATACGTCGCGCGGGGATTATTGGGCCTGCTGCCCGTTCCATGGTGAGAAAAGCCCGAGCTTCCACTGCGAGGACCGCAAGGGGCGGTATCATTGCTTCGGTTGCGGCGTTTCCGGCGATCACTTCCGCTTTCTGACCGAGCTTGAGGGCCTGAGTTTTCCGGAGGCCGTGCAGCAGATTGCCGATATGGCCGGCATTTCCATGCCGCAGCCCGATCCGCAGGCGGAAAAGCGCGAGCGCGAGCGCACCTCGCTTCAGGACGTCATGGAAATGGCGACGCTGTTCTTTCAGGACCAGTTGCAGACGGCACTCGGTGCGCGGGCGCGGGCTTACCTGCGCGATCGCGGGTTGACCGGGCGCACCATCGAGACTTTCCGGCTGGGTTATGCGCCCGATAGCCGCAATGCGCTGAAAGAGCATCTGGCGAGCAAGGGCGTGACGAAGGAACAGATGGAGGCCTGCGGGCTGGTGGTGCATGAGAATGTGCCGGTCTCCTACGACCGCTTCCGCGACCGCATCATGTTCCCGATCCTGTCTTCGCGGGAAAAGGTGATCGCTTTCGGCGGCCGCGCCATGGCCGCGGATGCGGTGGCGAAATATCTGAACTCCAACGAAACAGAGCTCTTTCACAAGGGCAATGTTCTCTACAATTTCGCCCGCGCCCGGCGCGCCTCGCAGGCGGCCGGCGGTTCGGTCATCGCCGTCGAAGGTTATATGGATGTTATCGCGCTCTATCAGGCGGGTGTGGAAAATGCCGTCGCGCCGCTCGGCACGGCGCTGACCGAAAGCCAGCTCGATCTCCTCTGGAAAATGTCGCCGCAGCCGATCCTCTGCTTCGATGGCGATGGCGCTGGCATTCGCGCCGCCAACCGTGCGGCCGACCTTGCCTTGCCGCATATCAAGCCGGATCGTTCCGTCAGCTTCGCGCTTTTGCCCGATGGCAAGGATCCAGACGATCTCGTGCGGCTGGAGGGACGCGCGCCTTTCGACCGGGTGCTGTCTGAAGCCAAGCCGCTGGCCGCGATGATCTGGAGCCGCGAGACCTCCGGCGTCACTTTCGATACACCGGAAAAACGCGCGCAGCTTGAAAGCCGGTTGCGGCAGATCGTGGCCGTTATCGGCGACGAGACAGTGCGCCGTTTTTACCAGCAGGATATGCGCGACAGGCTGAACGGCTTTTTCCAGCCGCGTTTTCAGCAGGGCGGGGCTCAGAACGGCAATTTTCGCCGCAACGGCGCGCAGCCCGCGGGACGCGGCTTCCAGCGCAATGCGCCGGGGCGGGGCGGGGCGATGGCCGCGCCGGCCAGCAGCATTTCCGACCGGCTGGCGCAATCGGGTCTCGTCAGGGGCTATCAGACAAAGCCTTCGCTCCGGGAAAGCGTTCTTGCCATCACCATCGTCAACCATCCCGAATTGCTGCTCGAGGAATATGACGAGATCGCCGCCATCGACTACGAGAACCGCGATTTGCAGCGCCTGTGGTCGACGGTGCTGACCTATGCGGCGGAAAGTGCGGCGGATATTTCGCGGGCGGGGCTGATCGAGCGCCTGTCACAGCAGGGTTTCGAGGTGCTTTTGAAGGCCATGGACCAGCAGGTGCGCAATGCCCGCCTGTGGACGGCGACGGAGCAGGCGGCGATGGAGGATGCGCGCGAGGGTTATGTGCAGGCGCTTTCCCTGCATAAGAGGACGAAATCCCTGCTCTGGCAGAAAAAGGAACTGGAGCGGGAAATCGCCGAGGCGACGGATGACGAACGCGGTACATTGCTGGTGCGGGCGCTGGCCGAAGTGCAGCTGGAAATCGGCCGTATGGAAAATCAGGAGGCGATCATCGATGGTTTCGGGGTCATGTCCGGCCGGGTGAAGGGGCCGGCCGTCGGCCATGGCTGAGGGCGGGCGACAGAATTGAAAGGTGTTTGGGGTTGCCTTTTGCGGCAGGCGTCCTAAATAGGGGATAGTCTGGTGATAATCCGCAAAATGCGGCTCTTTTTAAGAATTTCCTTGGCTGTCTCGCCCTCAAAGGCTTGACGGGGCGGGAAATAGCGGGAATCACCATTTCAGGAAAAGTAAGGTGGAATGAGCCTTGGCGGATAGAAATTGCATGAGCAAGCATTTCCGGGTGCACTGTCTTTGCATTCTGCCTGAGGCTGCCGTGGTTAATCGGCAATTAAAGATCACTCCGTTAGGTGTCTGACAGTGATTCGCGGCATGCGCCGGATGCTCAAGGGGCGGACGGCGATGCTGCGGAACAGGTGTTAGCGTCAGGGAAAGCGACGAGATAGATGGCAACCAAAGTCAAAGAAAACGAAGAAGCAGAAAACGAACGCGACGGTGCGACGGACGGCCCGCTTCTCGACCTTTCGGATGACGCGGTCAAGAAAATGATCAAGGCCGCCAAGAAGCGCGGCTATGTGACGATGGACGAGCTGAATTCCGTCCTGCCGTCTGAAGAGGTGACCTCCGAGCAGATCGAGGACACGATGGCGATGCTGTCCGATATGGGCATCAACGTGATCGAGGACGAGGACGCCGAGGAAGCCGCCAGCAGCGACGACGACAGCGATTCCGATAGCGACGATTCCGAGGGCGGGGAACTTGCCCCTTCCGGCGGCACCGCGCTTGCGACCGCCAAGAAGAAAGAACCGACCGACCGTACCGACGACCCGGTGCGCATGTATCTGCGCGAAATGGGTTCCGTGGAGCTTCTGTCGCGCGAAGGCGAAATCGCCATCGCCAAGCGTATCGAGGCCGGCCGCGAAACGATGATTTCGGGCCTGTGCGAAAGCCCGCTGACGTTCCAGGCGCTGATCATCTGGCGCGACGAACTCAACGAAGGCACGACGCTGCTGCGTGAGATCATCGATCTCGAAACCACCTATTCCGGTCCGGAAGCCAAGGCGGCTCCCCAGTTCCAGAGCCCGGAAAAGATCGAAGCGGACCGCAAGGCCGCTGAAGAGAAGGAAAAGACCCGCAAGCTGCGTGCGCCGACCGGCGACGAGGATGTGACGGATGTGGGCGGCGATGGCCTTCCGCCGGAAGAGGAAGAAGAGGACGACGACGAGTCCAATCTTTCGCTCGCCGCGATGGAAGCCGAGCTGCGTCCGCAGGTCATGGAAACGCTCGACACCATCGCTGACACCTACAAGAAGCTGCGCAAGCTTCAGGATCAGCAGGTTGAGGCGCGTCTGGCCTGCACCGGCACCCTGTCTTCCGGTCAGGAGCGTCGGTACAAGGAACTGAAAGATCAGCTGATCACGGCCGTCAAGTCGCTGTCGCTGAACCAGAACCGTATCGACAGCCTCGTCGAGCAGCTCTACGACATTTCCAAGCGCCTGATGCAGAATGAAGGCCGCCTGCTGCGCCTTGCCGAATCCTATGGCGTCAAGCGCGACAGCTTCCTTGAGCAGTATCACGGTGCGGAACTCGATCCGAACTGGATGAAGTCGATTGCCAATCTGGCCGCGCGCGGCTGGAAGGAATTCGCCCGCGAGGAAAGCAACACGATCCGGGAAATCCGTCAGGAAATCCAGAACCTCTCCACGGAAACCGGCATTTCCATCGCCGAATTCCGCCGCATCGTTTCGATGGTGCAGAAGGGTGAGCGCGAAGCGCGCATCGCCAAGAAGGAGATGGTCGAGGCCAACCTGCGTCTGGTGATTTCGATTGCGAAGAAATACACCAACCGTGGTCTGCAGTTCCTCGATCTCATTCAGGAAGGCAATATCGGCTTGATGAAGGCGGTCGACAAGTTCGAATACCGTCGCGGTTACAAGTTCTCGACCTATGCGACCTGGTGGATCAGGCAGGCGATCACCCGTTCGATTGCCGACCAGGCCCGCACGATCCGTATTCCGGTGCATATGATCGAAACGATCAACAAGATCGTTCGCACCTCGCGCCAGATGCTGCACGAGATCGGGCGCGAGCCGACCCCGGAAGAGCTGGCCGAAAAGCTCGCCATGCCGCTGGAAAAGGTGCGCAAGGTTCTGAAGATCGCCAAGGAGCCGATCTCGCTCGAAACCCCCGTGGGTGACGAAGAGGATTCGCATCTCGGTGACTTCATCGAGGACAAGAACGCGCTGCTGCCTATCGACGCCGCCATTCAGGCGAACCTGCGCGAGACGACAACCCGCGTTCTGGCGTCGCTGACGCCGCGTGAAGAACGCGTTCTGCGCATGCGCTTCGGCATCGGCATGAACACGGACCATACGCTGGAAGAAGTCGGCCAGCAGTTCTCGGTCACGCGCGAACGTATCCGCCAGATCGAGGCGAAGGCGCTGCGCAAGCTGAAGCATCCGAGCCGGTCGCGAAAGCTGCGCAGCTTCCTCGACAGCTAAGCGTTCCGCTTCCTTTAAAATTGAACCCGGTCAGTCAGCGCTGGCCGGGTTTTTTGTTTCCCGCACTGGCGAACTCTGCGACAAGCCTTATGTGTGAAAACAGGCATTCCGCTTTTGCTGGATAAGCCCGGGTTCGATTTGGTTCGATGAGATGCAACAGATTTCGGCAGGCAAATGGCGGAGGGGAGGATGGGCTGTGCCCGTCTCCGTGCTGCTGCATCTTGCCGTCGTCGCGCTTTTCTTTTTCGAGCTGCCGGAGCGGATAGCCGAGCCGCAGGAGCCGGAAAGCATCAGCGTCGATCTGGTGCCGCCGCCTGAGGAGAAAAAGGCGGAAGAGGCCCCGCCGCCGGGTGAAGAGAACGCGAAAGAGGAAAAGCCGCAACCCCCACCGCCGCCCGCTCCTCCAGCGGAAGAGGCAAAACCTTTGCCGCCGCCGCAGGCGACGTTGCCGGCCATCGCCATGAGGCCCGAGGAAACGCAGGCGGACCCTGAGGACAAGCCGGGCAAGACGGAGGAAGCGGAAAAGACCGAGCCTTCCGCGGAGCCTGCAAGCCAGCCTGAAAAAACGGCTGAGGAAAAGCCCGCAGCTCCTGCCGCCAACAGCGATCTTCAGGCTTCCGCCGCACAGGGGGAGATCGCGGTTTCACCCGTGAAGGAAGAAGCGCAGCCCGATCAGCCGCCGGTGCCGCAGGCCAAGCCGGCTGAGGAAAAGCCGGCGGAAGTGACGGAAAAGAAACCCGCGAAACTTCCGGCGGCCAAAAACCTCCTGTCTTCGTCGATGCTGTCACCGGCCCAGAGACGCCAGATGTTTGGCGATCTGCCACCGCGTCGCCGTGTCGTTCAGCTTTGCAGCACCGAAGCCCTGGCCCAGATTCAGGGCGCGGGATTTGCCGCCAGGGGCATGATCCCCTATTCGGACACGGGCGGCAGGATTTCCGGTAATTCGATCGATGCTTCCGGCGGCGCGTTCAACACCGGCAGTGGCTGGCATGACGTCTCGTTCCAGTGCGAAGTCGATCTGGAAAATTACACGGTGACGGAGTTCCGGTTTAAAATCGGAAATGAGGTCAGCCCGGAAGACGCGAAAAAGCGGGGCTTTACGAGATTTCAGTGAGGGCGGGTTTTCCCAATCATTAGTCTCCTAAACCCGCTCCGCATCCCCCACCAGCAGCCACATGCCCGCCATCAGCGCATCCTCATCATAGGGCTTCCTGATCACCGGCACGGTGCCGAATTCATCCGGCACCATGCTGCCATCCGCATAACCGGTGGCGAAGAGGAAGGGGATGCCGCGGCGGTGGAGTTCCCGGGCGACGGGGATCGATGTATCGGAGCCGAGATTGATGTCGAGAATGGCGACATCCGGCACATAGGTCTTCAGCTTTTCAATCGCCATTGCCGACGAGGTTGCCGTTTCGATTGCCTTGATGCCGTTGTCTTCCAGCATGTTCTCGACATCCATGGCGATCAGCATCTGGTCTTCGACGAGTAATACTTTCAACGGCTCCTCCCGGTTATAGCGCCTGGGCTGTGGCGCGGTTTCATCTTCGGTTTGCGTGTCGGCGATTGCCATGGCCGAAGAAACGTGACGGGAGGGCAGGAGAATTTCCGCCTCCAGCCCATCGGGCAAATAGCGTATCGTGCTGCGCCCGCCGAGATCGTATGGGATGCTGCGGCTGATGAGTGCGGTGCCGAAGCCCGCGCGCGATGGCGGGGGCAGTTTGGTGGGCAGGATTTCGCGCCACTCAATCTCGCAATCGCGGTTCTCGTCGATGGTCCAGCGCACGTGCAATTGCCCGCCATTTTGCGAAAGCGCACCGTATTTGGCGGCGTTCGTCGCCAGCTCATGCAGAACGAGAGCCATGACGGAGAAAGCGCGCGAATCGAGCGTAACCTGCGGGCCGGTCAGTTTCACAACAGTTTCCGGCGAGCGGTGCGGCGAAAGCTCGGCATCCAGAAGATCGCGAAGCGCGCCGCCGCCTTCACCGCGAATGATCTGGTCATGGGCAAAGGACAATGCCTGAATGCGGCCCTTCAGGGCGGTCACATATTCCTGCAGGGTCTTGCCCTCCTGCGAGGGATTACCGACCAGCGATTTGATGATGGCCAGAACATTCTTGACGCGGTGATTAAGCTCCTCGTTCAGCATGCGCTGGCGCACTTCCGCGCGCTCCCTTTCGCCCGCCATCAGCTCGCTGTGATGGAATGCGACCTCGACCAGCGCAATCCTCGCCGCTTCGGCGATTTCCCGGTCGTCTTCCGACCAGGGCTGAGCCTGCCAGCGCACCGTCTCTTTCCAGATTGCAAAGCTTTTTCGCGGCGTGAGACGATCCCCCATCGGACCGGTTTCATAGGATTTTTCCGGATTGCCCGCCCAGTTCAGGTTCTGCACGATCTCCTTGCGGAAAAACAGAAGATAGTCGTTCTTTACCTGCGAGAGTGGAATGGCGAGCATTCCGGCTGCGGTGCCGGCATAGATTTCCGCCTCCGGTATGGCCTGCGACAGCGCATGGGTCGCCCAGACCCTGCCTTCTGAAGCCGAGGCAACGAAGCGCGCCAGCCTTGGAATGGCGTCATGCGGCGGCGTTGCACCCTGGCCGTGCCAGTTGTTTCCCACCCACAGGCCGACGCCATCGCAGGGCATCAGATCGGCAAAATCCTGAAAGCTGTCGATCAGCAGTTCTTCGATGTTGGCGTGATGGGCGGCAAGCCGAAGGAAGCGGTCAAGCGCGGCATGGGCATGGTTGACGGTATCGAGCCGGCGCTTCTGCTTTAGAACCTGCAGGTGCATGGAGAAAAATTCTCCGAACATTTCCGCGGCGATCCGGACCGGCATGGTCAGCACGCGTGGGGAATAGTGATGACAGGCGATCAGGCCCCAGAGCGCACCGTCGACAATTACCGAAATGGACATGGAAGCCGCAACACCCATGTTGCGAAGATATTCGCAATGGATGGGCGAGACGCTGCGCAGATGGGCAAAGGACATATCGAGAGGTTCGCCCGATGCGTCGAGCGCCGGAAGGACGGAGACCCGGGCGCCGCTGGCATCGGAGATGATGCGTAGTGTGTTCTTGAGATAGAGCGCGCGGGCCTGCTGGGGTATGTCGCTGGCGGGGAAATATTGACCGAGAAAGCTTTCCAGTTCCGGCTGCTTCGCTTCCGACACGACCTTGCCGGCGCCGTCTTCCTCGAAACGATAGATCATCACCCGGTCGTAACCGAGCGTTGCCTTTATCAGCCGTGTCGTTCTGGAGATCAGGCTTTCGATGCTGTCCGCCTCGCGGATGCGGTCCACCATCTTGCGGGCGGTGCCCAGCGGCTGCGTTTCGCTGCGCGAGGGCTCGAATTCGATGATCGTGGTGGATTTGTAGCGATGCAGGGCAATATCGAAGCTGCGGCCGTCTCTCATTTCCATTGCGGGCAGCATGGCGGGACGCGTGGTTCTGCCAGTGACGGTGAGCGCATTGCGAAGATCGTGGACGAGTTTTTTGCCGAGCACCTCTTCGGCGGTCCTGCCATTGATATCGCCTTCGACGCCCAGCAGTTCGCGGCAATTTTCAGAATGCCGCAGCACCATGCGCATGGCGTTGTCGCAGGCGATGAGACAGCCATGCGGTTGAATATAGCCTGGGATGTGGATGGGTTCGCGGTCGCAATTGGTCAGGTCGACATGATAGTCACTGGGGGCCATGAATCAGTCTTTCGCACCCTGTGCCTGTCTTGTACGGGGAATATTGTGTTCGTCGAGGAACGGGTAAGCTTGAATAATTCATTCTGATAGTGCCAACCCTTCCCCGTTTTTTGCAACTGTGACGCCGGTTTTCCGTTCTGCTTTTATAGGCCGTCGTCACGCTATTGTCGTATCCATTACGTCATTGGATACAATTTGACATGCTGAAACGTTGGCAGCGCCGATTTTGTTCCACCACGTTTAAGGAAAAAATGTGCCGCAGAGAAAAATCACAGTCGCCACGCGGGGGCAGGGTCTTTATGAATTCACATCCGAGGCCAAGGCATTCGTCAGCCACGCCGGCATGGAAGAAGGCCTGCTGACGATCTTCGCCCGGCACACATCCTGCTCGCTGCTTATTCAGGAAAATGCCGATCCCGATGTGCGGCGCGATCTCACGGTGTTTTTCTCCCGTCTCGTGCCGCCTTCGGACGATCCTTCCATGCGCTGGATCATCCACACGCTCGAAGGCCCTGACGATATGCCCGCTCATATCAAATCGGCGCTCACCATGGTTTCCATCGGCGTGCCGATCAGCGATGGCAGGCTCGTGCTCGGCACCTGGCAGGGCCTTTATCTTTTCGAACACCGCGATGAGCCGCATCGACGCGAAATCGTGCTGCATATCTCGCCGTAATATCCGGATCCGGATCGAGGCGTTCCGCGTTAACCTCCCTGAACGCCTGCTGAACATTCGGTTCTGCTGATATTCAGGCGGGCGAGTCTAGGGTCTCGTCAATCGCCGGGGGATGTTCCCCTGTCGGCAAAGAAACAACGGAGTGAGTTCATGTTCAGCACCTTCGCAAAAGCCGGCCTGGCTGCCCTCATCGCCCTCGGTGGAATTTCCTTCACTGCGCCGGCGGCTTCCGCCGGCTCGGATGTTCAGTTCAGAGTTCAGGTTCAGGATGGCTATGGCCATCGTCCCGGCTGGGGTCGCCCGGATCGCCCGCGCCGTGGCTGCTCGTCCTGGCTGGCGGAAGAAAAAGCGAGCCGCATGGGCCTTCGCCGTGCCCGCGTGGTTGATGTATCGCCACGTCGTGTCGTTGTGGCAGGCTTCAACCGTTACGGCCGCGACCGCGTCGTTTTCGCCAATGAGCGCGGCTGCCCCGTCATCCGCCGCTAATATGTAATCCGCCGCTAACAGCGGCGACCTTATCGATCTGCCGATATCCCCGTACGGTAGATGGATCAAAAATGCCCCTCGCTTGTCCGGAAAGGCAGGCGAGGGGCATTTTATTTCGGGTTATGTGAATGGCTGAACGCAAGATGGGGCAGGAGCGGCGCCGAGGCGCCGCCCGCCATCGATCTTATTGCTCGAGAGCGAAGGTGACGTTGACCACCACGCTGTAGTTGTTCTCGCCCGAAGCGATCGGAACGCTGTCGGCTTCCTTCATCATCGAAGCGCGCATCGCGCCCGCCGGTACCGGCATCGGGCGCTGCGAGTTTTCGCTGATCTGAATGACCCGGCCGAGCTTCACGCCTGCAGCTTCCGTCAGCGTCTTCGCCTTGGCCAGCGCATCGGCAACGGCCAGCTTGCGGGCCTCGGTCACCGTCGCTTCGGGCTTGTCATTGGTGAAGGTGATGTCGCCGCCCTGGTTGATGCCGAGCTTGACGGAGGTATCGAGGATCGCGCCGAGCTTCTTCAGGTCGCGCACCCGCACAGTCAGGCCGTTGGACACCTGATAACCGGTGATCTCGGGCGCGACATAGACACCATCCTTGGGTTCATAGTGTTTGTAGAGCGGCTGCACCGAGAAATTGCTGGTCTGCAGGTCGCGCTCCTCGATGGCGGCTTCTTTCAGCGCCTTCAGAACATCGGCAAGCGCCTTGGAGTTTTCGGTCAGCGCCGCAGCTGCGGTCTCCGCCTGCTTGACGACGCTGAAGGACAGGATCGCCATGTCGGGGGCAATGGCCGACTGGCCCTCACCGGAAACACTAATGGTGGCTTCGCGAGGAGTAGCCTCCTGCGCAGACACCTGGGCGGCGACCGGCATCATGGCTGCTGCGGTCATTGTGGTGAGTGCGAAAAGGCGGGCCGTTTTTGTCTTCATGGTATTTCCTCGTTGATTGAGTCCCTTTGAAGGGTATTGCCTTAGATTGTGTAGCTAATACGGCGGCACTGCTTTGCGAAAGCATCATTGGCTTGTCGGGCTCAAAAAATTACGTTAGAGCGTGACCCACCGGATTCGAGCCATTGCGAAACCGGTGTTTCGGACTGGTTTTTCCGAAAAGGGCCTGTAGCTCAATGGTTAGAGCCGGCGGCTCATAACCGCTTGGTTGGGGGTTCGAGTCCCTCCGGGCCCACCATTTTCTTTCAAGATCAATTGCTTGGGATGTTTTACGGCTCTTCGCGAGCGCGCGTCTGTCACGTCTGACGCGTGATCTCTGCTATGCCGATGGCACAGCCCGGCTGGGGAATGAATGCGTCGGAGCCGATCCGGCGTGCCGATGGGGCAAGCCGGATCGAGAAATCTTTATTATCAGTTGCAGACCCGCATACTTTCCGTATGCCAGCCGCCGTCATAGGAATTGGGAACGCGGCGGTCTTCGAACCAGCAGCGCGGGCGGGGCGGCGGTGGCGGCTCGTAGTAGCGCGGGCCGTTATTGCTATTGGCGATGGCGCCGCCGATCAGGCCGCCGATCACGCCTGCGGCGAGGCCGCCGGCAATCGCTGCGCCGTCATTGTGGCGGCGGTGTTCGCGGTAGGGCGGCGGGGGTGGGCCGCCGCGGTCGTAGCCACGGTCATAGCGTGGGCGATAGGGATAGTCCTGCGCGGCAGCGCTGCCATAGGATGCAAAAATGCTGCCGGTGGCGACCAGCGCGGCAATAGTGGAAAGAATTATCTTTTTCATCGGGGCTACTCCATAAGCCTGCTTCGGGAGATAGAGGCTCATTATGCCCGGATCATGGCACGGGACGGGTGAACGGCCTGTGAATATTCCATTTCTGCACAGTTCATATTTCTCTGATTTCAGAATGTAAGAATTCAAGCCGGTTCAGGTTTTCAGTGACGAAAAAGCCCGGCGGATGGCCGGGCTTTTTGTCGAAGTCGATTGGTCGCGATCAGAACTTCACGCCGAGACCGACCTTCACAGTGTGCTGGTCGACATCGGTGTTGATGCCGAAGATGTCCTTGTCGCTATAATCGTTGTAGCGATATTCCAGCCTGCCGAACACATTGTCGGTGAAGGCATAGTCCAGACCCGCGCCAACGGTATAGCCGTTGAAGGTGGTGCTGTCCTTGCCGGCGCCGGGCGTTTCGATGAAGCCGCGTGTCGCGGTCCAGCCGGCGGTGGCATAGAGCAGGGCATGGTCGAAGGCATAACCGACGCGGCCGCGGACGGAGCCCTGCCAGTCGGTGCCGATCTGCACACCGGCATAGTCATTGTCGTTCCAGTTATAATCGACGTCACCTTCGATGCCGACGACGAAATTATTGTCGAACTGGTAATTGTAACCGGCAAAGGCACCCAGAATGCCGCCATTGAAATTATCCGAAGCGACGGGGCCGCCAGCCGAAAAATCGCCATTCGCCCAGCCAGCGCCGCCTTGGATACCAAGATAGGGGCCAGACCAGGTGAAGACCGGCAGGGTTTCCTGCGCGACCGGAGGTGCCGGCGTTTCGTAGACGGCATCCGCGGCCATTGCGGTGCTGGCGGAAAGAGCCAGAAGTGACGTTACGATCAGCGTTTTCATCGTTTTTCTCCCTGAGCTGACTGACATCCATAGCATAGATTAGCTGCTTTTAATATGGGGTGGGGTTCGGCGGTTCCAAGAGGCGCTCGTGTCCTCCCGGCGTTGCTGGCCGTCTTGCCACGGATCGCGGCTTTTTATCGCCCCGCCATGCTGTTCTGATGCGGCGAACGTCTTTGGCCGTGTTTGGTTCCCTTCGCCGTTTCGTCAAAAGTCCGGCAGGGTGGCGGGCCGACGTCACGCTTGGTTGTCTTGACAGCGCAGGGCGCGACCATAGAGTTGTGGTAGACTATGGCGGTGTCGATGTTTTTCGCCGCATCGCCGGCGGCATAAGCTGCGGTTGAGACTACACCGTTGCGACTTCCCGGTGAGGGGGATCGTTGCGGGCGGAAAGGGCATGGGAGGATGAGATCGTATGAGGCTTTATTTTAGCGGAGGAGGGGCGACGTGATTGTCGGAGCCGTTCTCAGCGCCATTCTTCTTCTCGCCCTCATTGCATTTCCGCGGCATCTCAAATCCGTTGTCATTTGCCTGTTGCTGATCTGGACGGTTACCGCCGCCTTTGTGATTTATGACTGGTGGCGCGGCAACCAGCGGCTCGACCATATCGCCGCCAGCGCCGGATTCGATGCGGCCTGCCCGGATGCGGCACTGCCGATCCGCGTCAGCTTCCGCAACGACAATAATGTCGCCGTACAGCGGCTGACCTACACGCTCGAAGGGTTCGAACCGGCCTTCCGTGCCTCCGTTTCCTTCGATCCCTATCAGGTGAGCGAAAGACGGATCGAAGCCGGGGAGACTTTCTCGGCCTGCCGGGCATTCCGTATGCGCAACAATGAAAGGGTGGAGCCGCAACGGCTGGAATGGCGTGTCACCGTCATTTCCGCGGAATTCGACTGAGCGGTTCGTATGGCTGCCCGTTATCACGGCATTTTGAAAAATTTCGCGCCGGTGAGCGGCGGCCGGAAAATCCCTGCATCACAGCGGTTTCGGGCGGATGGGTGAATTGCCATCGCCCGCAACGGAATTGGCTGGGGCAGTCGCTGACTTGTTTTCGTCCATTTGCGATGCCATCTCCCCCTCCATTCGATGAATGTCGCGGGTTGATGTTTTGCGTAGTGTTCTGAAGTTTCTGAAAATAACCGCCATCGGCCTTGTCGCCCTGCCGGTTCTGGCGGGTGCGCATATGGGCATCGGTCAACTGACCGGAAATTTTCATGAAGTCATTCCCGGAGAGCTTTATCGTTCGGCCCAGCCGAGCGGCAAGGACATCGCCGCCTATGCCAAGGCTTATGGCATCAAGACGATCATCAACCTGCGCGATGAAAAGCGTGAAGGCTGGTATGATGCCGAAAGCCTTGCGGCCAGGAACAACGGCATCCGGCTTGTCGATTATCCGCTGAGTTCAAGCGAAAAGGTCTCGGTGGACGACTCGGAAACGCTGGCGGCCGTGCTGCGCAATGCGGAAAAACCTGTTCTCATCCATTGCGAACATGGCGCGAACCGCACCGGGCTTGCCTCCGCCATCTATGTGGCTGCCGTGGCCGGCAAGAGCGAGGCGGCCGCAGAATTTCAGCTTTCCCCCTATTACGGGCATGTGCCGATCCCCGGTATCGGGCGTTATGAAATGTACCAGTCCTGGGACGATTTCGAAGAAACCATCGGGTTTTGACGCCGCCATACATCGTCACCCCGGACTTGATCCGGGGTCCAGTGCGATCAAGTCATTGATCGCAAAAGACTCTTTTAGGGCGCAGACGCGCCGTGGCTGGATGCCGGCTCAAGGCCGGCATGACGGACGGTTGCGCAGAGCGCCTCAATAATCCCCGCCGCTTTCCCTGATCACCTTCGTCAGGCTTCCCGTCGCCGGGAAAAGCGGGATGAGGCAGGCCTGAAGCGCGTGATAGATATCGCCCTTGCCGGGGAACAGCGTGTGTGCGGGAACCAGATCTTCCGTCAGCTCCTCATGCCAGCCGCCATTCTCATGGTCGATGAAATTGTTGGCGATGGTGCTCCAGATGCGGCGATAGCTGTCTTCATAGAAGTTGTCCGCCGGCAGGTTCTCGTTGAGGAAGTGGGCAGCGCCCGCCGCCTCGGACATGGGCCACCAGAGCTTCGCCCGCTTGTCGGGATCGTCGTTCCAGTCGAGCGTATAAAAGAAGCCGCCCTTTTCCCGGTCCCAGCCGAGCGCCATGGATTGCACGAACAGCGATTTCGCAGCCACCGGCATCCAGTCATGGCGGCGCTCGCCCAGCACCCATAATTGCAGGATGAGGCGCGCCCATTCCAGCCAGTGGCCGGGGGTGGAGCCGGAGGGGCGGAACATTTCGTTGCCGCGATACTCCTTGTCGAGCGTCCAGTTCTCGTCGAAATGCTCCGGCACGCGGAAGTCCAGCTCGCCGGCGCGACGGCGGATGACGAGATCGGCGATGCGCTCCGCCTTGCTGAGGTAGCTATTGTCGCCGGTAACCTCATAGGCCGCCATCAGCGCTTCGGTCAGGTGCATGTTGGAGTTCTGGCCGCGATAATTCTCGATGGGCGACCAGTCGCGATGGAATTCCTCGGCGATGGCGCCGTGTTTTTCTTCCCAGAAGCGGGTTTCCAGAACCTCGGTAATATCGGCCAGCATCTTGTCGGCCAGTGGGTGGCCGACGATCTTGGCGGAAGAGGCGGCCAGAAGCACGAAGGCATGGCCGTAACCCTGCTTGGTGGCGTCCACTGGGCCGGCATCGTTCACCTGCCAGAAATAACCGCCATGCTCGCCATCGCGGTGCCTGCTCCAGAGATAGGTCATGCCGTGGTCGACGATATCGCCGCAGCCCGGACGCCCGAGCAGGTGGCCGATGGAGAAGCAATGCACCATGCGGGCCGAAGCATGAATGCCGCGCACGGGGTCGTTTGGCTGCAACGGCGCGCCTTTGGCATCGAGATCGAAGAAGCCGCCGGCAGGGTTGAGGGCACGATACTGGAAGAAATCGAAAAGTCCCTCGGCCTGTTTTACCAGCCATTGGCGATGCCAGGGCAGGGTGTTCCAGTTGCGGCTGTTGTGATCGTCCTCGGGCATTCTCTTCCTCCATGCGGTTTGCTGCTTCGGCTTATATCCTTGCTGTATAAACCTGTCATCTGTCAGCGATATTTCGTAACGTGCTGCAACTGCGCAAAGCCATGCCTGTCTCTTGAAGATATATTGACATAAACATATCTTTATGTGACTTGACGGCTTGCGATCTTGCAAATCGAAATGAGGAGTGTGCCCGTGTTTGACGATCTGTTCGGCCCTGAAGGGGCAAAGCGTGACGGCGCGGAAATTTTCAAGGCGTTGCGCGATGCCGCCAGCGAACGCATCCTCATTCTCGATGGCGCCATGGGCACGCAGATCCAGGGGCTGGGTTTTGACGA
The DNA here is from genome assembly GCF_027871645.1 of Agrobacterium sp. ST15.13.015. Lineage (NCBI taxonomy): Bacteria > Pseudomonadati > Pseudomonadota > Alphaproteobacteria > Hyphomicrobiales > Rhizobiaceae > Agrobacterium > Agrobacterium sp. ST15.13.015. The sequence goes on from NZ_JAQAHF010000004.1 coordinate 250,982, forward strand.
AGACCATTTTCGTGGCGATCGTTTTATCGGCTGTGCCTGTCACCAGAAGGGCAATAACGACCTTCTGATCCTGACCCAGCCGGATGCCATCGAAGACATCCATTACCGCTACGCCATGGCGGGTGCCGATATTCTCGAAACCAATACTTTTTCGTCGACGCGTATCGCGCAGGCCGATTACGAGATGGAAAATGCCGTCTACGACCTCAACCGCGAGGGTGCCGCGATTGTCCGCCGCGCCGCCCAGCGCGCCGAGCGGGAAGATGGCCGCCGCCGTTTCGTGGCGGGCGCCATCGGCCCTACCAACCGCACGGCTTCCATTTCGCCTGACGTCAACAATCCCGGTTATCGCGCTGTCAGCTTCGACGATCTGCGTATCGCCTATGGCGAGCAGATCGACGGCCTGATCGACGGCGGCGCCGACATCATCCTCATCGAGACGATTTTCGATACGCTGAACGCCAAGGCTGCGATTTTCGCCTGCGAGGAGCGTTTCGAGGCCAAGGGCATCCGCCTGCCGGTGATGATCTCCGGCACGATCACCGACCTTTCCGGCCGCACGCTTTCCGGCCAGACACCTTCGGCGTTCTGGAACTCGGTGCGCCACGCCAACCCCTTCACCATCGGCCTGAACTGCGCGCTGGGTGCCGACGCCATGCGTCCGCATCTTCAGGAACTGTCTGACGTGGCCGATACATTCGTCTGCGCCTATCCGAATGCCGGCCTGCCGAATGAATTCGGTCAGTACGACGAAACACCTGAGATGATGGCGCGTCAGGTCGAGGGCTTTGTCCGCGACGGTCTCGTCAACATCGTCGGCGGCTGCTGCGGTTCGACGCCGGAGCATATCCGGGCGATTGCGGAGGCTGTGAAAGGCTACAAGCCGCGCGAAATTCCCGAGCACAAGCCCTTCATGTCGCTTTCGGGCCTCGAGCCTTTCGTGCTGACCAAGGACATTCCCTTCGTCAATGTCGGCGAGCGCACCAACGTCACCGGCTCGGCGCGCTTCCGCAAGCTCATCACCGCCGGTGATTACACGGCGGCGCTGGCTGTTGCCCGCGATCAGGTGGAAAACGGTGCGCAGATCATCGACATCAACATGGATGAGGGTCTGATCGATTCCGAAAAGGCGATGGTGGAGTTCCTGAACCTCATCGCCGCCGAGCCGGATATCGCCCGTGTGCCTGTGATGATCGACTCATCCAAGTTCGAGATCATCGAGGCCGGCCTGAAATGCGTTCAGGGCAAGTCGATCGTCAATTCCATTTCGCTGAAGGAAGGCGAGGAGAAGTTTCTCCAGCAGGCGCGGCTCGTCCATAATTACGGTGCGGCGGTCGTGGTCATGGCCTTCGATGAGGTCGGGCAGGCGGATACTTATGAGCGCAAGGTCGAGATCTGCTCGCGCGCCTACAAGCTCCTGACCGAGAAGGCGGGCCTGTCGCCGGAAGACATCATCTTCGACCCCAACGTCTTTGCCGTTGCGACGGGTATCGAGGAGCACAATAATTACGGCGTGGATTTCATTCAGGCCACCAAAACCATCCGTGAAACCATGCCGCTGACGCATATTTCCGGCGGCGTTTCCAACCTGTCCTTCTCCTTCCGCGGCAATGAGCCGGTGCGTGAGGCGATGCATGCCGTGTTCCTTTACCACGCCATTCAGGTCGGCATGGATATGGGCATCGTCAACGCCGGGCAGCTTGCGGTTTACGACAATATCGATCCGGAACTGCGTGAGGCCTGCGAGGACGTGGTGCTGAACCGTCGCGACGACGCGACGGAACGGTTGCTGGAGGTCGCGGAGCGCTTCCGTGGCACGGGCGCCAAGGATACGAAGGTTCAGGACCTTTCCTGGCGCGAGCTGCCCGTTGAAAAGCGGCTGGAACATGCGCTGGTCAACGGCATTACCGAATATATCGAGGCCGATACGGAGGAGGCGCGCCAGAAGGCGGAGCGCCCGTTGCACGTCATCGAAGGGCCGCTGATGGCCGGCATGAATGTGGTCGGCGATCTCTTCGGCTCGGGCAAGATGTTCCTGCCGCAGGTGGTGAAATCCGCCCGCGTGATGAAGCAGGCGGTTGCCGTGCTTTTGCCTTACATGGAAGAGGAAAAGCGCCAGAACGGCGGTGCGGAACGCAGCGCCGCCGGCAAGGTGCTGATGGCGACCGTCAAGGGCGATGTGCACGATATCGGCAAAAATATCGTCGGCGTCGTTCTCGCCTGCAACAATTACGAGATCATCGATCTCGGCGTGATGGTGCCGACGACGAAAATCCTCGAAACGGCGATTGCCGAAAAGGTGGATGTGATCGGCCTTTCCGGCCTCATCACCCCGTCGCTGGACGAGATGGTGCATGTGGCGGCCGAGATGGAGCGGCAGGGTTTCGATATTCCGCTGCTGATCGGCGGCGCGACGACGAGCCGTGTGCATACGGCGGTGAAAATCCATCCGCGTTACGAGGCGGGGCAGGCAATCTATGTCACCGACGCCTCGCGTGCGGTGGGCGTCGTGTCGGCGCTTCTCTCTGCCGAGCAGAAGCCCGCTTACATCGACGGTATTCGCAGCGAATATGCCAAGGTGGCGGAGGCGCACGCCCGCAATGAGCGGGAAAAGCAGCGCCTGCCGCTTTCCCGCGCCCGCGAGAATGCGCACAAGATCGACTGGTCGGCCTATAGCGCCGTCAAGCCGCAATTCTTCGGCACCAGGGTGTTCGAAACTTATGATCTGGAAGAGCTTTCCCGTTACATCGACTGGACGCCCTTCTTCCAGACCTGGGAATTGAAGGGCCGCTTCCCGGCCATTCTGGATGACGAAAAGCAGGGCGAGGCGGCGCGGCAGCTTTACAGCGATGCGCAGGCGATGCTGAAGAAGATCATCGAGGAAAACTGGTTCCGGCCGCGCGCGGTGATCGGCTTCTGGCCGGCAAACGCCGTGGGTGACGACATCCGGCTGTTCACGGATGAAAGCCGCGGCGAAGAGCTTGCGACCTTCTTCACGCTGCGCCAGCAGCTTTCCAAGCGCGACGGTCGCCCCAATGTGGCGCTGTCGGATTTCGTCGCACCTGTCGATAGCGGCGTTGCCGATTATGTCGGCGGCTTCGTGGTGACGGCGGGCATCGAGGAAGTAGCGATTGCCGAGCGTTTCGAGCGGGCGAATGACGATTATTCGTCAATCCTCGTCAAGGCGCTGGCCGACCGTTTCGCGGAAGCCTTCGCTGAGCGCATGCATGAGCGGGTGCGCAAGGAATTCTGGGGTTATGCGCCGCAGGAAAACTTCAACGGCGATGAGTTGATTGGCGAAGCCTATGCCGGCATTCGCCCGGCGCCCGGCTATCCTGCCCAGCCCGATCATACCGAAAAGAAGACGCTGTTTGCCCTGCTCGACGCCACCAATGCGGCGGGTGTGGAATTGACGGAAAGCTATGCCATGTGGCCGGGCTCCTCCGTCTCGGGCATCTATATCGGCCATCCCGAAAGCTATTATTTCGGTGTCGCCAAGGTGGAGCGCGATCAGGTTCTCGATTATGCGCGCCGCAAGGATATGCCGGTGGAAGAGGTGGAGCGCTGGCTTGGGCCGGTACTGAACTACGTACCGACGAATGCTGCCGAGGAAATTGATAGCGCGGCGTGAGGTTTTGGGCAAAGGTGGTCAAATAGCTTTCAGGGACTAAGCCCTGAAACCTCTCTTCCGTCATGCTCGGACTTGTCCCGAGCATCTGCAACGTTTCGATTTTATCGACTGTGATTAGATCCTTGGGACAAGCCCAAGGATGACGTCGAGCGACGCGGGCATGCCCCGCGCTTTTCGTTGATGTCGTCTTTTACGACTTTAACGCGGCCAGTTCCTCGATGCCGACATGGCTCTCCACCTCGCTGCCGCGCAGATAGAGGTAAAGGCCAATGCAGAAGGCGAGGACGGCGATGAAGACTAGATACCACGCGTGGGCCATGGGGTTGATCGCAAGCGCCGTTGTCACGCCGATCGGCGTCAGCCCGCCGAAGACGGCGTAAGAGACGTTATAGGCGAAGGAGAGGCCGGAGAAACGGACCGAGGCCGGGAAGGCGCGGACCATGACGTATGGCACCGCGCCGGCCATACCGACCGACAGGCCCATGACGCCGTAAAGCACGAACATGGTTTGAAGCGATGTGCCGGCATAGCTGTAGAAGGTGAAGGTGGCGATGCCGAAGAAGATGCTGGCGCCCATGAAGAAGATGCCGGAGCCGACACGGTCGATCAGCGCGCCGGCGATGATGACGCCGAAGATCAGGAACAACGTGCCGAAGCTGGTGCCGGCCAGCGCCTGTGTCGGGGTATAACCGTAAAGCTTCTGCAGGAAGGTGGCCGTCATCAGCGTCGTGACGACGATTGCGGCCGAGAGAACCCAGGTCAGCAGGGCAGAGATGATCACGCCGCGCATATGGTGCTTTAGCACGAGGCCAAGCGGCAGCTTGTCCGTCAGTGACTTCGACTTTTTCATTTCCATGAAGATCGGCGTTTCTTCCAGCCAGCGACGCAGATAGACGGCGATGAGGCCAAAAATGCCGCCGAGCAGGAAGGGAATGCGCCAGGCGTAACCGGCCACGTCTTCCGGTGTGAAGAGCGAGTTGATGGCGAAGGCGATCAGCGAACCCAGCATGATGCCGAAGGAAAGGCCTGATGTCAGGAAGCCGCAGGCGAGGCCGACGCGGCGGAAGGGCACATGTTCGGCAACAAAGGTCCATGCGCCGGGCACTTCACCGCCAATGGCAGCGCCCTGCAGCATGCGCAGGACGATGAGCAGGATGGGGGCGGCCACGCCGATGGTGGCATACGTCGGCATCAGCGCCATGCCCAGCGTGGAGAGCGCCATCAGCAGGATGGAGAAGGCGAAGACCCGCTTGCGGCCGTAACGGTCGCCATAATGCGCCAGAACGATGCCGCCCAGCGGCCGCACCAGATAACCGGCGGCGAAGATGCCGAAGGTCTGGATCATCACCAGCCAGTCGGGCATTTCCGGCGGGAAGAACAGATGGCCGATGACGGTGGCGAAAAATACGAAGATGATGAAATCGTAAAATTCGAGCGCGCCGCCCAGGGCCGAAAGGCCAAGAGTTTTGTAATCCTGACCGTTAAGAGGCCGGGCTGCCGCCGGTGTGGTGGTGGGAGACATGAGGCTGCTTCTTTTCTAAATTACGTATTACTTATGGGCATGCGGCAAGAGCGGCACGATTTCAAGCCTTATCGACGCTCAATCACTCAGGTATTTCGAGGGGCGATCGAGAAAGCGCCGCAGAAAGCTGATGTTTTCCAGTTCGTCATAGAGGCGCTCGGTGATGCCATCCTCATCGAAGTAATAAATCGTGGCCTCGGGAATGGCCAAAAGCACCGGCGAATGCGTAGCGATAATCAATTGTCCGCCGCTATCGGCGGCGTCGCGGATAAGGGCTGCCAGTTCGAGCTGCTTTTGCGGCGAAAGCGGGCTTTCCGGTTCGTCGAGAAAATAGAGGCCGGCGCCATGCAGGCGCTGATGCATGATATCGAGGAAGCCTTCGCCATGCGATCGCCGGTCGAGGCTGTTGTTCCTGACAATCCTGCGAAATGTCTCCGGCGTTTCCTCCGGAAAATCCTCGCCGTTTTTTAAAGCCTTTTCCCGCTCCCAACGAAAATCGTCCAGTGCTTCCTCGTTCTGTCGACGGATATAACCAAGCACGTCTTCCGCGCGCAGGAACATGCGGATCTTCGGATATTTTTTGCGGGCAAAATAGAAGGCCTTCGCCACGGTTTCGGCATGCTGGAGATAGAGATCACCCTTGACCTGGCCATGATTGCCGATGGCATAGGCCGTCATTCCCGCCGCCAGACCCTCCAGCAGTGTCGATTTTCCCGAGCCGTTATTACCGGCGAAAAAGGTGATCGGCGTCTTGAATTCAAGGCGTTCCAGGTGGCGTAGCGCCGGAACGGAGAAGGGATAGTCGTCTCTTCCGTCCGGGGTCTCTTTCATGGTTACGCTATCGAGAAACAGCATGTCGCGTTCCTTATCTAATCCGTCATGTTCGCCGACGTTGCGCTCTGTCGCATCATCGCGGCGCTATGCTCAAAGCAATTGCGTGTGATTGCGGCTTAACGTGGGGCGCTGTTCGCACCAACGGTTTGCCATGTTGGCGGAGATACGTCAGGCCGAATCGTTCGAATTTCATTTTATTATAAATTAGTACATTACATTTCTGGTAAAAAATCGATCAATATTAGATATATTCAATACTTATCTTAAGATTAGAATATTATCGTAAGTATAAACTTCAAATTAATTCAGTAATGCCAGTTGTTGTCATTCTCGTTGTTGTTGGAGAGAGTGAATGAAGCATATTGCGCTTTTTTCGGTCGCGTTTCTATTTTCCGCGATATTCGTGAGCGAAGCTGAGGCGCGGAAGTCCCGGTTTTTTGCCATCCCCGGATTCGGCGGCGGCGAGACGATCGATCTCGTTTACGATCTGCCGGATAACGAGCCTTTTCTTCGCGACGGGGAAGCATTCGACATTGGTTATCTCAACAGCGGGGATAGGAGCGGTTATGTGCTGTATCGCGGCGAGCGTTACAGCAGACTCAGCGATGCTGACATCGCCAGGCTGAAGGCGACGCTTGGTTTTGATCCGACGACAAAAGACCGCATGGAGCGGGCGGCGAGGGCCAGCGACGCGCCCTGGAACCTCGTGATTATCATAGCGGTCGCAATTGTTGGTATCTTCGTGCTTGTGCACAAGGGCATGCAGCTAGTGCGGTGGATTTCGCGACTGGCGACGATCTCCGCAGCTGCGGGAAGTAAGCGGCAGGAGGAGGAGGACACCCCCGACCCGCTGGAGGTCCGCAAGAAACAGCTGGTAAACCGTCAATGGAGCGATAGCGAGACGGATCACGCGGCGCGTGTCCCGGCAGCATCGCCGGCCCATGCGTCTGCCCGAGGAACCACTGCGGTCCGCACATTCGGACGCAGGAGCGCCTGAGCGGTGCAAAATCCCTAAACCTCAGGCGGTCTCAGGAGCCTGCACTATTCGAACCGGTCGATGATGCTGATGCCGCTTTCCTTAAAGCTGTCCATGGCGGGCAGGGCGGTTGCTGCCTCGGAAAGCGTGATGTGGCGGCCGATCAGCTTTTCCGGCGCGAGCCTGCCGCTTTCGATCATCGCCAGCATGTCCTCATAACGCCATGCCTGCATTCCATGGCTGCCGTAGATCTCCAGCTCATGGGCGATCACTCGGGCCATGGGAATGGCTGGCATGGCATGGTCTGCCAGCATCAGCCCCACCTGCACATGGCGGCCGCGCCGACGCAGGTTGCTGATGGAGTTGCAGCAGGTCTGCGGGTGGCCAAGCGCATCGACAGAGACATGCGCGCCGCCGCCCGTCACCTCGCGAACCGCCTCGGCAACATCGGCAACCGCGCGGCTGTTGATGGTGGCGGTTGCTCCAAGCTGCCGCGCAAGTTCGAGCTTGTCTTCGGCTATATCGATAGCGACGACCTGCGCGCCGAGGCCAGCGCCGATCATGATGGCGGAGAGGCCAACGCCGCCGCAGCCATGGACCGCCAGCCATTCGCCGCCCTTCAGGCGTCCCTGATCGGTCACGGCCCGGAAGGAGGTGGCGAAACGGCAGCCGAGGCCGGCGGCGGTCGCATAAGTCATCGATTCCGGCAGGTGCACCAGATTCTGATCGGCATAATCGATGGCGACATATTCGGCGAAGGAGCCCCAATGGGTGAAGCCGGGCTGGAACTGCGCCTCGCAGACCTGCTGGTTGCCGGAGCGGCATTCATGGCAATGACCGCAGCCGGAGACGAAGGGCACGGTGACGCGGTCGCCGGTCTTGAAGCGGGTGACGTTTTTGCCGACGGCGGCGACCACGCCTGCGAATTCGTGGCCGGGAACATGCGGCAGGCGGATATCCGGGTCATGACCCATCCATCCGTGCCAGTCGCTGCGGCAGAGGCCGGTCGCCTTTACCTCGATGACCACGCCGCCATCTGTCGGTTCCGGATCGGGCAGCGACGCAACAACCGGGGTTTCGCCGAAGAGTTCGTAAAAAAGCGCGCGCATTATGGCCTCACATGTTTGGTATGCAGGTTCGAAGTCATACCTGCTCTACCATGTCCCGCAAATGGGCGAAGCGGTTTCACGTCTGGAAAAGCGCTTTAGTCCTTGATGACCATCAGGTCGCCGGCTGCGAATTTCAGCGTCACCTGCTCACCGACGGCGGGCGGTGCTGTGCCGGGATCGTTGAACATGTCGAAAGACAGGGTCGAGCCGCCGAGATCGAGGCGGGTGCGGATGACGGAGCCGAGGAACTGGCTGGAGGTGACGAGGCCGGAAATGGCGACATCGCCTTTCGCATCGCTGCCGAGCGAGCCCGCTTCCGGCCGAAGGGCAAGGGTGATTTTTTCGCCGTTCGCCGCATCGACTGGCTTGTTGAGGGTGATCTGCTGCTCTCCGACGCGGATGGTGTTGGATGAGGAATCGAACACAGTGGCGTCGATGAGGTTCAGGGTGCCGACGAAAGAGGCGACGAAGCGGGTCGCGGGCTTGTTGTAGATATCGAAAGGGGAGCCGATCTGGTCGGCGCGGCCACCATTCATGACGACGATGCGGTCAGAAATCGACAGGGCCTCTTCCTGATCGTGAGTCACGAAAATGGTGGTGATGCCGAGTTTCTGCTGGATCTGGCGGATTTCCTCACGCAGCGACACGCGAATCTTGGCATCAAGCGCGGAGAGCGGTTCGTCCAGCAAAAGTACTTCCGGCTTCGGCGCGAGCGCGCGGGCAAGCGCCACGCGCTGCTGCTGGCCGCCGGACATCTGGTAGGGGTAACGGTCCGCCAGATGCTCCAAATGGATAAGCTGGAGCATTTCCTTCACGCGGGCGTCGATCTCGGCTTTCGGCTTGCCGGCGACTTTGAGCCCGAAGGCGACGTTTTCATAGACATTCATGTTGGGGAACAGCGCATATGCCTGAAACACCATGCCGATATTGCGCTGGTTCGGTCTGAGCGCCGTCTGGTCCTTGCCGTTGATGACGATCGATCCGCCACTCGGGGTTTCAAAGCCGGCGATCATGCGCAGCACTGTGGTCTTGCCGCAGCCCGATGGCCCGAGGAAGGAGACGAACTCGCCCTTTTCGATGGCCATGTTGAAATCATGCACGACCTGCACGGAGCCGAAGGATTTCTTGATGTTGCTAAGTGTCAAAAAGCTCATGAAATATTGTCCTCAGGCCTTGGGAGGCGCGCCCTTCTGGTAGCGTGAAACGAGTTGGATCAGACCCAGGCAACCCCAGGTGATGCCGAAGGAAATCACGGCAAGTGCGGCCGGTTCATAGGCGCGGTTGGCGCCGAGCAGCTGCATGTAGGGGCCGAAGGCCGGGCGGTTCAAAAGGGCCGCCATGGTGAATTCACCGATAACGATGGCGAAGGTCAAAAACGCACCTGACAGCACGGCGACCAGAACGTTGGGGAGGATGATGCGCGACAGGATGGTCGTCCAGCCTGCGCCGAGACTTTGGGCTGCTTCCGTCAGCGTCGCCACGTCGATGGTTCTGAGACCGGTATCGACGGCGCGGTACATATAGGGCAAGGCCAGCGTGGCATAACCGAACATCAAAAGCAGGTTGGTGCCGAAGCTCGTGCCGGTCAGTGGCAGCCAGCTCGAGGTGTTGTAAAGCCGGATATAACCGAAGACGATGACGATGGCCGGGATGACCAGCGGCAAGAGCGTGACGAATTCGATATAGGGCCGCAGACCCGGCAGTTTCAGGCGCACCCAATAGGCGGTGGGCACCACCAGCAGAACGCCGAAAACGATGGTAAACAGCGCCATCACCACAGAATAGCTGAAGGTCTCCTGAAAACGCGGATCGGTCAGCACCTTGCCATAGGCGTCGAATGAGTATTCGCCGCGCCGCATTTTCAGCGAGAAGTTGGTCATGCCGATCAGCGGCAGGGCGAAATAGAGCAGGCCGAAAATCAGCGCGCCCCAGGCGAAGAAACGCTTCATTTCAGCCACCTTTCGCTGCGGGCGCGCAGCCAGATATAAAGTGTGTTGGCGACACCGGTAACGACGATCATGCCGAAGGCAAGCGCATAGCCGAGATGGGGATCGCCGAGCACGTCGCCGCGTATCTGGGCAAAAAGCAGAATGGGCGCAATATTCAGCGAAGAGCCGGTCAGCGCTATTGCTGTTGCAACAGCACCGAAAGCATTGGCGAACAGGAGCGCGAATGTGCCAAGCAGTGACGGCAGCAGGATGGGAAATGCGATAAATCGCCAATATTGCGTTCCCGTCGCGCCAAGAACTTCCGCCGCCTCCCGCCATTCGCGCTTCAACCCATCCAGGGCAGGAGCGATGATCAGTATCATCAGCGGAATTTGGAAGAAGAGATAGGTGATTGTCAGCCCCCAGAAAGAGATGAGATTGAAGCCCATCAATCTGAGGTCTATCCCCAACTGGGATTTTAGGAAAACCGTCAATATGCCGACCGGGCCGAGTGTGGCGAGAAATGCGAAGGCCAGCGGAACGCCGGCAAATTGCGACGCGACCCCGGAAAAGGTCATCAGTGGCCCGCGCAACGCATTGGGAAGGCCGCCAAGTATGACGGCGGCTGCAACGGAAAAACCGATCAAACACCCCAGCAATGACGACGCGAGGCTGATTTTTATCGATATCGTAAAAGCGCCCATGATCGCCGGCGTGAAAAGCCCTGCAATATTGGCGAGGGTGAAACTGCCGCTCGGATCCTGAAATGCACCGATGACGATCTTCATCGTCGGCATGATCAGAAACATCGCAACAAATACGACAAATGGCAGCACACCTATCCAGTGAAGCGGCAGCTTTCTGCCCGCGTCGGATGGTCCGCCGGTGTTGGTTGATGGCATGCCTTGTCCCCACACGCCGTTTTAAAACGGTCTATATATTGCGGTTATCACGAAAGAAACACCCCGGCCTTTCTTCAGCCGGGGTGCGTTTTCAACAACTTACTTGACGTTCGCGCCGACGGTATTGTCCCAGCCACCGGTAACGGCAGCCTTGTTGGCGTCAACTTCCTCGAGCGTCGGGAAGATAGCCTTTTCATAGGCCGCTGCCGGCGGCAGGCTGTCGATCAGTTCCTGCGGAACCTTGCCAGCCTTGACCATTGCGTTGAAGCGGATCGGGTGGCAATAGCCCTTCAGCCAGCCGAGCTGACCGTCGTCGGAATAGAGATGCTCCATCCAGAGCTTCGCTGCGTTCGGATGCGGTGCATAGGCAGAAATGCCCTGCACGTAAACGCCGGCCAGAACACCCTTTTCAGGCACGACGACTTCTGTCGGCGGGTTGTCGTTCAGCGTCTTTTTCCAGGACAGCGCGTTGTAGTCCCAGGCGATGATGATTGGTGTCGAACCCTGTGCGAGCGTACCGGCCTTGCCGACGGTCGGAACGAAGTTGCCTGCCTTGTTGAGGTCGGCGAAATACTTCAGACCGGCTTCACCGGCTTCCTTGCCGGACTTTGCGCCCTGGCCAAGACCGGCGGCGAGAACGCCGAGAATTGCCTGGTTAGATGTCAGCGGGGGACCGGCAAGTGCGACCTGACCGGAATATTCCGGCTTCAGCAGGTCGGCCCAGTCCTTCGGCGTGTTCTTCACGAGGTCCTTGTTCACAAAGAACGACATGACGCCGTAATAGTCGCCGTACCAGTAACCTTCCGGATCCTTGACGTTGTCAGGAATTTCGTCCCAGGTCGAGACCTTGTAAGGCTGCAGCAGGCCTTCGGCCTTCATCTGCGGGCCGAAAGCGAGACCGACGTCAACGACGTCAGGAGCCTGCGGGCCCTTGTTGTCCTTGTTCGCCTTGATGGCTTCGACTTCATCGGCAGAGCCGGCGTCCGGGTTCAGTTCGTTGACGGTGATTTCCGGATATTTCGCCTTGAAGGCGGCAATCACGTCGCCGTAACCGCACCAGTCGTGCGGCAGGGCGACGGTGGTCAGCATGCCTTCCTTCTTGGCGGCCGCGATCAGCTCGGCGCTCGGTTCAGCGGCGGCAATTGCGGTGGAGGCGATGACCAGTGCAGTGGTCGTAGCAAGCAGTCGGCGGCAGTGAGAGATCACTTTTTTCTCCTCTTCGTGTTCTCATATTGCGGACGCTGATACGGATTCTCGATGAAGCTAATGTGACGGCTGGATTGCAATTTATTTATCCGGATTCCGTCACTTTAAGCCCGTTTTCCGCCATCACCCGGCTTTTTTGCCTGCAATTGCGGGAGATTCCCTCATGATCCGTGGTGGCCAGATATGTTCCCCAGCTTGGTTTCTTATCCTGTTTTATCGTGCTGGTAGCGATGACAGGTATCCAATCAGCGTGCGGCATCCGCGTCAAGCAAGTTGCCCGGCTATGTAGTTTCATGTTCTGTCCGGCCTGCGGAACAGCCGCGTCTGTTCGAACAGGCCTTCCAGTGCATTCATGCGTTCCCTGGTTTCATCCCAGGTGCCGTTCTGCACCGCTTCGATCAGCGCTTCGACCACGAACAGCGTAACGACCGAGGAATCCCATGCCGAGGGCGCTTCGATCCTGACGCGGAACGTGTGCAGCGCGTGGCGCGCCACCGGCGATGTCCATTGATCAGTGAAGAGAATGATCTGCACGCCGTTGGCCTTGGCCACTTCAGCCAGCGTCGTCATGTCGTGCTCGTAGCGGCGAATGTCGAAGATAACCAGTATGTCGCCGGCGCTCATGTTCAGCATATATTGCGGCCAGGCGCTGGAATTCGACGACATCAGCGTCGTCCTCGGCCGGATCACCTGCATATGTGTGAAGAAATATTCGGCAATCGCGCCGGTGATGCGCCCGCCGACGAAATAGATGCTGCGCTTGCGGTCGGAAAGCAGCGCCGCGGCATTGTCGAAGACGGCGGTGTCGAGATCGCTCAGCGTATCGCGCAGATTGCCGGTGATGGCATCGGCGAAGCGGTTGAGAATATGCAGGCCGGGCGCATTGGTTGCCCAGCGGTCATGTTTGGCGATGGGGCCGGAAATCGTCGCTTCCAGTTCCTGGTGCAGATGCGCCTGAAATTCCGGATAGCCCTTGTAGCCGAGCTTCTGCACCATGCGCGCCACCGTCGGCGTCGAAACGCCGGCATTTTCCGCAATGGTGGTGATGCTGCCGAGGCCGGAGACGGGGTAGTTGCCGAGCAGGCTCTCCGCCAGCCGTTTTTCCGAACGGGTCAGTGCGTCGTAATGGGCATGAATGACATCCGACACGGTCGCCGTCGTGCTGCGCAAATTTTTCCCCTTCCGGTCTTCTGCCGGTGCATGGCTAAAATAAACATCTGTGCCAGCTATCGAGTCAATGGGAAAATGAAGAGAAAATTTCAAAATTCCATTTGACACTCGCAATAATGTGAAGAATTCTTTTCGGCGTTGACGGAACGCGGGGGTTCCGGGTGGGGTTCGTGCATGACGCTGCGGTCACGGTTTTTCACAGAAGCAGAAGGGCAGGCCGTCGGTATCGAGAATGCGGCGGCGAAGGGCGACGTCCTTCTCGTCTGCGAACATGCCTCTGCCACCATTCCGCAGAAATTCGGCACATTGGGTCTTTTGCCGGAGGTGCTTTCGAGCCATGCAGCCTGGGATCCGGGCGCTCTGGCCGTTGCCCGGCTGCTCTCGGAAAAACTTGACGCCACGCTCGTCTATCAGCGATTTTCGCGTCTCGTCTATGATTGCAACCGGCCGCCCGAATCGCCTTCCGCCATGCCGGTGAAAAGCGAGATTTACGATATTCCCGGCAATTTCGATCTCAGCGAAGCGGAGCGGTTCGCCCGCACCTCCGCACTTTATGTGCCGTTTCATGACCGGGTGAGCGAGATCATCGCCGCGCGGCAGGCGGACGGCCGCAACGTGGTGGTGGTGACCATCCACAGTTTCACACCGATTTATCACGGCCGGTTCCGAAAGGTTGAGATCGGCATCCTGCACGATACCGACAGCCGCCTCGCGGATGCGATGCTGGCGGGTGCCGAAGGGTCCGCTCTTACGGTCAATCGCAACGATCCCTATGGCCCGGAAGACGGCGTGACGCATACGCTGCGGCTGCATGCGCTGCCGGACGGGCTTTTGAACGTCATGATCGAGATCCGCAACGATCTCATCACCAATGAAGGAGAGCAGGCGGCAATCGCCGGTTTTCTCCACGAGCTTATGGGGAAGGCGCTCTCATCGATCGATGAGTGAGGGAGCTATGGCCGGCCGATGGTGAAAACACCGGGGCCGGCTGCCAGATGAGACTGCCGCCATTTCATAAAACCCGGCCATGCAGCCGGAAAAACACAAAGCGGCAAGGGAACAGCAAGTGCGTGCGGCCAATCGCGGGAGACTCCCGGGTGAAGCCGGAAACTGGGGCACAATCGGCCAATAACGGCTGACTGGCTTGTTTTTTTCTTATTCAGGAGAGAAGGGCATGGACAGTTCATCGTCAGGCGTCAGCTACAAGAAGGCTGATGCATCCTATTTCGAAAAACGCGGACTATCCCGTTATGCGGGCGTGTGGTCGCTCTGGTCGCTCGGCGTCGGTGCGGTCATTTCCGGGCATTTTTCCGGATGGAATTTCGGCTTTTCCACCGGCGGCTGGGGCGGCATGCTGGTGGCGGGCATCATCATCGCCATCATGTATCTCGGGCTGACATTTTCGATTGCGGAAATGAGCCCGGCCTTGCCACATACCGGCGCGGCCTATTCCTTCGCCCGCACGGCCATGGGCCCATGGGGCGGCTTCATTACCGGGCTTTGCGAGAATGTTGAATATGTGTTGACGCCGGCGGTCGTCGTCACCTTCATCACGGCCTATGTGAACTCCATTCTCGGTCTCGATCCCGCCTATTCACCTTTCGTGTGGATAGCGTTTTACGCGATATTCCTTGCGCTCAATGTCTTCGGGCTTGAGCTTTCCTTCAAGGTTACGCTGGTCATCACGCTGATTTCGCTTGCCGTTCTGGTGTTCTTCTGGATCAGCGCCATCCCGAATATCGATTTTTCGCGTTTTGCGCTCAACATCGGTGTCGGCCCTGACGGCAAGGCGGTGGAGCTGCCTGAGGGCGGCGGCTCCTTCTTCCCCTTCGGGTTCTCGGGCGTTCTCGCCACGCTGCCTTTCGCGGTCTGGCTGTTCCTCGCCATCGAGCAACTGCCGCTGGCGGCGGAAGAATCGGTCGATCCCAAGCGCGACATGCCGAAGGGCATCATCCTCGGCATCGTCACGCTGATGGTTTCGGCCTTCATGATCGTATTGCTCAACCCGTCCCTGCCGGGCGTCGGCGCCTTCCATCTCAGCTCCTCGCTTGAGCCGCTGCTCGATGGTTTCAAGGCGATCTATGGCGATGGCGGCGTGGTGGTGCTGGGTCTCGTTGCCTTGACCGGCCTGATCGCCAGCTTCCATACGATCCTCTACGCGCAGGGTCGCCAGATCTATTCGCTGTCGCGTGCGGGTTACTTCCCGACCGTGCTGTCGATTACCCATTCCAAGTATCGCACGCCATACGTTGCCAACATCACCGGCGCGATTGTCGGCTTGGCGGTCATGCTCGTCATCTGGTTCGCGCTGGGTGCGGAACAGGGCGGCAGCATCATCGGCAGCGTGCTTTTGAACATGGCCGTCTTCGGTGCGATGTTCTCCTACATCATGCAGGCGATTTCCTTCATTCTGCTCAGGAAGAACCTGCCGCATATCGAGCGGCCGTTCCGCTCGCCTTTCGGCATTCCGGGCGCGGTGCTGACGGTGATTATCGCCATCGTCACGCTGCTTTACCAGATCCAGGATCCGAACTTCACCAAGGGCGTGCTCTGGGTGGCGGTCTGGTTCGCCGTGGCAATCGCCTACTTTGCCTTCATCGGCCGCCACCGCCTCATCCTGTCGCCGGAAGAGGAGTTCGCGCTGGAGCACAAGCAGGCTGCGGTTGCCGCAGCGGCTGCAAAGGCCTGATGCTCAAACGAAACGGGCGGCCGCATCCCGGCCGCCCGGCCACGACAATAAAGGGAACGGACAAAATGACGAGCTACACATTCGACGCGCTTAAAATGGATGTCGCCGAGGGGCGCATCGACACGGTTCTGGCCTGCCTTGTCGACATGCAGGGGCGTCTGATGGGCAAACGGTTTCAGGCGGAGTTCTTCGTTGAAAGCGCCTTCGAGGAAACCCATAGCTGCAATTACGTGCTTGCCACCGACATGGAGATGGAAACCGTTCCCGGTTACAAATCCTCCAGCTGGGAAAAGGGTTATGGCGACTATGTGCTGAAACCCGATCTTTCGACGCTGCGGCGCGTGCCGTGGCTGGAAGGCACCGCGCTGGTGCTGTGCGATGTGCTCGATCATCATACCCACGAAGAAGTGCCGCATTCACCGCGCGCGCTCTTGAAAAAGCAGGTGGCGCGGCTGGAGGCCATGGGGCTGAAGGCCTATATGGCGACCGAGCTGGAATTTTTCCTGTTCGACCAGACTTTCGACGCGGCGCGCGCCAGCGGCTACAGGGGGCTGAACCTCGCCAGCGGTTACAACGAGGATTACCACATCTTCCAGACGACCAAGGAAGAGGACGTCATGCGGGCGCTGCGCAAGGGCCTGCAGGGCGCGGGAATTCCGGTCGAGAATTCCAAGGGCGAGGCCTCTCCCGGTCAGGCGGAAATCAATGTGCGTTATGCCGAGGCGCTGACCATGGCCGACCGGCACGCCGTCATCAAGAACGCCACCAAGGAAATCGCCTGGTCCAAGGGCAAGGCCGTGACGTTCCTCGCCAAGTGGAACTACAATGCCGCCGGCAGTTCTTCACACATCCACCAGTCGCTATGGAGCCTCGACGGCAAGACCCCGGCGTTCCTGGACAAGGACGCCGAGCATGGCATGTCGGAGCTGATGCGGCATTATGTTGCCGGGCTTCTCGCCCATGCCAGCGAGATCACCTATTTTCTGGCACCCTACATCAATTCCTACAAGCGGTTCATGGCCGGCACTTTTGCGCCCACCAAGGCGATCTGGAGCCTTGACAACCGCACGGCCGGATATCGTCTCTGCGGCGAAGGCACCAAGGGCATCCGCATCGAATGCCGTGTTGGCGGCTCCGATCTCAATCCCTATCTCGCCATGGCGGCTTTGCTTGCGGCAGGCATTGACGGCATCGAAAATAAACTCGAACTTGAGTCCGCTTTTGTCGGCGATGCCTATGGCGGCAAGGACGTGCGCGAGATACCCAAGACCCTGCGTGACGCCACTGCCTATCTGGACGGATCGAAAATGCTGCGCGACGCCTTTGGCGACGATGTGATCGATCATTACGTCCATGCCGGACGATGGGAGCAGGAAGAATACGACCGCCGCGTGACCGACTGGGAAGTGGCGCGCGGTTTCGAACGAGCCTAATCATTACGGGAAAACATCATGACCATGATCCAGAATATCTCGCCCATCGACGGCTCGGTTTACGCCGAGCGGGAGGCGATGTCGCTGGAGGCGGCGCGTGCCGCCGTTTCGAAAGCGCGCAAGGCGCAAAAGGACTGGGCGCGGCGTCCGCTTGAGGACCGCGTTCAGCTGGTTCTGAAGGGTGTCGCCCGCCTCAACGAAATGGTGGATGAGGTCGTGCCGGAACTTGCCCATATGATGGGTCGTCCGGTGCGTTATGGCGGCGAATTCAAGGGCTTCAATGAACGCTCCAACTATGTCGCCTCCATCGCCGCCGATGCGCTGGCACCCCTCGTCATCGAGGAAAGCGGCAATTTCGAACGCCGCATCGAGCGCGAAGCGCATGGCGTGGTCTTCGTCATCGCGCCGTGGAATTATCCTTACATGACGGCGATCAACACCGTCGCGCCCGCCTTGATGGCCGGCAATACGGTCGTCATCAAACATGCGGCGCAGACGCTACTGGTGGGCGAGCGCATGGTGCGGGCTTTCGTCGAGGCTGGTGTGCCTGACGATGTCTTCATCAACGTCTTCCTCGACCATGGCACGACCTCGGCGCTCATTTCCGAGGGCCTGTTCAATTTCGTCAATTTCACCGGTTCGGTGGAAGGCGGCCGCGCCATCGAGCGCGCCGCTGCCGGCACCTTCACCGGTCTCGGTCTTGAACTCGGTGGCAAGGATCCCGGTTATGTGATGGAGGATGCCGATCTGGATGCCGCCGTCGATACGCTGATGGATGGCGCGACCTATAATTCCGGGCAATGCTGCTGCGGTATCGAGCGTGTCTACGTCAATGAAAACCTCTATGACGCCTTCGTCGAGAAATCCGTGGCGTGGGTGTCCAACTACAAGCTCGGCAATCCGCTGGAGCAGGAAACCACGCTCGGGCCGATGGCCAACAAGCGTTTTGCCAAAGTGGTGCGTGCGCAGATCGCGGATGCAGTTGCCAAGGGCGCGAAAGCACTGGTCGATCCGAAGCTATTCCCTGCTGATGATGGCGAAAGCGCCTATGTCGCGCCGCAAGTCCTCGTCAATGTCGATCACTCCATGGAGTTCATGACCGAAGAAACCTTTGGCCCGGCGGTCGGCATCATGAAGGTGAAGAACGACGATGAAGCCATCGCGCTGATGAATGACAGCAAATACGGGCTGACCGCCTCGCTCTGGACGCAGGATGCCGCCCGCGCCGGGCGCATCGGCCGCGAGAT
The DNA here is from genome assembly GCF_027871645.1 of Agrobacterium sp. ST15.13.015. Classification (NCBI taxonomy): domain Bacteria; kingdom Pseudomonadati; phylum Pseudomonadota; class Alphaproteobacteria; order Hyphomicrobiales; family Rhizobiaceae; genus Agrobacterium; species Agrobacterium sp. ST15.13.015. Next base: position 269,629 of record NZ_JAQAHF010000004.1, read on the forward strand.
CGAAACCGGCACCGTGTTCATGAACCGTGCGGACTATCTCGACCCGGCGCTTTGCTGGACCGGTGTGAAGGAAACGGGCCGCGGCGGTTCGCTCTCCGTTCTCGGTTTCCAGAACCTGACCCGTCCGAAATCCTACCATCTGAAGAAAGTCACGAAATGAATATCGTCGCCAACTGGAGCTACCCCACCGCCGTCAAGCTTGGCCGTGGCCGGATCAAGGAACTGGCGGAAGCCTGCAAGACGCTCGGCATCAAGAAGCCGCTGCTCGTTACGGATCGCGGCCTTGCCAATATGGCGATAACAGCGCATGCGCTCGACGTGCTGGAAGAGGCGGGTCTCGGCCGGGCGATCTTTGCCGAGGTCGATCCGAATCCCAACGAGATCAACATGGAAGCCGGCGTGAAGGCCTATCGCGATGGCGGCCATGATGGTATCGTGGCCTTTGGCGGCGGCTCGGGCCTCGATCTTGGCAAGACCATTGCCTTCATGGCCGGGCAGACCCGCCCGGTCTGGGATTTCGAGGATATCGGTGACTGGTGGACCCGAGCGGACGCTTCAAAGATCGCGCCCATCGTCGCGGTTCCGACGACGGCGGGCACCGGTTCGGAAGTCGGCCGCGCCAGCGTCATCACCAATTCGCAGACCCATGTGAAGAAGATCATCTTCCATCCGAAGCTTCTGCCCGGCGTCGTCATCTGCGATCCGGAACTGACGGTCGGCATGCCGAAGGTCATCACGGCGGGCACGGGCATGGATGCCTTTGCCCATTGCCTCGAAGCCTATTCGTCACCCTTCTATCATCCGATGAGCGCCGGTGTGGCGCTGGAGGGGCTGCGGCTCGTCAAGGAATTCCTGCCGCGCGCCTATAAGGACGGCACGGATATCGAAGCGCGCACCAACATGATGGCGGCGGCGGCGATGGGGGCGGTTGCCTTCCAGAAGGGCCTCGGCGCCATCCATTCGCTCTCGCACCCCATCGGCGCGGTCTACAACACCCATCACGGCATGACCAATGCCGTCGTCATGCCGGCGGTGCTGCGCTTCAACCGTCCAGCCATCGAGGACAAGATTGCCCGCGCGGCCGCCTATCTCGGTATCTCCGGCGGTTTCGACGGCTTCTATGACTATGTGCTGGAGCTTCGCAGGGAACTCGGCGTGCCGGAGAATCTCACCGCCATGGGCATCAAGCCGGATCGTATCGACGAACTGGCGGCGGAAGCGATCAAGGATCCGAGCTGCGGCGGTAATCCGGTGCCGATGACGCTGGAGAATACGAAGAAGTTGTTCGAGGACTGCTTTTGATGAGCGACCTTTATTCGTCAGGTTTGTGAGAGGTTGAGAGGGTGCCGCTTGTTTCTTCTCCCCGCCGGGGAGAAGGTCGCGGCAGCGGGATGAGGGGGCAAGCTCTCGGTCTCTCGCTGACGTTGCCCCCTCATCCGACCCTTCGGGCCACCTTCTCCCCGGTGGGAAGAAGAAACGAGTGGCAACGTCGTGCCCTGCACGGGGAGCGAGCCACGTACGATCTCTAATTCATGAAGCCCGCGACGAACCGGTCGCGGGCTTTTCGTTGCGCGGCATAACGGTTCTTAGCCTTTTCTTAACCAAGTTCGTTAAGGTTATGGAAAGCACCATGAATTGCTTCGGTGCGTGAATGAGCATGAAACGGCTCTGACCAACAGGGGGTGTCATGTCAGTCATCACTTTCGCCAATACCAAGGGCGGTGCCGGAAAAACGACAGCAGTGCTGCTTCTGGCAACCGAACTGGCCCGCAGCGGTCACCGCGTGACGGTTCTGGACGCCGATCCGCAATTGTGGATTTCCCGCTGGCACGACTTGTCCGGCGAGATCGAGAATCTCTCGGTGATTTCGCATGTGACGATGGCTTCGCTTGAAGGCCATATTCGCGAGAATAAAACCAATACCGACTGTTTCATCATCGACCTGCCGGGTGCGAAAAGCCCGCTGTTGACCATGGCGCTCGGTATTTCCGATCAAGTGCTGATCCCGGTTCAAGGTTCAGCCATGGATGCGCGCGGCGCTGCCGAAGTTCTGGATCACATCGAATTCCTGAACCGCAAGATGGGCAAGGCTATCGCCCATTCAATCGTACTGACACGGGTGAATGCCATGGTGGCGACGCGCTCCCTGCTGCTGGTCAAAATGCTGCTGGCGGAAAAGAACGTCTCGGTGCTCAATACGCCGATTGTCGAGAGAGCGGCCTATCGCGATATTTTCGATTATGGTGGTACGCTCCTCTGTCTCGATAAGGACAAGGTCAGCAATATCGACAAGGCGGTGGAGAACGCGAAAGCCTTCGCCACCGAAGTTGTCGGCCTGCTGCCGAAACGTCTTTTGCGGCTCGGCACGCAACCGGCTCGCCTTTTCACCCGCAAGGCCGCCTGAAACATTGATTTCGGCCTTCTATCCTTCTGCGGTCTTCATCACCGCAGACGGATGATGATGCCTTGGACCATTGGCGGCCGTTGAGCTTGTTCGGGCATCGGTCGACGTTTTTCCGTGCCGGTTTCATTATTCGCTTGATTTGGAAATGATCGTTTCCTATATTCCGGCCATGAGCAATATCAACCACACCAATTCACCGGAACAGCGCCATCGCGGCAGGCCGCGCGAGTTTGACGTCGACCGCGCGCTCGATGGGGCGATTCGGGTTTTTTCGCGACGCGGTTATCATGCCACTTCCGTCGGTGACCTTACCGATGCGATGGAACTGGCACAGGGTAGTCTTTACAAGGCTTTCAAGGACAAGAAAGCCATCTTCATCGCCACGATGGAACGCTACAGGATCGTGCAGACCGAGCGTTTCGAGGCGGCGGTAGCTGTTTTCGATACCGGTTATGAGCGCATTAGGGCAGGCCTGATGTTCTATGCGGAACGGTCGCATGGCGGTGTCGGTTCCGATGGATGTCTTGTGGTTGGTGCTGCTGCCGATCTGGCGGCTCTGGATGACGATATTGCAATCGTGGTCGAGCGGGCGGTGAAGGCGAGGGAGCGAATTGTCGCCCGCCTCGTTGCTGAAGGGCAGAAGGATGGTTCCGTGCGTTCGAAGGCCGATCCCGATGATCTCGCCCGGGCGATGCTGTGCATGATGTACGGCATGCGCGTGGTGGGAAAGACGGGGCGCAGCCTCAAAGACATGGTGGCCGTGGTGGATATTGCCATGAAGCTTGCCGAGTGATTTTGTGACTATTTAGGAAACAATCGTTTCCATATTGGAGAAAATGATGACGACGCGTGTAATTGAAGGGGATGATGTCGAGGCAACATCCATTTCCCCGGCCTTGACATTCCTCTTGGCGACAGCCTGCGGACTGATTGCCGCCAATCTTTATTATGGCCAGCCGCTAGCCGGTATCATCGGGGCGGAACTTGGTCTTTCTGCCGGTGCGACGGGGCTGATCGTGACCCTGACCCAGATCGGTTATGGCATCGGTCTGCTGTTTGTCGTGCCGCTCGGCGATCTCGTTGAAAACCGCAAGCTGGTGGTCAGCGCCGTTGCGATGGCGGTGCTTTCCCTCGTGGCGGCGGCATTTGCGCCGCACGCGGCCCCATTTCTGATTGCGGCCTTTCTGGTCGGCGTCAGTTCCGTGGCGGTGCAGGTCATCGTTCCCTATGCCGCCCACATGGCGCCGCATGCCATTCGCGGCAGGGTGGTCGGCAATGTCATGAGCGGGCTGATGGCCGGTATCATGCTGGCGCGCCCGGTTTCCAGCCTGCTGTCTGAAGTGGTCTCCTGGCGCGGTGTGTTTCTGACCTCGGCGGCCGTCATGGCGCTTCTTGCCGTGGTGCTTTTCCGGCTTCTGCCCGCCCGTATGCCCGATGCGCGGCTGAGCTACGGCGCATTGATGGCTTCGATGGGCCGGCTGGCGCTGCACACGCCGATCCTGCGGCGGCGGGCGATCTATCACGCCTTCCTGTTTGCGGCCTTCAGCCTGTTCTGGACCACGACGCCGCTTTATCTGAGCGGACCGCATTTCAATCTGAGCCAGGGTGAGATCGCGCTTTTCGCGCTGGCCGGTGCGGCCGGCACCGTGGCCGCGCCGATTGCCGGGCGGATGGCGGACCGTGGCTGGACGCGTGCGGCCACCTTCTTTGCCCTGGTGGCGGTGGCGCTCTCCTTCGCCGTCACACATCTTGCGCCCGAAGGCTCGCATCTCGCGCTCGCCATTCTGGTCGTCGCGGCCATCGTTCTGGATTTCGGCGTCACCACCAATCTGGTGCTTGGCCAGCGTGCCATCTTCACGCTCGGAGCAGAATTCCGCAGCCGTTTGAACGGCATCTATATGGCGACGTTCTTCATGGGCGGCGCAATCGGTTCCGCCGTTGGCGGCTGGGCCTATGCAGTCGGCGAATGGCAAGCCGCCTCTTGGATCGGCTTCGCCTTGCCGGTGGCAGCCCTGCTTTATTTCCTCACGGAAAAACGTGACTGAAACGCCACCAAATGAAAAAAGCCCGGCGGACCAAACCGCCGGGCTTTTTCTTTTTTCTTTCGGTCGATCCTATTCCGCGAATTCGACCACCACGCCGGGGCGGACCATTTTCGCCAGTTCGGTCGCATCCCAGTTGGTCAGGCGGATACAGCCGTGGCTGTTGGTCTTGCCGATCTTCGAGGGCTCCGGCGTGCCGTGAATGCCGTAGGTCGGCTTCGACAGCGCAATCCAGACCGTGCCGACCGGGCCGTTCGGACCCGGCGGAATCTGAAGGATTTTGTCGTTCTGGCCCTGCTTGAAGTTGATCTTCGGATTATAGGTGTAGCCGGGATTGAGCGCGATGCGCTCCACCGTGTGCGTGCCGCTTGGCGAGGGCGTGTCCGTGGAACCGATGGTGGCCGGATAGGCGGCGATCAGATTGCCGTCCTGACCATAGGCGAAGACCTGCTTGATGCCCTTATGAGCGACGATGCGGGCAACCTGTCCCTTTTTCGTCTCGCCCGGATTGACGACCTTGATGATGGTGCCGGGAACGGAAAAATCGATGCCGGGGTTCAGTTCCTTCAGATAGTTCTCATCCATGTGGAAGCGTTCGGCGAGCGCTTCCGAAGTCGAGGTGAAGGAGAGGGCAGGCAGCTGCGATTTCTCGGCATAGTCGTCCGGGATGGAGGCGACATAGGGGCCGGCGGCGTCGGCGGCGGTAATGGTGTAGTCGACGATCGGCATGCCGCCGGATGCGCGCAGACGCTCCAGAATGTCATCGGAATTGTTGGGGTCGAGCTTCTCGCCGGTCATATCCTGCCAGGCGGCAATCGCCTTGTTGACGTTGTCGCCCATCTTGCCGTCGATAACGCCGGGCGAGATGCCTTCACGGTCGAGGAATGTCTGGAGCGCGACGATTTCCTGGCGCGAGCGATTGACCGGCGTTGTTACCGGCGTATGGCGCTCGATCAGGTGGTCCGGCTGCGGAACGGCGGCCGTGGTGCTTTCGCCCGGCATCGGCTGGCCGAGCGGCCCGCTTTCCACCGCACCGGGTGCGGGAACGGAGCCGGTATAGAAATTCTCGTCGGAACCGTCGCCGCGATATTCGCGGTAATCGCGCACGCTGCCATTGTCTTGATAGCCGTAGTCGCGTTGCGGCTCACGATACTGGCCGCCGGGGGCGGGCGGGTAATAGGTGGTGTCGCGCTGGCGTGCCTGTTGCCGCTCCTGGTAGCCGGAGGGCATTTCGGTGGCGAGGAGATTGCCGTACTGGTCGTAAAACACCGTGCGTCCCATGGAATCGCGGCTGATGACGATATCGCCGCGCTCCGGCATGAAGTCGAGCACACGACCATCAGGGGTCACCAGCATCGTCTGCTGATCGCCATAACGCTGCTGCGCGCCAGCCTGTAGCGGGGCGATAGCTGCCGCCAGCGCGACTGTCAGACCCAGAGCTGCGTTAAGAAACTGTTTCACGATTCTGCTATCCCTTACTTGTTCACCGATAAACACACCGCAATCTTGACCCTATTGTGAAAAAGGTGAATTCGCGGTTAATGCAATCTTAATTTCCGTCACGGTTAGTAGCGTTTCCGTGAAGCATGCGTTTTCAAGGTCACAGGGAGGTTTATCTTGCGTTCGTTTCAGGCTGGCAGATCGCCACGCATTTTCCTCGATGAAACCTCCGTTTTCGATATCGGCTCCTGCGTCGTCGATGGCATCGACATCGCGCCCGGCCGCGCCATTCCCGACGATGGCGATGCGCGCATCGACCACTCTCTGGAAGGCTTTCTGTTCACCTGCGGCCCCGACCATATCCGCCATCCCGAGCCGATCGATGGCGACGGTGAGGGACGTCGATATCCGCTGCATGGGTCCTTTTCCTCGCATCCCGCGACGGTCATTGCGTTCGATGTTCAAGAGTCCAATGCATTGGCGCGCGTCGAGGTTCCCGTGAAGCTTGCCGATGGCGGCACGGCCCTTCTGGAACGGACATGGCGTATCGACGGGGAGAGCGGCGAGGTCAGCCTCGATGACCGGATCGTCAACACGTCCGAGCGGCCCATCCCGGTGTTCCTGATGTATCATATGAATGTCGGCGCGCGCCTCTTCGACGATGCCGTGCGGCTTGAGGGCGCGATGCTGGATGGTGGCGGCCATGGCTGGCGTTTCGGCGAGGAGCCGGGCAATGTTTTCTGCGTTGCCGCCGGTGATGACGAGTGGGCGTCGCTTTCGCTCGGACCGATTGCGGCCATTGGCGGGAAGACGCTGACGGTGCGTTTTCGCACGGAAACGCTGCCCTATCTGCAGATGTGGCGCAACCAGCAGGCGCCGGCCAATGTGCTCGGCATCGAGCCGGTATCGCATCGCTGGGTGGGGCGGAGCGAGCTTGAGGCGGCCGGCGAGTTCAATGTTCTCCAGCCTGGCGAAAGCCGTTCCTTCGGCCTGCGCTTTTCCATCCTCTGAGCCGTACCGAATGAAGATGCCCCGTCATTGACGCAGGGGTTTTGACCGCTTACATCGGATGCGGATTTCAAGGGTGACAGCCAGCGGCGCGGACGCCGGTTTCAGCGGAGGCATGACATGGATATCAGGCGCATAGACGACGAATATTCGGTAACGGGACAGATCAGCGTCGCCGATCTCGACGAGATCAAGGCGCTCGGCTTCAAGTCGATCGTCTGCCACCGTCCTGACGGCGAAGAAGACGGCCAGCCGCTTTTCGCCGATATTGCCGAGCGTGCCGAACAGCTTGGCCTCACCATCATGCATGTGCCGGTTGGCCGTTACGGCGTCGATGCCGATGCCGTTGCCGGCATGGTGGATGCGCTGGACGAATTGCAGCGCCCGATGCTCGGCTATTGCCGGTCCGGCGCGCGCTCGACGGCGATTTACGAAAAGACCCATCACCTGCGCGGCTGATTTTCCGCGCATCATTCTATTTTAAACGCCAATCAACAGGAGTTTTCCATGACCATCAAGCGTATCGAGCCGGGCAAGCGCATGAGCGGCGCCGTCGTTCACGGCAACACCGTTTATCTGGCCGGCCAGGTTGGTGAAGGCACGAGCGTTACGGAACAGAGCAAGTCCGCTCTCGCTGAAGTCGACCGCCTGCTGGCCGCTGCCGGTTCGGACAAGTCGAAGATCCTGCAGACCATCATCTACCTCTCCGACATGTCCACCTTCGGCGAAATGAACGCCGTCTGGGAAGGCTGGATCGACCCGGCAAACCCGCCGGCCCGCGCCACCAGCGGTGCACCATTGGCGACGCCGGACTACAAGGTTGAGTTCATCGTGACCGCTGCTCTCTGAGCATCTGTCTGAGTTTTTAAGAAAAGGCCGGGTCGCGGAAAGCGGCCGGCCTTTTTTGATGGGATGGGGTCAAAAACTTTCCCCGTCATGCCGGGCTTGATGTAGCGCGCAAAATCGAATGGCGCGAAGCGCAATATCAGTTGGCAACAGTTTCAGGTAGTGCAGTGCCGCCAAAACGGTAGCAAATGAGATCGGCTTTGGCCAAGGTTCCGGCCTGCACAAAGGTGTCGCCTTTCACGGTATCAGTACTGCCCGGTGCGATGAGGTCAAATGGAGGGTTTGCGCTCAGTGCCGCTAGGGGCAAGCTATCCTTGCCAAGCGCCAACACGTCTGCCGATAGGTAGGCATTCTCGTTGCTTCTATTGACAACGGAGAACGTAACCACCAGCTGCGTCAGTGGTTTTGCCGTGAATGCTTTTTTCTCAATCACGCTGAGATTGTTGATTTTGAATGAGGGGCCTTCAGCTTTGAAGTTTTCCAGCTCCGTGACCTTTACACACGAATAGCTCCAAGTTTTGGCACCCTGCACCGGCTCCTCGGCTGATTGAGCGTTTGTAGCCAAGACAGTGGTCATCAGAAAAACAGCGAAGTGTTTCATCATAAAGCTCTAAGCCCCCTAGATATGATAGAGGGCTTTGAAGCATGAATTCGAGCGGTGCGCAAATTCAAAGGGGCGGCCCGGAGATGACAACCTCTTTCACCGCCTTACTGTTTCCAGCTCCCTGTATGGAATAGGTGCAGTCCACTTCTTCAATTCGAAATTCCTTGAAGGTTTCGAAGACGCCTTGAACGGCATTTAAAGACAGTATGAAGCGGCCTTTAATCTGCCTGAGAACAGCCGCCATTTCAGCGAACTCCTCCCGACTGAACACATCAGAGCCGTAGTCTGTCTCGTTTCCGAAGTAAGGTGGATCGAGATAGAACAACATTCCCGGCCGATCATAGCGCTCGATGAAACGCCGCCAAGGAAGCTGCTCGATGACGACGCCTGCCATCCGTTCGTGGATCGCCTCCAGTTGCGGGGCAAGCTTCAGGAGATTGAAACGAGCGCCTTGCATCGTAACGCCGAAATTCTGCCCGGCGACTTTACCGCCGAACGCCGTCCGCTGGAGATAAAGGAACCGCGCCGCACGCTCCAGATCGGTCAAGGTCGTGGGGTCGACACGAGACAGGCGGTCAAACTCGCGACGGCTCGTAACCTGATATCGGAGCGTCTCCATGAACTGCGGATAGTGCCGCTGCAGTATCCTGAAGAGGTTGGCGACATCACCGCTGATGTCGTTGATGACCTCCATGCGCGGCTGGAGGTTTCGCCGAAGGAAGACACCACCCATGCCCACGAACGCCTCCGCGTAGCTTTCGTGTGGTGTCTCGTTGATGCGAGCGATGATGGCTTTCGCCAGAACACGTTTTCCACCGATATAAGGAGCGGCGGGGGTGGCCGGAGCCACCGGCGTCAGATTCACCATTTCAAATATCTCTCGACTCAGTCACAGCAAATCCGCCCTGCAGGGTACGGGTGTGACAGTTATCGAATGTCGCTGTCTGACGGGTTAGGTCGCCAAACTTTGGCCCGTCGCTTGGGGTGCGTAGAATCACCCCGGCCACCCGGTCCACCGGCAGGCCAAAATCTTATTCTCCTGTTATTCCTTGCCACTCTCCGGCGCTTCGACCGCGACACTGGTTTTGTAGCTGTCGGCGGCGAAGGTCTGGGTAACAGTTCCGGCGCGCCATGCGCCGTTTGCCTCGGCTCGAAACCCCGTGAGGTTCAAAGGCGTATCGGCCATCAACTCCGGTCGGCCGAACATCACGAGGTTGCCTGAGCCGGTCGCACGGCCGAGCTTGTCGCCCTCGGAACCCGCCGCAGCTTCCGCCTCGGCCTTGTTGGCATAGACGGTGCGCAGTAGACGCACTGGCCCCTTCAGTCCGGTTGAATGCGAAACGGTTTCCGTCTTGCCGGATGCGCGGTCAAAGTACGAGGCCTCAACGGTGCCGAATTTGGTGCGGGGTTCGATCTCGAAATCGCCGCTCTCGCACTCGCTCTTGTCGATCGTGATCGTTGGCAGGATGCCCCGAGACAGGAACAGGAACTTGTTGCCCTTGATCGAAAAGAGCGCCCGGTTGCGATCTGCAAGCCGTATCAGGAAGTCAACCGGGCTTTGGCCGACGCGAGCTATGTACTCGATTTGCTTCGCCGCCAGCTCGGGACTGACCTTTGCGTCATAGCCGTGCCGCTTGGCGAGCTGCTCGACCACATCGCCGATCGTCGTCTGATCAAAGTGTTCAGAACCTTGCTCTTTAACGTCCTCGCGCATGTCGGACGAGTGGCCGGAAATGGTCAGTTTGTCGCCGTCCTGCCCGAAGCTGATCCTGTTTTTCTCGACTGTGAATTCGCCCATGACCCACGAGCCGAATTCCTTGTAGCCGAATGACACGGAGAGCTTTGCCCCCTTCTCCGGCATCTGGATCGCATTGCCGGAATCATCGAAGACTAGCTCAATGCGGTCGGCTTCCTGACCGGCATTATCCGTGACCGTCGCCGTTGACAGGCGGTCATAAAAGCCCGGCGCAACGGCCTTTCCGCCGACAAAGCATTCGATGAACGGTTTGTGTCGCATCAATCCCAAAGCCTCACACCGGACTTGGAAGTAGCGCGGATCGTGAACTCCGGCAGAATGATTGTGCTTCCCAGCGGAAGGAGGAGGCCGCGATCGGCGATACTCGGATTGGCTTCGAGGGTCGCCTCGACATAACCATCCAGTTTGCCCGCCACGCGCCGATCATTGAGAGCCTTGAAGGCGTGCTCAAAGCACACGAGGTCAATACTCAGGTCTTCCAGTTCGATGACGCGGGTTTCGGCCGGGATAATGGTGGCGCTCATAGGAACAGCCCCACAGGCTTGCCGCCATCATGGAAGGGCGCAACTTCGATCGTGTAGCTCACTTTGCGTCCGAGGCCTGCCCTGTTGATGGCTGACTGCTCATCATCAACGAACAGGATCACAACGCGGCCGTAGATCGTGGCCACGGTTGAGCTGGTATCGGCCCAGCCGATTAGCATGACGGGATTGGCGGCGCGTTGTGTCGTACGCACGGCCTCGAAATCCGCCCTGTCGCCGAACTCGTCTGGAAACAGCAGCCCTGAGATCGTGATGGTGTCATCACCGTAACCGACGAACTGGCGGCCGGGATAGGTGCCAAAGCGCGGTATAGATGCCCACTTTGCTTCCGTTGACCGGGCGAACTGCTGATAGTTCAGCCGGTCGATCTGGAAAATGTGGGAGCCAAGTGCGAGAAGAGCAGAACTCATCAATATGCTCCGTCATTGTACATGCCGGATTTCACAGAATTGATTGCCGCTCCCAATTTTGAAGCAGCGGCATCGCCAGCAGCCTTGGGATCAGGTGACGAAATGTTCTGCGTCACATTCTGGTTGACGGTGGTGACGTTGGAGGTCGTGTTGCCAGCAGCGGGTGTTGCGGCTCCGGTTTGTTGCGGCTGGTATGGCTGCGCAGCGGGCATATTGTCGCTACCGCCCAATATTGCAGGCCACTTGAAAAGTCCGGTGAGATCGATACTACCAATGGCATCACGAATTCGCCCTGGCACACCAGCCAGCCAGCCATAGAGCGCTTCAAAAGCATTTTTAAAACCATCGACAACGGCGTCTCCGAGCGCTGCACCGGCAGCGCGCATCGCCTCCTTGTCAGCGTCAGAGAGCTTCTCCTGTGAGAAGAAAGACGTGATCGCCTTCCATATCTCGCTGAGCTTCTCCTTCGCCGCCTCGACCATCGCGCCGAAATCGAACATCTTCGCCATGGAGGCTTTGAACGCTGCGATCGAAGCGGGATCAATGTTGAGCGCCGTGCCGATACGGTCCACAAGGAGCGACAGCGCTTTCGTGACACCCTCGACGCCGGTATTGAAGAAGGCGACAATCGGCCCTGCGAAACCGGACGCGAATGACGAAATGCGATCCCAATATTTCCAGACCGCAAACCCGGCTCCCGCCAGAACGGCCGCGATCGCCCACACCGGCGCTGTGATCCCGGCGACGATGCCTGCAAGCCCAGAGGCGAACGCGGTCAGTGCGGCCGTGACGGCCGACAGTGAACCGGCAAGCCCGCCGCCGCTCGCGGCCGAGATGAAGGAGAGACCGGCGATCGCGTTTCGCAGCATCGGAATCCGGCCCGCGACTGGCAGAAGCGCCGAGCCGAGCGCCGACGCGCTGCCCGCCGCAAACCGCCATGCACCGGCGATGATGCGCCAGCCGGTGGCGATGTTCCTGCCATCCTGAAACCGCAGAAAGGTCGAGGTGAAGCCGATCGCGGACAGCCGCATGGCGGCGAAGGCGTAGGAAGCCACGCGCATGGCGACCGACGCAGCCAGCAGCCCGGCCGTGATTTTCACGATCGTCGCTGTCAACTCAGGGTTCGCCGTGGTCCAGTCGTTGACCATCCGCACGATTGCCGTGCCGCGAAGGACAATATCCTGCACCACGGGCAGCAATGCGCCGCCTGCAGAAAACAGGTTATCGACCTCGGTAACGAGGCCCTTGATCTGGGTTTTCAGGCCAGACATGACGTTGACGAAATCCTTGTCGATGACGCCGCTGGCTGCACCGGCCTCGTCACGAATGCGCTTGTAATCCTCCAGATTGGGGATCAGGGCGCGAAGGAAATCGAGAACCTGCTTGTCGGCGAATAGCTCGCCCATCTTGTACTGGTCGCCGCCCGTCGCCTTTTTGATCAGCTCAAGCGAATGCAGCAACGGATCGGTGCCATTCGCAGCCGCCGTCTTCATCTCCTTCTCGATGTCGATACCCATTTTCTTGAAGTTCTTCACCGTGTCCGGCGAAGTGATCTTCCCAAGAAAATTCGACATGTTGTTTGCGGCCTGATCGGCAGAACCTGCCGACTTCATGGCGATCTGGAGCGCGGCGGCGAGCGATGCCACAGCCGGGACGCCCTGCATCTTCAGCGCCGAGGCGTTGGCGGTCAGTTCGGGGAAATTGCGCGCCATGTCCTTCAGCTCGAATGAGCCGGACTTGCCGGTCGACGCCATGACATCGAATGCCTTGGCAAGATCGGTCGCGGCAACCTTCAGGTTATCCATGACGGCGTAACCGGCATTGCCCATGTCGCCGACTTCCGCCTTGGTGGCAGTCGATGCCCGGCCGGTCGCCTCGATCGCCGCAAGGCTCTCGTCAAGGTCCATGCCCTTGCCGACATAGGTGGCAAGGATTTGCAGCAGCTCGGTCTTGTTCTTTCCGGTGGTGCGGGTCTGCGCGATCAGCCGCGCCTCGATCTCGCCCATGCGGTCGACCGGGATTTCCGCGACGTTGGCGAAGTCGATAAAGGCATCCTGAAAATTCGCGCCCTTGAAGATCGGCGCGGCAAGCGTCATGGCCTGCCCAAACGCGCCAAGCATGCGGCCGCGAGCATCGCGCAGCGCCGCCTCGGCGTTTCTGGTAGCGGTCTCGATATTCTCGACGGTAAAGCCGTCCTTGATCGCGCCGGAGAAGCCCTGCTTAGCGGCTTGGCCCAAATCAAGAAGGCCGGACTTCACCTTTTTGGCGGGTCCGGTCAGTTGGTCGATCAGCCGAATGACAAAAGAGATATCCATGTCATTCGGTCCTTTGGGCGGTTCCGGTCAAACGGGGAAGTTCTGCGCGATAGGAGAGAGCGTCCAGCCAAGGCATCTGTGCGATTTCCGAGGGCTGGAATTTGTAGACGGCCGCTAGGTCGGCTGCGTATTCGAACGCCCGAGGGACCGGAGTGCCGGAAAAAAATCAAGCAACGCCTTGCCGACCGAGACGAGATCGAGCCAGTCGAGCTGGTCAATGAAAGCAGACTCCTCCCGCGACATCGAGGCGACGATCCCGGTCAGGCTGTCGAGACCATCCGTGGTCAACAGCGTGCTGGAAAGTTCGGTAATAAGCCCGCCGATGTCGACATCATCGATATTCGCCTTGCCGTCGCTCATCAGTTGCGAGGCGAGCTTCGGGCCAATCAGCACAGCGAGCTGCTTGGCGTGAGCGACGTTCGGCCGGAACATCGTGAAACTGTCCCGCTTGGCCTCTTTGCCGTCAGCATCCTTGACAGGAACCGGGACCGTGAGCGGGATTTTGACTTGTTGAACGAGCGACATGGCGAGACCTTACGAAAACAGGATGGAGCGGCGGGTGGAATTGATGGCCTGATAGTTCCAGATGTCCCATCCGCCCTTTTTGAAGCTGAAACGGTGCATCACGCGACCGTCCCAATATTCGGTGTAAGACCAGATCGACTTAATCTCGTGGTCGTAGCCGGTGGCCTTGCCGCCAGCCATCGCCTCGCCCTCGACCTTGGACAGACGGCCGGTCACATCGATCGAATGCTCATGCTCCGTGCCGTCTTCCTCGGAAATCACCAGCTTCTTGCCGGTCCAGTTCTGGCGGACACCGGCAGGCCCGCCGAACAGGGCAAGCGTTTCCGGCGTGTGGCTCTTCAGCTTGAACGGCATGGTGAGCGCCTTGATGCCGAGGCCGGTGATATCCAGCTCCATGTCCGAGCCGCCCGGCTGGAAGGTCTCGGTGATTTCCTCCAGCGCTGGAAGCTTCAGCGTCTCGATGTCGAGCGCCAGATTGACGTTGTCGTTGACGTTGAGCGTGAAGCCCCGAATGATACGCAGAGTCATGGTGGCCCCTTATGCGGCGGAGAGATAATCGGCGATCGTGCCGCCGAACTCGGCAGTCACACGGCGCTGGATTTCGTTGGCGAGGGTGTCGAAATAAGCCTCGTTGCGGCGCGAGCCGAAGATCAGGTCTTCCAGCGGCGGCGTCTCTTCAGCATCGAACTCGACGCGGAGCTTGCCGAGGCGCAGGTTCGCATTGCCGTTCATTGCCCGATCCCAATAGACGCGGCCACCAAGGATGGCGCCAACCGCCTGCATGCTGTCGAGCAGGTCCTGAAGGCTGCGCATCACGGCGATGACATGCTGCGCCGTCAGGTTCTCGTCATTGGCCCACGGCCGGAACCCATTGATGATGGCTTTCTCGATGGTGGCGCGGGTACGGACCACGTTGACGAACTGCCAGAGGGTGTCTGTGGAAGCGGTGCGGTTGCCCCACAGAATGCGACCGTTCGGCGCGAACTGGCCGTTGGCACCCTGCGAAAGCCGGGACGGAATAAAAGTGGCAATGCCGTTCTGGTTGAGGAGGTTCGCCTCGTGATCGATTTCGCCGTCGAAATAGGTGATTGGCCGTGCCGTGCCGAGGACGCCCTTGACCTCTTGGTTCGACGGCGACCAGTAGGCACCGCCCTTTTTCTTGTCGCGCTTCACGAACATGGCGGCCGCAAAGGGAGAAGCGGGCTTGGTGACGATCGTCGCACCGGAAGCGACACGCACAAACGGGTCGACCAGATAAGTGTAGCGCGAAGAGAAATCTGCGCGGAACGCGAGGCTCGTGGCCGCGTCCGGGCCGCCAGTATCGAGAATTGCGATAGCCTTCAGCTTTTCGGACACCTGCTCCAGCGCATCAGCGAGCGGGTTCTTGGCATCCTCGACGCGACCTGAAGAATAGCCCGGTGCGATCACGAGACCCGGCTCGACACCGACATGACCACGGGCAAAGGAAAGAGCATGAACGCCCGTCATCGACGCGGCCGAACCCTGCAACTTGGCGCGGGTGGCTTCCGGCGTCTGGCCAGCCTCGCAACGGACAAACACGCACTGCGCCTCGATCCCCTGCGCCCGGATCGCATTAATAATGTCAATCGCGGTGCCGGTCGTGCCGAGTGCGGCCACCTTGTCGGCCTCGTGGGTGTAGAACGCCACCGGCTCGTCATAGGGGAAAAGCGTGTTTGAGGCGTCCGGCGCAATGACGGCCGCGCCGATCGCGGAGCTGTCGGCCGTCTCAAGCGGCCTGCTTTCGCTGCCAGCATCTATTACGCGGACGCCGTGATTAAAATCGAGTGCCATAAGCCGTCTCCAAAGGTCGAATTGGAGACAAACTAGGTTCGACTGAAATTTACTGAGAGCCTGACATTGTCAGTAACAGCGGGTGGCCGAAAGGGCCTTGAAGCGATATTCAAGACCTATTCAATGACCCATTTCAGCGTTTCTGTCTACTTGGCTTCTACGGCCAGTACCTCGCAGAGGCATAGTCGGCCGGGATTGGGGCCATGTCCTTCAGCGCAAAGTACGCCTGATAGATGGGCTGGCGATGGACACCGGCGGCGAGAAGGATTTGCTGCCATTCAGTTGCCGTCACCGCAACTGGCCCGGTTTCCGTCTTTATGCCGATTTGTCCATCCGGTTGACCCATGTTCAAATAGGCTTGAGAAAGCGGTGTGACCTCTTCGGTCCAGCGTTTCATATCCGTTGGCGTGGTACCGAGATGATGGGTGCCACGTTCGTCGCCAAAACTGTAATCGAAACCAAGAGCAAGCCGACGATCCAGCTCGCTGGAGACCATTGCGGCTGACACAACGGGTTCTTCTGCCGGTGGTGTCTCATACTCGCCTTCAGGAGAGTAACCCCAAGCCCCATCGACAAAACGCCAGACAAAACCTTCGCGTTCTTCAGGAGGGCGAAGAATAGTAGCAAATGCAGGAATGAGATATTCCCCATCGCTCAAAGGGTCGGGATCGGCAACCGACACGCCGAGATATACGCCGTCGTCAGGATTAAAATTGTAGATTTCCATGGATGGCCTCAAAACTTGATGATGGCGTTAAACGACACACTACGCGGGCGCGCTTCTGCGCTTCCCGATGCGGCGGTTGTGAAGGTGTGGACGTGATTGCCAGCGGAGTACGTGGTTCCATCCCCCCCTACGCCACCACCTTCAGCCCCTTCGGAAACCGTTCCGGGGTTGTTGAAATGCCTATGGTTTTGGTCGGAAACGCGAGACGGAATACCGTGGGCGTGTGCGCCGGAAGCATCCGTAGTTCCGGTGTGCACGTGTGTTTTGTTGGTGCTGTCTTGCCATGAGCCAAGTGCGCGACCACTATCGACACCTCTGCCGTCATCCCAATTGCGTTCAAACTCCCCTCGGTTATCCGGCAGCTTAAAGGTGCCATCGCCATTATCGGCGAAAACAAATGCGCCTGCTGCCCAACTTCCGAGTGCGACAACGCGCCCGTTGTGCAAGGCCCAATGCCAAAGCGCCGCATAGGCCGTCTTGGACAACGATGCACCATTCCGCTTGACATAGCCCGCTCGTGCGGTCGGCTGGCCGTCCTTAAAGGGGCACCCCACCATATCGGACGCATAGCCCGCGTAGGCCGCGCCGTTGGCATTGAACACCTGCCATGTCATGACCGATCGATAATCAGCATGCCATATCGGGCCAATGTCGGTAGAAGGTAGCGCCGCACCGCTCTGAAAATACGGTATGCGGGCTTCAATGGCGTCTTTTTGCGCAGTGCTGACCGGCTTATCCGCATCGGCGGTGTTGTCGGCATTCCCAAGGCCAACATCAGATTTATCCAAGACAATATCGCCGGATAGTTCCTTGCCGTTCACCTTGCGGGCGGAAGGCACCTTTCCGGCGAGACCTTCTGACAATGCGAGCGCAGTCGCATAATAGGCAGGCAGTTGACCGCCGAATTTAAGTGTGTCAGGAGCCTTGCCGCCAATGATGATCTGATCGATTTGCTCCTGCGCCAGTTCGATTGAAATTCTGAGGTTCGCAAGCTGCGGTGCAACGTTGATCTGAATATAATCCAGTGACGCCTGTATGCCCTGTGCCTTCAATGTCTCGAACGAAGCTTCCAACTGCTCACGGCTGGTTATGCGATCGGCGAGATCGCCGAACACCGCATTCCACAGGTCAACCGTGAACTCGGTCGGTGGCCAAGAGAGAAGCTGATAGCGATTATCGCGCGTTGGCGTAGTCAATGACATCCTCCCCTTCCTGCTCGATGACGGTTTTCAAAACCGAGCCGGACATTTCGATTTCGTTGAGTGGCCGATACCGGAAGGGTCCGAGCGTTACCGGCCGCGTCAGTTTGACGTCATAGGTTTTCTTTTCGTCGACTTTCATGGAGGCCTCGGGGCTAAAGGGCGGAAATGAAACCGTCCTGAAGGAACGGAACGGTGACGGGGTTGTCGGTGTTGGCGGCAAAATGAATCCGGGCGGATGACGTGGCAGCACCAAGCGAATAGGTGGAAAGGAACGTTCGTCGGGCTGGATTGCTCGGATCAATCGTGACTTCCGTTGTGCCAGGAGCGATCACGTTGTTGCCGACCATGATCCGTGGTGTGAAGGTGTGATGAGCCGGGTCAAAGGCATCCAGCGTGTATTGCGTCACGATCGCGCTGGTCGAGATGCCGAATTCGAAAGCTTTGCTGACCGCTTTCATGTTGGTGCGGTTACGCGCCACACGCGAGACAGCGGTCGCGTCCAACTGGATCATGGGCTGAAGATCAGCCGTACCGACCATCACGAGGCGAAGCTCCACCGATGCCGGCAGGCCAACGAGGGGATTGGTGGCGGGGTCGCCATCATCCAGTTCGACCCACGCGGTCGTTCCCGAAGGCCGGATTTCCCAGACAAGCGCCGTGCCGCCCGGCACCCATCCCGAGAAGAGCATGTCAATCTGGGTCATGCCGTCAGCGAGATTGAGTGCCTGCATCGGTACCACGGTGCGCGGGCTGTGGTATCGCGCTCCATTCACCCTGAAGCAGAAGTCGATATCCATAGAGCCTTGGGCGAACACGCCGTCCGTGCAGTTAAATTGCGTGCCGCCGGTGTATTTGTTGCCGGTGGAGACCGAGAGCGCATGTGCGCCGGTCGTCACGGTCACGATGGCGTAGCGCTTGCCGCTTTCCAAAAGCGTATAGGGCATGACGCAATTGACCCAACCGACAGCCATGTCCTTGTGTTCGATCTTGCTCACCGCAAGCACGCGGTCGAAAAGCGGCGTCCCTCCTGTCGAAACCTCGACCACGGCGACGTGGACATCGCCATCCAATCCGACACGAGCAAAGTGCAGGTCGATAGACGTCATCAGCATCGGCTGGGCGACAAGGAACGATTGCGCGTAGATCGAGCCATTCATCCCGACTTTTTCGGTGACGTACTCCCAATACGGTTCGCTATAAATCTCGTAGCGGATCTGGCGAACGCCATAGGTCTGGTGACCGACACCGCCGTTCGCCCGGATCTCGACAACTTCGAACTGCTCGCCACCAACGTTCAGCATCTGGCCCACGCGGGAGTCGCCGCCCAGACCAGCCCACCCGGCCTGATTTTCGCATGCCCACATCGTTGGGCCATAGGTCAGACGAATGCGCGAAGCTTCCATCCGCGTCAGAGTCGTTTGCGTGTGGACGAGCTGCGAGATGTTGAGTGTGCTGTCGAGGGAGGTGTTCTCGATCTTCACGACCTCATCAAAGGCCGGAACCATGCGACGGGTGCGGAAGGCGATCTGCGGATTATCTTCGGCCTGCACTTCAAGACGCGCCTGCGTGATGGCAGCAAAGCCGAAGCGAACGCCTTCCTCAACTCGCGCCAGCCAGTCGACATGCTGCAAGTCCCACCGATCGGGAATGAGGCCATTGTCAAAGACATAAGCGCGGGCCTCGTCAGGCAGATCGACCTTCAGTCTGGCGGCACCGATATCGCGCTGCATCTGGCGGATGATCGCCGGACGCGGGATATCCGTCAGCCGGGTGGCAATGTTGGTGATTTGCGTCTCGATGGTTTCGGTACGAAGAAAAAGACCGGAGAGGTTCACTTCCAGCGCCGTCACGCGGCCCTCAACCTCGTAGAGCGTCTTCACGCGGCTGGCGTTTCCCGGCTCGATGACATCAACACCGGTCGATTTCAGGAGGACGAATGCGATGCACGCGTCGGTCTCGGCCACCACCGGCTTTGCGGGTACCGGGTTCGCCTCGCCAGCCTGCACGATCAGATTAACGATGCGTCGCACGGTCTTAGGCGTGACGCGCTGGACCGGGATCGAGGTTTCCGGGTCTTGCGATGTTTCGAAAGGCCTGCTTGCGGTTTCGGTGATTTCTTCGCCGCGCAACAGGATTGCCACCCAGCGCTGGTCAGAAGCTGCGGGCGGAATTTGAAGCTGAAGATTGACGTCTTTGGAAGCCGCCTGCGCATAGACTTTTTCACCGGCGACATAGCGACCGGGCGATACGGTGATCTCCTGCACGGACTTCCGGGCAACGGTAAAATGCGACCAGTGCGCTGGATAGCCGATCGCGTCCCGCCAAACGCCATCTACATCCTGCTGGGCAAACAGGCTGACATTTTCAAAGTCGGTGTGATCGGCGATTTCGGCATTCGAGAAAGTAACGCGGGGCATTGGCTGGTCCTCGTATCAAAGATATTGACGCTGGCGATAACCGCCCGGCGAAGTGCTGCCGTCGATCATGACGGCGTCCTGCAGGGTGATCGGTCGACGCCATGCGAAGCTGACGGTGTAGAGGGTGTCCGGCGTCTTGGCGGTGACCATGGCACGCTGTGCGCGACGGATCGGCTCAAGATCGACGGATGTAAGAGCGGCCCGGCCGAAAGCCGATCGGCCGATCTGAAAATGGTTTTTCGGGGCGCGCAACGTGACGTGCACGAGGTAATGCGCCGTGAACGGTTGGTGCGCGATCGGCGTGCGGCCGATGACGGCGCGACCGAAGGTGAACCGGGCTGGATGGGCGATGCGATCAATGATATCGGCGTCGACAAAAGCCAGATAGCGCTTCAGGCCGACAAGCGTGCCTTTCAGGGCCGCCAACCGCGAGCCGGGATAGAGGACAGAACGCCCGGCACATTGGGCGATCATTTCCCGCTTCCGCTCCTCGCTCCAATCGTCGTACCAGAGGTCAACCGAATGGTGCGCGGCGAGATAGGGCAACAGCCGCGCTTCCGTCTTGTACGGGTCCATCAGGTCAGCGAAAGGCACAGCCAGGTCATCGGACATGCCACCGGCAAGCGCGTATTCAAAAGGCTCGGAATTGGACGGAAGAAGCGCTGCAACGTCCCTCATGCCCGGACCTCCGTCACCACCGTCAGCCCGGTCATGACCGGCACGGTATATGGATCAGGCTCGATCGCCACCGGCGCGAGGTCGCGCACCTTCACGATATTGCCGCCATAGGCAGCGCCGGACAGGAGGCCTTCAGGAATTTCACCGCCGACGGTGGTTCGCTCGATCGCTGCGGCCGTCACACGCTTTTCCGCCTCGGCCTTCAGCAGATCAGGTGACGGGCCGGTCCCGACGATCTCCAGTACCAGAGACACCTGATATTCCCTGCGGGTCGCCGCCATGATGGAAACGCTGACAGCCTCCGGCGTGCGGTCTGGATCGAGAACAGCGGCGCGCACAGTCGCGAGTTCGGCCGAGGTCGGCTCACGGCCGAAGGGTCCAATCAACACAACATCGGTATCGCCGCGACGGCCGTGGATAGCGCGACCGTTGATCCGGGCGTCCCAAAGACCGAGTGTCCTGTCGTCAGTCTGCGGCCATGCCGTCCATGCATCATAGAGGTAACGGCCGGGCGAACCGGAGGCAGGCGCATCAAGCGACAACAGGTAGCGGCGAAGCAAGGACGCATCGCCCTCCATTACGGCGTCGGTGTTGGCGGTCGCCGGTGTCACGATCTGGCGCTCAACGTTATTGTCGGCGGCGATCGCCTCCAGATCGGAACCCTTGGCATAGGGCGCGAGCAAGGCACGGAAAGCGTCGTTGACGCGCTGGCGATCGAGAAGCCGCAGATAGGTCCAAGCCTGACCGACGATGTTGGCGCTGTCGGTTTCAAGATCGAGCGTCTCATAGGCAGGCAGCGTCGGATCAAGCTGACGCTGGATTTCCCAGACCTGAAGGAAGCGCGCCTTGAACGCGGCAATCATCGCCTCGGCGCTCAATGTCTCGATCGCGTCGGGAACCGGCAGGCGGGATAGGTCGATAATCTGAAAGCTCATGCGGCCTCCGGCCAAGACGTATTGACGGTTTCGTAGACGGACCAGTCGCCGAGGTGGCCACGCGGGAACCAGACGCCCGTCAGAATGAAAATGAAGCGGCCGGTGCGCTTGTATTCGAGCAGCTCGATCTTCTGCAGGCTGAAACCGGGTTCGCCACCATCAGGATCATTGAGCGCATCGGCAATTGCCCGATAGGCTGCAAGAATGGTTGTGGCATCGGCGTTGCCGTCCTGCAGCTCGCGCAGTACCGAGCCGATATGACGGCGAAGGACACGGCTTCCCAACCGTGTCGTCAGGCACTTCCTGATCGACTGGACGCAATGGTTCCAGCCGAGCAGCATCTTGCCTGTCCTCGCGTCGATACCGGCCCGCATGGGTTACTCCTTCACAGCCTTGGCTTTGGCTGCAGGCGTGGTTTCGGTTTCACCTGCAGGCGCTTCCGTCTTCTTGCCCGGCTCCTCGATCTCACCGGCGATCAGCGGATAGGCCGCCTGTTCATCGGTCAGTTCGATGGGCTTGCCGACGCCGGGCGAACGGACGCCCGCGACAAAAATCCCGGCTTTGGCGGTGACGGTGAAAGTCTTTTTAGAGGTCATTAAAAGCTCCTTTATTCGTTCGGTTCGTAGGTGTTTTCGCCGCCCCTGCGGATGCCGCCGTGGTTGTGGCTATCGCCGACATTCTTTTCGTTGTGGCGCAGGCGGGCCGAAAGGGCGTGAATGGTGTCTTGCGAAAGCGTGATGCTGGAGCCGCCATGCGAAAGCTTCAGGCCCTCGGCCGTCATGCGGATCGCGGACCCGGCATAGGTGATTGCCAGCTCCTTCGGCGTCCCGGCCGGGTTCTGTGCGTCGTCGGTGTGGCTGTCGCGGATCGCGAGCGATTGACTGCCGATCTCGCCGTTTGGCGAAAACAGCCGCATGGGATCGCCGATCGCGACGGGCATGTTGGTACCGGTGGCTCCGGCCGCCTCCTGCACCTGCACCCATGGCGACAGGAACGGTTTGCCGTTGGCACCGACCGCCGCCAGTTCCAGCCGCACGCGGCTGCCGTCGATCTCGGCGACACGGCCGGTCATCTGCGATGCCACGAGGCGGCGATTGAGATCGTCAATATTCTTGTAGATGCCGCGAAACTCGCGAACGATGATATCGGCATCAGACATGACCGGCCTCCGGCATATCGAGCTGCTCGCCGTTCACCTCGAATTCGGAGATGACGACGCCGTCAGGACCGAACAGCCCGTCGCCGAGCTGGCGGAGCGTCTGGTTCCACTCGACCGACATGACGCCGACGCCGCGCTGTTTCACGGCTGCCGAAATGATAGGCTGGATGACGACAGAAGACGGCGCGGTGAGCTTCGTCATTCCCCAGAGCTGGCCCGGATGAAGAAGCGTGCCGATCGCCTCGGCAATGTTCCAGCCGTCTTCCTCGCGCTTGGAACCTTCGGTGATGACAAAGGCGACCATGTTCAATGCGGCCTCGGCCTGTCCGTTCGGTTGCCATGCCAGCGGGCTGCGCAGGATCGCAAGGCGCACGCCCGGTGCACGGATCATTTCGCGCTCCAGCTCCGACAGGTCGAAGCGACCGAACTGCGCCTCACACGATTTGATGTTCGGCAGGATGCGCTTGATCTCAATCAGAACCGATTCACGGAAGGTGATAAGACGGCCGCTCATCGCTGCACCAGTCTGGAAAGCCAGTCCTCTGTGGTTTCCACCATTTCGTTCTGGTTGGCGACGGACATGCCGAGATACGGCCGGGCGGGCATTTCGACCTGTTTGACCACGGCGAAATTGACAAAGCCGCCGGAGACCCACCAGAACTTCAGCGCACTGCCGTTCTTGGGCTTGATGATGCCGCCGAGCTGGTGGATACGGGCATAGACCAGACCGGAGCCGATCATGATGGTGGTGGCGTCGGCGATATAGTCGATCGAGCGGGAAAGAGCGCCTGAAGCAAACAGGATGCTGGTTCCCTGATTATTGCGAACCCACGGCGTTCCGTCCGGCTCGGTCTTTTCGACCTCGATACGGTGACGTATCTGGCCCTGCACGAGACGGCCGATGCCTTCGTTCAATTCGCCGAGCGGCGCGTTCTCAATCCCATCAAGGGTGAGAATCGCCTCCTCGTAACCGACAAGTTCCGTGACGATACCGCTCATGGCAGGCGATCCCGCCCGAACAGACGAGGCCCGGAATAGAATGCAGCGCCACTGGATGACAGGCCGTCATCGGTCGGCACCTTCGGTTCGTCAGCGCCGAGACCCGCCTTGCCATCGGCAATGCGCTTCAGCAGCTCGACGGCCTGCTTGTAGCGGTCCTCGATCGTGGTGGTGAGACTGGTGTGGCGGATCGCCAGATAATAGACGGCAATGTTCACGCAGGGCATGACGAGCGCCTGCGGCGTGCCGGGAATGGGCGTGGCATAACGGGCAGAAAGATGGGTGTCGATTTCGCCGCTGGCCTGTTCGACGGCGCGGGCGATGGCAACCTCGGCGTCCACGTCCTCGCGAATAAGGTCCGCGATGAACTCGGAACCCCACAAATCCTCGATATTGGTGCGACTTGCATATGCCATGGAAGAAACCCGTTGAAGATGCCCCCGCAGCCGGATTGCTGAGGGAGCTGGTCGCGCCGCTTGGGAGGCGGATCAGATAGCGCCGAGCGCCCTGAAGGTGGCGAGATCGGCCTCGTCCACGTCGCCGGGCAGGTGTTCGCCCGGTGCGTATGTCTTGCCGGGCAGGCGGATTTCCTGTTTGGCCTTTGGGCCGGGCGTGGCGGCAATAGCTGCGGCTTTCGCCTCCGCCTCGGCTTTGGCCTTTTCCTCGGCCTCGGCTTTTTCCTTCGCTTCAGCGTCGGCCTTCGCCTTTGCGTCGGCTTCCGCTTTGGCTTTCGCGGCAGCTTCCGCCTTGGCCTTTTCCTCGGCCTCGGCCTTTTTCTTCGCTTCCGCCTCGGCCTTCGCCTTTGCGTCGGCCTCCGCCTTGGCTTTGGCAGCGGCTTCAGCTTTGGCCTTTTCTTCTTCGGGAGTTCCCATGTCACTGTCTCCGGTCGGGTTGCACGACCGGCCCCGCAGGGCCGATGATGGTTTCAGGGGAGAAGGCCGATCAGGCGACGGCGTTCTGGATCAGGTAGCCGACGCTCTTGGCGCAGACGAGTTCGCGGACCTTTTCGCCGACACGCACGCGCTTGCCGCCTTCGAGGCCGATATCCTTGTCCTCGATCGAACCGGCGATGCGCTTGCCGTTGGCGGCGGTGAAGCCCCACGTGATGACCGAGCCATCCGCCTGCTTTTTCGTCGGATCGATGTAGAGCAGTGAGACCGACTTGCCCCAGACGCGGCTGAGGTTCACCTGCTGACCCTTGCGGGAGAGGTTCACCTGGGCGACACCGATCAGCAGGTTCTTGACGTCGATTTCGAAGAGTTCGGCAAACTGCTGTTTGGTGATGGCGCCATCTTCGGTCAGGCCGCCCTTGACGGCCTTGATCAGCTTCGGATGCCGCTTGATCTTCGACCATGCGGGCTGGCCCATGACGATGGTGTTCGGGCGATAGACCAGCGTCTTGTCCATGCCCTCATCAATCACGGCATAAGGATCGGAGTTGGCGAAGTCGGAAAACTGCTGGTTCCCGGCCAGAACCAGACGGCGGGCAGCGTCATAGTTGTCCGGGTTCTGAACCACGGAGGCAGCACGCACCTCGCGGCCGAGCTGGACAAGGTTGGTGAGACCTTCCGTCGCCAGCGCCTCGGGATCGATCGTGGACCGCTTCTCCCGCCGGGCCTTCTCGGCCTCCTTGATATCCGAATAGGGAATAGGATCATCAAGGCCGAAATTGCGGACGCTGCTGTCGCGCTCCTCGCCGGTGAACTCAATGCGGCCGGGCTGGCCGGTGCGGCCGACTTCCAGCTCCGGCACGGTGAAGGCTTCGCCGAGCGGGAACTCGGTCCATTTGAAGGTGTCGCCGAGGACATCGACTTCCGGCAGCACGCGGTCATAGATCAGCGTGGCGGCCGGATTGCGATATCCGATGGAGATCGCCGTCAGCGTCGGCGAGACCGGAAAGGGTCTATTGGTGGTGTTCACTTAAAGCGTCCTCGAAGTTAGGCGGGCGTGGAAAGAACGCCGGGCGCGACCTGATAGGGAATGACATCGTCGGCAGAGCCGTCCGACATCGCGAAGCCGATGATGCGCACCACGGACCCGGCAACCGGCACGGCCTTGACGGCCTTGGCGTCGGCATTGGAGGTCAGCGGGTCACCAAAGGAGACGTTGCCGCCGCAGCGAACCTCGGACCAACCGGCCTGATCGACATCAAGGATGCCTTCAGCCGGAGCACCGAGCATGGTGGCTGCGCCGATCAGCGGGTCGGTTGGAGCCGCCGCTGCGGCGACCTTGCCTTCGGCTGCAGCCTTGACGATGAGATAGCCGGCGATCGCGGCGAGGCCGACGCGGAAAGACTTGATGAGAATGGGCGTCGTCATTTCGTCTTCGTCTCCTCGACATGGCGGACGGCCTCGGAGATCGAGACGCTGATGCCGAGTGCGGCCTGATCGTCCTGATACTTGCGAGCAAGCGAGGCGATCACGACCGGGTCGCGGTCATCCTCGGCAGTCCGGGTGTTGACGTTGCGGTTGTCCAAATCGGACGGTGCGCAGATGACCGGCAGGGTCGCGGCAAGAGCCTTGAACCGCTCCAGCCCGCCGTTTTCGGCGCACATGGCGCGATAGCCATCGCGGGACGCCGGGGTGATTTTCCCGGCGGCGATCTCTGCGTCGAGGGCGGCGTCGATCTCGCGATCGGCGTCCTTCTTCTGGAGCGCGGCGAGCGCCGTGCGTGTCTGGTCGAGATCGGTTTTCAGGGCCTTGACCTCAGCGGCAGACGTATTCGACTTGACGGACGCAAGCGCCGTTTCCGTCTCTGTCTGCAGCTTGGTGACGGCGGCGGTGATCGCCTCGGCTGGTGCGCCGGTCTCGATCTTGAGCAGGCCGCACAGGGCGGAACGCTCATCCTGACGCGCAGTCAGTGCCGCAAGGATCGCCTTTTCATCGGCATCCTCCGCAAGACCGAGCGCCTTGGCAATTGCCTTCGACATCGGTGGATTTTCCTTTTCTTCAGGGGAGACACGGCTCAAGGCCGTCATGACCAGTGCGGGCCGGTTTACGAGGCCAGCACCGTTGAGGCGCAAAATCAGGCCATCAATCGTGTGATCGAAATCGGGAGACAGGAAACGGTATTCCTTGTCGACGATTGCCGCAGATGCCTTGGGCGTCCAATCGACCTTGCCCCAGACACCACCGTCGCGTTCCTCGACAAGCACAATCCAGCCAGCGGCCGGAGCGGCAATGCCCTGCGGCGCGAGATGGGCCTGACCATGCTCATAGTCGATCGCGAGCGGGCCATCGTTGAGCTTGAAGGCTTCAACGACAATCTGCGGCTGGAGCGTCCAGTTGCGCCCGTCCCGTGCTTTGATCTCGGGACCGGCCGGAAACAGCTCTACCCATTCCGGAGGGGTCTTTCCCTTCGAAGCGGCGATTGCGGCAAGGCTGAAAATTGCGGTTGCGGTTTTTTTCGTCATGGGCGATTAATGCCCTGACGGCGGGAGACCTAAGAGACTGACACTGTCAGTGCTACGCCGATCTTTCCCAAAACCCGATCTGTGATGAAGAATACCCGAACGGCATCAAAATTGAAGCCGGATTGAAAGCCGTACAGGCGATTTCTCGACCGGGATGAGCGATTGAGCGTTTTAGCCCGCCGTCGCGCTCTGTGGCCGTTTATTTCAATCCGGTGCTGACGCATAGCCCGGCTTGATAATTTCAGGGTTCCGGCGCATATTGATGGAAGGCGCGAGCAAGGTTTACTTGGACGGTTTCACCGGATCAACGAGGGAGTGCCGCCCCTCCGCGCCTTTCAATCCCCCTCGATCAGATTTCCGGCCCGCTTCGCCCGCTCGATAACCTTGTATGTCTCGGCGTAGCTTTTGCGATGGAAGCTGGTGAGCCACCATTCCGAACCGTTCCCGGCCGTCTTCACGGCCAGCCGCCACCAGAAACCCTCGGACGATTTTCCAAGCAGTGCGACGGCGTTGGTAGAGGCGCTGCGGATAATCGCGGCGGGATTGGTGATGACCTCGATCGCCGCCTCGATGTTGTCGAGATCAAGCCCGCGCTCGGCGCGCTCCTGAAGAATATGGGTGAGACTGTCCGACGACAAACGAACGACCGAGGTGGATGCGCCGAGCGCCTCGACGGCCGCACCCGGCATCTGCGCCACCGGCAGATATGATTTCGGCATCCGGCCGCCTGCCATCGCCTGCAGGAGCGGCGAGCGGACGATATCGCGGATGGCAATGCGCTGCCGATCGGCAGGCATGGAGCCGAGACGCTCCTCAAGAAAGCGGGAAACATTCTGGCCACGATACTTGCCGGGGTTGGTGTCCCAACCCGGATCGATGCCGACCGGCACCATGCGGGTTTCGCCGGTTCGCTTGTTCACCCACGGCTTTTCGACCAGCGGCATGACGGCGGTGTCCTCGCGCCAGCCAAGGCGGATTGCCTCACTGCGCGAGATCTGGCGCACGCCGCACATGCAGCCCCAGCCGTTCGGGGGATAGAGGCGGTTCCATATCGGATCATCCACCGGCGCGACGATCCCGACCCAGCCTTCATGCTCCAGCCGTTTCCGCTCGGCCGTGGACAGGGTGTATACGAGGAACGGCAGGAAATCCTTGTTCCGTTGCGTCCGCTCCCATTCACCTGCCGCATGCGCCGACATGGTGTTCGCCCAATAGATCGTGCGCAGACGGCGCGGCGAGCCGAGCTGCACGAGCTTCTCCTCGCCGGTCTCCGGGTCAAATGCCAGTGCCTTGCCCCACCAGCCCTTCTGCTGCAGCACTGGCATGAGGTTGCGCTGAAACTCCTCAAACGGCGTCTTGCCGGTGATCGCTTCGGAGATCGCGGAACGGATATCGTCCAGAATGTCGTAACCGGCGGACTTCGCGACCGTGAAGGAAAATGCATGTTCCTCCGGCGCGATGTCCCGCCAGTCGAATGTCGGCAGGCTGGCCTTGCCGTCAAAATACCGGGTAACTTCCTTCGGCGCGGTCTTGAAGAGATCAGCTACGCCCATCGCCGATATCCCCCAAACCTCTGGCTTTCATCTGCAGCTTGGCAAGCCGGTCGGCGAGCGGCCCGGCATCCATCTTGGCAATCAGGTCATCGAGACCGGCCTCAAGCTGCGCATAGCTTTTGGACGTTTCAAAGAGCCTTTGAAGCGGCTTTACGAGCGGCTCAAGATCGGTTTCCCATTCCGACAGGGCATCGTCGGCAAGCGCCTCCAGTTCGGGCCGCTGGTCAGCAGCAACAGCATGGAAGCCGCCGCAATGGGCGCAAGGCTGGACGCGGGCCTGCGCGCTGTCCCTCGGCTTCAGCGGGTTGTTTTTCTCCGGCGCTGGCGGTTCCTCGGGCTTTGGCAGGGCTGTGCCAGGCACAACGGTTTTGAGAAGTTTTTCGTCATCGTCCGGCTCCTCGAAGCCGATACGCTCGCGGACCTTGGACATGGAAACCTCAAGGCCGAGCGGCACCAGCGCCTGCACTGCCTCGACCAGCGCCTTGATGTCCTCGTTTTCGGTGATCGGAATGACCATCGTCGGATATTTGTCACGAGGCCCGAAATTCAGGTCCACGAAAGGCCGGATAAGATCGCGGTTTGCCGTCACCGCCGTCTGGCGGGCATCGGCGCGGGCAATATCATGACGGACGTTTTCATGCACCGCCGCCTGACCGAGCGAGGAGCCGTCATCCGTGGTCATGGTCTGACCGAGGACGCCCTTGGAAATCTGCCGGTCGAGATACTCCGCCTTGGCCGAGAACACGGCATTGCCGGTGCCACCCTTGGCCTCGATAAACTCGATCTCCATTTCCTTCGGGATAATGGCTGCAGCGTCCGAGCTGATATTGCGCACCGCCGTCAGAAGCACGCGCTTTTCGGCATCCTTTGCATTGCGGCTGTAGCGGCCGACGCGCAGCGGCATACCGTAGACTTCCAGAAACGCCATCCAGTCCTTGAGCGTATAGCTCTTGTAGAGGAACGCCCATGCCGCCAGCCGGGCGAGACCGGCGCGGATCGGCAGGCCGGACATCAGCTTCGGGCGATGAATCGAGAACTTGAAGGGCGGCAGGTCAACGCCTTCAATGCTGCTGTCCTTCAGGCGAAGCGTGCGGCCGTCGCGCTGGTCGATCACGAAATGCCGCTGGTCACGCCACTCATATCGTTTCGGCCACCATTCCTTGGCGCTACGGTCCCAAATGGTCTCGACAACCGAATAACCCTTGCCCAAGGCGTCGAGCAGGTCCGTCAGATAATCGTCCACGAACTCCGGCTGGCCGATCATTTCCCGCACGGCCTCGGCGATCTTCTCGTCCTCGGCCGAGTTGGACGCGGCAACGACAAGCGGCGTGATGCCGGTCAGCGCCCGCTTGCGGGTGCCGAGCACGGCCGCATAATGCAGGTCGCGTTCCTCCATGTCCGTCGCCAGCGAAAAGAAGCGATCGGGATAACCGCGCGCGGCCTGCCGCAAAACCTCCGCAAGAGCATGCGGGGTCAGGCCGCTGACAATGGTTTCCTGCCATACAGAATGAATGCCGCCCAAGGTGGGGGCGGCGAATTCATCCTCAAGGTCGGTGGTCGAGATCGGGTTTCCCCACTGGTCGATGATCCGGGGTGGCGTGGCCATCAGTGAAGACCTCCATTCAATGTCGGGATAAGAGCGTCTCCGGTCGATACCGCCTCGAAGAGCTGGACGCCGTCCATGGTGTCCAGTTCATCGACCGTGGTGTAACCGAAGTATTCAAGTTCGGATCGGGATGCGAAATAGGCCAAGGCACCGGCGATTGCCGTGTCGCCGTGACGATTGAAGCCGTTCGCACCTTTGAAGCGATGACCGTCCGGCACCTTGATATAGCCGCCGCTGACATAAGCGAGTGCCTGATGGTCGGCCAGAACATCGGCATCGAGCGGCAGGACGATCGTCTGATCGCCGAAGGCCGCGACATAGGCGGTCATCTCGCGGCGATACCATTGTTCGGAGAATTTCACCTCAATGATGCTGGAGCCGTATCTCTGGGTCGCTTTTTCCGCGAGATAGGAACCATTGCCACCGGCATCGAGCGCGCCACCAGCAAGGCTCGGGATGCGATCGCAAACATAGAAAAGGATTTCGCGCTGCTGATCGAACGGCATGTTGTGCAGTTCGACAATGAAGCGGACGCGCCTGACGAGGTCCTGTCCGATCTCCATCACCACGATCGCGGTGGCATCGCCGCTGCGGGCAAAGTCCACGCCGAACACATGCTGACGGCGATGGTCGAGCCGCTCCAGAACGGCGATCAGGTTTTCCCTGCACCACTTCAGCGCGTCGGCCGTCCGATCCTCTTCGCTCCAGTTCTTGAAGTCGTCGGTCTGGGCATGGCGCAGGATCGGGATATCCTTCTCCATGCGGCTTTCGATCTGGACGCGGGTGAGCGCTGCCCCCGCCTGATCGGCCGGGATCGCGTCCAGCTCCTGACGCATGGCGCTGAGACGAACGCCGTAGGAGCCACGGATTTTCTTTTCCCATGCGTCCTGTCCCGCTTGGGTCCACTCTTCGCCCTTGAGCATGCAGACACGCCGGAAGAGGCCGTTCTTGACAGCGAGGGCGAACGGAATGTGATGGACCGAGAACGGGATTTTCCCGGCGTGCGCTTCCCGGATCAGTTCGTTGAACGGATTGAGGACGCCGTTGTGGGTCGAGATCACGCGGATTTTGCCGCCCCAGATCAGCAGCGCGTTGACGGCATCGAGGACGCCGCGCACGTCGCGGTGATAGGCGGCCTCGTCAATGCAGACAGTTCCCTGCAAACCACGGATGTTTTCCGGCCGCGACGATAGCGCCTCGACACGATAGCCCGACCGGAAGCGCACCCGGTAGGCGGCGATGTACCGCGTCGAGCCGTCCTTCAGCTCGTCTTCAAACAGGAACTCCTCGATCTGGCCGAGATCGTCAGCGATCGTCTTCGCGAACTTGGCGACATAGCCGATGAATTCGCGGCCCTTGTCCTTGGTGTCGCCGATATAGAAATAGTTCTGGCCACCGGCGCTGGGAGCCGATGACGAAATCAGGGTCGCGTCGGTCGCCTCGGCAAAGGTAATGCCGGTGCGTCGGCCCTTTTCGCCGAGCTTCAGATCGGAATCGTCCGCAAGCCACTCGGACTGATGTTTCATCAGCACGCCTTCGGCGAGCGGATCGAGATCGTCCGGTACATCCGCCCCGCGGGGCAGTTCAGGAGGCAGGTCAGCCAGACTGGCGAGAACGGTCGAGCCGTCCCACTTGCCACGCGGCAGGCCGGGCAGCTCATTCTCTGTCACGACGCACCTCCATGCAGGCAAGGCCGCTGCCCTTGCAGGGCTTGCAGATCACCTTCGGGTCATAGACGACGCTGGAGATCGTGCCGTCACGGCGACGGTTGATGCGTTTGACAGCCTGCCCGACGCCACCGCACCGGCTGCACGGCTCTGGGCGGGCAGCTTCCATCATTCCTGCGATCCTCTGGTGGTGACGGTTTCGGGTTCCGTCTTGTGTTCCGGTCGCACGCCGAGGAAGTCACGGCGCAGCTGCGCAACGCGCTCGGACGAAAGGCCCATTTCCTTCGAGACCTTGTCGATGACATTCTCGGCCTTCTTGGAAAACTCCGCTTCGACCTTCTGACGCCGGGCCGTCGAGACGCCCTGCGCACGGGTTGCCGAAAACAGGGCGTCGGCAAGAGCCTTCGCGCCCTTGGGATCGAACCCGGCCTCGCCACCCGCCGTCACCAGTTCGAACACCAGCGTCTTGATCGCCTCGGAGGCGATCAGCGTGAGATCATCGGAGGCGGCGGCATCGAACTTGCTGGCAAGCGTCGTGGCGATTTCCCGCGTCTGGTTGAGGCGCTGGGTCAGCGTTGCAAGGCGGATCGAATAGCGATTGAAGGCCGAGAATGAGGGAATGGTGAATTCCAGCTCGCCCCGGTATTCTTGGTCGAGCGCCTCAAGCTTGCCGACGAACTCCTCATAGATTTCCGTCTGCGTTCGCTCACGCTTCTGAAGTTCCTCGGCGGCCCATGCGACAACATCGGCGCAGGCTTCAGGCAACAGCTCAATGCCGGATAAACGACCGCGACCCATGGTCATTCACCCGGCTCGGAGGGGCGCAGGATGCCTTCAATAGCAATGTCGCGCTGAAGATGGCGGCGGCCACGTTTATTGAGCGTGGCAATCATGACCGTTCCGGCCTTGGTGAGCGTCACCGCATCCCGTTCCGCCAGATACTCCATCTGCTCGTGTATCCAGAGGCGTGTTTCCCGGATGGCAAAGCTCGGCATGATTTCTTCGATCATGCTGCTGTCCAAGGAACCATTCACCTGCTCGGCAAGCGCCTTCAGGATGATGAGCCGTGCACGCTCGCGGCGCATCCGCGCCCAATCCACACCGATATCAGACATTGGCCTGTCGCGCCCTTTCCAACAGCAGTTCGTTCATAGCCTCGCCGTTCGCCTTGATCGGCTTGAGGGTTTCGTTGAGGGTGTCGAGACGCCCGTTCACCTTTTCGAGCGCCAGCTCCAGCCGGTGCTGGCTTTCCCGGTCGGGCAGATATTTCATGTCGCTCTCGACCGACTGGATGCGGCGGTCGTGTTCGATCAGCTTTTTCTCGTGCGACTCGTCTTCGCTTTTCAGCGCCGCGACATCGGCCGCCTGTTGTTTTTTCAGGGCAGCGACATCTTCTGTCAGTTGCTTTTCGCCCGTGTTCATCCAGCCTTTTACGTGTCCGAAAATCGCGATGGCGGAGAGGGCAAGGCTGCAATAAAGCGCTATTTCTGCGGTGGTCATACTCGCGATCTCTCCAGCATGGTCTGGCAGACGATGCAGCGTGTGGCGGATGGCAATGCGAGGCGGCGTTCGCGGGCGATATCGCCGCCGCAATCCTCGCACTGCATGGTGCCGGGGCCGCGCAAGGTGCGAGAGGCGGCGGCAATGGCCGCCTCCCGTTCCTGTTCGGCGCGCAGATCGGCTTGTTCGAACGCAGCATTTCCACCGAAATTCATGGAGTACGCTTCCAAGTCTTGACGGCTTCGACCGCCTGCTTGCCGAACTCCTTCAGCGTATGGCCGCCCATATAGAGGGAGATGAACCAGCCGGTCAGCGTCATCAGGGTGGTGTTGTCGATCGGGTCGATGTGAATGCCAAAGACGCGCAGAACCGGGAAAAGCAAAAATGCGCAAATCCACAGAAACGCCAGCAGATACATCCAGCCCCAACGCCACGCGCTCTGCCAGAAGCCTTCAGCCTGCTCGGCCTGGAGGAGCGCGAACTGCCCCTGAAGGCCCTTTTCATAAAGGGCAATCAGTTCCGGCATGTTGGCGTTGACCTCGCTGACGGCATCGCCGAGTTCGGCTTGATCGACGGACGGCAATGCCTCCGGCTCGACGCCGAGACGCTCGGCAACCTGATCGACCACGGTACCGGCCAACGTTCCGGCAAGCCCGCCGACATGCTTTTCCAGCACGCCCTTGACGATGGGAGCGCCGACTTTCGCGGCAACCCCGATAAGAATGGAGGTGATGGCTGCGCTCATGTCAGAAGCTCCGCAGCCAGTTCGCGATACGCGGGGCCTTGTCGGCAACACGCACGGCGATGATGTCACGGTACTGGTACGCCTGCCATGCGAGGTAGGCGACGGCGATAACGGCTATGCCGCCACCGATCCACGAGGCGAGATGATCCGGCACAACAGAGGTCGGATCGGCTGGCGCTGGCGTGGTCACGGTGCTGACGGCCTGATCCCCCGCCGCGACGGTGGTGCTGGCAGCGGTCGTTACCGCACCGCTCTTTGCCTTGCGCCGGGCATCCAGCTCGCGCTGCAGGGTGGACAGGGTTGCCCTGCCGATCTTTCCGTCAACCTTGAGATTGTAGGCTTTCTGGAAGCCTTCAACCGCCGATCGGAGGATTTTGCCGGTCACGACACCAGCATCAAAACCGATACTGGTGAGGCCGGTTCTGACCTCCTCGATTTCCGGCGTCGTCACTGAGACCACGAAAACCGCAAACCGTGCCGTATCGGCAATGGTGGTGGAAGTCGTCTCCATGTCGACGGGATATTTCCCGAGCAGGAGGATATTCGCCTCCTCACCACGACGGCGCGTCAGGCCGCGCAGAACTTTGCCGCCTGCCTTATTCCAGAGGCCGAGGCGCTGGCGGGCTTCTTCCTTCTTGCCGGCAAGGAAGGATTTCACCCAAGACGCCTTGAGGATTGCGCCGGTGTTCCAGTCAAAAGAAACGCCCGCATCAATCGCGTAAGGGCTGACGTTCGCACCGAGCGCCTTCACCACGCGGGGCAGATAATTGCGGGCAACTGCGAGATCGAACAGCTCATCGCACTTTTCGGAGGTAATCGTCATTCCCGCCTTGGGCGTGATGACACCGGAGGCAGCGGTCAGGCCGGGGCCGATCGTCCACACCCCGACAACGTCACGATAGGCTTTCAGGACGACGCCTTCGTGTCCGTAGATGAATTTCCGTCCTTTCGGACTGACGTTGGGAGACATAAAAAAAGCACCTTGAACGGTTCGTTGAAATCCGTTCAAATGTGCTTCAAAGGTTGTGCCGTCGCGCCCCTGACACTGTCAGGGCCAGCCTATGTTTCTTCAGAAAAGACTGCCCTGATCGTCGTCGCTGTGCTTCATGCGCTTGCGGGCGCGAAAGGCTGAGCGAACATGCATGCCAGCGGCCGCAGCCGCATCCGGGGCCGACATACCGTCAGCCAGTGCCTTCACCAATCTTAACCGCTTTGCGGCGTCCTTGGCAATCGGAACCAGAATGCGGTAGCCGGAATCGCCTGCCTTGTAGAAATTGCAGATTTTGGCGGCGGCCTCCATGCCGACCAGCTCTGTCAGCCAATGGCCGGGCGCGGCCTTCGCCGGAATATA
Source organism: Agrobacterium sp. ST15.13.015 (assembly GCF_027871645.1). Lineage (NCBI taxonomy): Bacteria > Pseudomonadati > Pseudomonadota > Alphaproteobacteria > Hyphomicrobiales > Rhizobiaceae > Agrobacterium > Agrobacterium sp. ST15.13.015. Next base: position 305,284 of record NZ_JAQAHF010000004.1, read on the forward strand.
GGCCACGCGGCCGCCCTGCGCCTGCACGATTGCCCATGCGGCCTCCAGACCGGCAACCTCGGCGATCTCGCGCATGACCACGGGCAGATGGGCGAAACGGTCATCTTCCATGGTTGATCCTGCTCGATATTCTCAGTTGTTCTTCGGTCAAGGCTTTCAGCCGCACTTCCAGCTCTAGGCGTTTGTGTGAAAATCGCGGGAGCTTGGCGGCACGTGCCGCCAGTTCGTCCCGCTTCGTCTGCAGAACGTCTATCTCCCGCTGCTCCGGCCAGCCGAAGAGCGGCATGACGGTCATGGGAGAGACGTCCCGGTTCATGGCGTCGGTGCCTCCGGTTGCCAGCGGATCAGGACGCCGGTGAACTTCGAAACACCCGGATGATTGGCGATCCAGAACCGGCCCATCGTCTCCCGCGCCGTCCGACCGTAGAGTTTGGCCGGATAGCTGTTGCCGAGCAGCTCGGGCGCAAAGCCATCACGGCGGGCGAATGCCTCGACCTCGGTCCTGTGCAGATGCACGCCAGCGATGACGATGCTGGCGATCAGCTCATTGATGAGGTCGCTCACCACGATCTCGATCGGAACGACATGCGTGCAGACCGGATCGGCAATGATCTTGCGGCAATACTTGGTGCGCATGGCCTCATAGAGCTGCACGCGCTCGCCCGGCCGGGCATGGCGGTCGCGATCACCGCGCACGGTCTGCCGTTTGTGGCCGCTCTCGATCTGCGGGCTGAAGTACTTTTTGAAACCGTAGGCGACCATCACGCGCTGGCCTTCTTCTTCGGCGCAGGCTTGCGACCGCGAATGGATTTCCCGAAGGTGTTCATGACCTTGATCCACTCCGCGTCGGTGACATCACGATAGGTGATATCCCGATCGAGAATACCGGTTACGCTCGGCCAGAACCCGTCCATGCCGGAGTTTTTCAGCAGCGCATGCTGTGCCAGGGCGATCTTGTAGCCGTAGCGGGTTTCGTATGGCTGGCAGGGTTTCCGGTCGCTCCAGTCGACGCCACCCTCGCGAGTGATCCACGCCTTCAGCGCCTCAACGACTTTTTCTGCATCGCTGTATTTATTGATCCACTGTGCACTGTCGATACCCGTCTGACGCTTCACAAAGGCAGTCATCGCCGCATCGTCACGTTCCCGGATAATGCCGAGATTATAAGCCGCGATCCAGAGCGACTGGATTTTCGCGACATAGCGGCCGTCCAGTTTCCGACGACCGTTGGGGCGGGTCGCAGCGGCAGGCGTATAGCCGAGGCGGCGCAATTCGATCAGAACGGCTTCCTGCTGCTGCGCTGTCATCTTCGACAGGTATGACTCGCCGGTGATGCGCTGATAAATGGCGCGCTGCGCTTCGGTGTCATGGATACCAAGCTGGTTAAAGCCACCGAAAATCGCATTGTGAATGCTCATGCTGCTTCTCCAAATTTTCCGGTTTCATCACCCCATACGGTCCAGCCCTTGCGGTTGGTCCGGCTGAAAAGCTCAAGCCGCCTCGCGTTCGGCATCAGCTTTTCGGCCTGCCGGTAGCCTTCCTCGGGTTTGCGGGAGTGGCCACGGACCACACCGGCAAAGGACGAGCGGACAGATTTCGTGGTTTTCGGCTCGCCACGCCTGCCGATCAGGATCGGTTCGTTCGATGTGCGGAACACGTAGCCGGGGCCGAATGCCTGCTTCCCGTTCTTCGTCGTCTTTTCCCATGATCCCATGGTGACGAAATCAAAGCCCCAAGCGAGCAGAACCTCATAGGCCTGAATGACCATTGGATTGGTGGCCCAAAGCCAGAGAAGGCAATTTTCTGAGGCAAGATCGAGAACCGGCATGGCCTTGATCTCGTCAAGCGGCATGCAGTTGTAATGAGCCTGCGCGGACTTGCCTTCGCCCTTCTCCGACCGCAGCTTATAGAGCCACGGTGGATCGGCCATGATCAGGTCGAAGGAGAACGGCGGAAGGTCGCCGAACGGCCAGAGTTCCGGGAACAATCTCACTGGATCGACCCTCCGCTGTAAGGGCGGTCGCCATTCTCGCGGGCATAGTGGACAGTCTCCCGAAGAGTGTTCGCCCAAAACTGAGCATTGCCAACCGGATCGTCCGACTGGCTGATCGCATGCGAAATGATGGACACCATCGCGGTTATGACATTGTCGGCGCTATGGGGCTGGATGACTCCGATGATCTTGAGCGCAATTGCTACCTGCTCATCGGAAAGGGCATGGTTTTCGATATCGGTCATCGGTCGGCTCCCATGAGATCGCAAACAACAAGAAGGAAGATGAAGATCGCAAACAGCAGCACCGTCATTGCCGCGCCCCTCCGATGACAATTGTCTCGACAGGGGCCATCGGCCGCGTGGCGGCCTGAGCGAGCGCGAGAGAAACAGCGCGATCGAGCTGGTCACGGAACATCTTGCGGTGGCGGCGGTCGGGTATCGAGGCCAGAACTTCCGCAATGTTGGTGGCGAGCGCGCCACCAACTGCATTCAGGATCGGAACTTCAAACTGTTCGCCGGTCTCGATAATGGCCTTGTGGATCGCGTCAGCGAGTATCTGCGACTGGCGGGCCTCCTCGGCCTTTGCCTTGGCAATAGGGTCATTCATGCTCGTCACCGTGATAGCTGATCTGTTTCAGGGGAGCGGGAAGCGCCAACAGGGGCGCATCCGTTTTTTTGGCGGGTGCTTTGCGCGGCGCTTTTGCGGCCTTCTGTTCGGCCTCGATCTCATCAAGCTGGTTGAGAATGCTGGCCATCTGGTAGCGATCGGCCGTCTCGATCTCGATCTTGATCGTGGACTTTCCGCCCTTGGTGGCGGCGGAGAAGGATTTCAGGGTCGCGTCGGAGAAGTAGATGCTGGTCATGCCGCACCCGACATTTTACGCATAGGATGCGAATGGCCGAGAGCGGTTGCACCTTTCTCGGTAATGTCGCCACTGCGGTTCATGTAGCCGGATGCAACAAGCGCCTCGGCGGCAGCATTCAGGGCGGCACCCTGCACGAGATCATCGACCGTGTTTCCGGCGAAGGCGTTCAGAACGGTCAGTTCATACTCGCAAAGGCCAGTTTCCTGTGAATGCTCCTGCTGGACATGCATTTTCAGACCCTTCTGACCGCGCAGCAACTTGCCGCAATGCGGGCATGGATCGCCCGCACCGCTCCTGCTCTTTTTGTGCTTGGATGTGATGGGAGCAAGCTGGCTCATTCCTGATCCTTCCGGTTGAAAATTGCCTTCATGACGGCCGGAAAACCGTGGCGGAGCACGGCAACTAAGAGGATCAAGCCGACCACATTGAATAAGGTGATTAATACGTCGCTCATGCCGCGCTGCCTTGCTCAAGAGGCACAATCGCGGCAATGGCGACATGGCCGGCAGCGTTGTTCAGCACCATGACGATGTTTGCGGCGAGCAGCGCGACGGTGTCGTCGGGCATGGCGCCAGCGGAATCGATAGTGAGAAGCTCATCACCATCTGCATCCAACAGAACGCCCATGTCCCGCTGAGAGCATGTCAACGGAAAAGCTACGCCCAATTCATTCATCGCCTTAACGAAGGCTTCTGGTGTGGCAGGATTTTCAACGCGAATGTTCTTCATCGGCCCGCCCTCAGTTCAACGCAGAGGTTTCGAGTTCGGCAGGCTCGATCACGAAATCCTCGCCCTCGGAGGAGATCGTCACGCCGTTGACGAGGCGGGCCTTGTCGGGATCGGCGAGCATGGCATCCTTGTTCAGTTCCTCGCGGGTACGGACGAACACGCTCAGGCCAAGTTTCTTGAATGCCTCGATCGCGGCCTCGACACCGCGAATGGAAACCTTCGGCGGGCGGGAGCGCCAGTTGATCCGGCCGTTACCAAAATCGTGGTATTTCACCTTGCCGTCATTGGTGAGGGCAAGGCGGTTTGCCTCGCAGTAGGTCTGCACGCCGCGCTCATGCTCTGCCAGCTCTTCCAGCATCACAGCGGTATCGGCTTCGAACTTTTCACCGACAAGGCGGATGGCTTCGTCGGCCAGCGCCTTGTGTGCTGCGATGGCGCGGCGCAGGACACCAATCCGACCGACCGCAAAAATGGCGTCTTCACGGTTCTGCGGCACGCGGGAGATGGCTTTCGTTTTGGTCTTCAATGCATTTTTCAAGGTCGTTTCCTCGGGTTTTCAAAGGGGATTGGAAGGACGCTCAAGCGCCCTTCGAAGGCGGCTTCAGGAGCTGTGCGGAGAGCGCGGGAACGGCACAACGTTGGTGCCAGGACGCATCAGGTGAAGTATTGTCGCGCTTGCCGGAGGCACGAGCTTGTTCAACTCAGCACTGTTCAAGAGCTGCATGTCGTTGAGCTGCGCCTCCATGGCGACGGCCATCTCGGCATAGCCATCGAGACGCTTCACCAGCAGCTCGACCTCTTCGCTGGACATGACAACGCCACCGTGCCGATGTTCGGCAATCTTGTTGCGGGTGTCGCGCAAACGATCAGAAAGATATTCAAAACGTTTCACTGTTCGTCTCCTTTATGCGGCTGTGAGGGCAATTGTTCCGGCAGGCCTGATGCATGCGGACGGCGTTGGCGCTGGCGGTGCTGAAGGGGCGGCGCTGCCAACCGAGGCAGATATCCCGGCCGATCTCCTGCAGGACCGGGCAGCGCACGGTCTCGGACATCAGCGCGCCGCGCACGAGCTGCTCGATGCGGCCGACATCGCCGGGATAGCTGTTCGAAAGAAGCTGGCTCACAGTCGAACCGGCATAGCCGATGCGCTTGCCGATGGCCGTCTGGTTTTCGGCGTTGCAGGCCTCCGCCAGAGCGATGATCCATTCCGGGAGCTGCTCGCCCCATGCGGCGCGGGCCTTTTCCAGATTGTCGGGCTTGGGCTTTGTCGGGGTCATGGCTCGACCTCGACGGTTTCCGGCTCGCCGAAAATCTTCTCGGCGTTCGGGTCATAGACGCTCTCGGTTTTCAGGAGCTTCGGCGCGGCAGGGCCGGTGTTCTGGACAAGTCGCCAGATCGTCGGCTCTGTGCGGGTACCCTTCTGCAGCACGATCAAATATCCGGTCCGCAGGAGGCGGGAAATATAGAGCCGCGCCGAACGCTGGTTGATCTCCAGCGTGTCGGTAGATGCATGCACCGAAATATCGATCAGCTTGAAGCCGTTCCTGAAGAACGGCGAGCGCATCGCATTCCAGAGCGCCTGCCGCGCCGTCATCTGGTCGGCGATCAGGGTGCCGTCGCGCTTGAACATCGGCGTGGCGGACTGGCGGGCCGCGACACGGAACAGGGCCATGCCACGCGGGTTCGTTTCGCCGGTGCGGCGGATGATCTCCGCCTTTTCCAGCTTGTCGATAAAATCCGATATCTGCAGGCGGCTGCGGTTGTTGGACAGGCCGAAGATATCGTCCACGCTGAAGGCCTGCTTTCGCATGTCGGCGTCCATCATCAGTTGCCAATAATGGTCGCGGCCTGTCAGGATGCGCTGACCCTTGGCGACGGCGATCTTGAGGGCGATTGGAGTAACCCGCATCATGCAGCCTCCCTTCTGGTGGGCAGGCGCGAGCGGGAAAACAGGCCGTTGCCGCCCTCGTAGGCAGCAACGTCGATCGAGCTGACGCCCATCCTCGCTGCCGCCTCGGCAATGTTATGCAGGGAGTTGCCGACGCGCCGGACGCGGCCTTCGCCCTCGGTGATGGCCTTTTCGAGCAGGCCATCCGCAATCGCGAGGTTTGGATAAAAGGTCCGTGCCAGCGAGCGGGCATCATCCAGATCGCATGGATGCGCATATTTCGTGTCGAGAACCAGATCGCGGAAGCGGTCGCCGACATGTTCCAGCTTCTGCGGGAAAAGCTCCTCACCGATGAGCAGGACCGGCACGCCGCTGGCCTTGGCAATGCCGCGCACCAGTTCGATCAGGTTCTTTTTGATGAGCAGATCGCCTTCATCAATGATGAGCGGGCGGCGCGGATCGCGGCAAAGGAGGCCGATCACCTCGTCTTCCATGTCGGACAGCGTGCCGCGTGGCTGGTAGATGCCGAGTTCGGAGAGGATCGAGCGCAGCAGCTTGGCGCGGGTCCACGTGTCCCGGATTTCGACATAGGCAGCGCCGGTTTTGTTCTGGCAATAGAGCGCCGCTACGCTTTTGCCATAACCGGAGTAACCGGCGAGAACGCCAAGGTTGGGTTGCAGGGGATTACGGTTCTGGAGGGACCGGAGGAGATTGAGCGCCGTAGTGACGTTCTTGATCGGAGCCGTGTCACCATTGACTTTTATCGGTTGTGTCGTCATTTTGATCCTCGTAATTATTGCAATGCAGAGGGGTCGATGGCAGTCGGCCCCTTTTTCTTGACCTAGCCGCGCAATGCGGCGTCGATCCCGAAATCTTCGAAAATGTCCCGGCGCGTCTGGTAATCGGCGCTGGCCTTGTAGCGAGCGAGCTTGCCCGCCGTGGCGTCATCGATCGCGACACCGGAGGCGATCTGCGCCTCGACGGTCTGCGACCACTTGAACATGCGTGCGCCGTCCGTCAGCGCGGCGTCCGGGTCCAGATGAATGACGGTGGAATTGCCCTTCAGCTCGGCCTCGCGGACGATAGCCGCATGGAGTTCAGCCGCCTTCTCGTTGAGCGTGGCAGGCTGCGGCATCTTCGGCGCGGTCATGGCCTCCAGTGCGGCGGCAATGGCGGGCGTGCTGTGCTGCTGTTCGCGCTTGGGCAACTGGATGACGTTGGCGGTTCCGGCGTCGCGCTCTGCCTTCTCTTTCTTGGCAAGGCGGATGGTGCGCTCGATACCCGATGGGCCTTTCTTCAGCTCGCGAATACCGGCCTTGATCTCGCGTTCCTTTTCGCGGACCAACTCGGCGGCAATCTGTTTCTGGGCCTTGACGTAAGCCTGCGGGTTTACGTTCGAGAGTTCCGGGCAGATGGCGACATCGAGATACCGGCCGGTTTCGCCGTCGAAGACGTACATCTTGCCCATGTCGAGCGGATCGAGACGGCAGAACACATCGGTACCGACCATGATGGAACCGGCGAGATAGAAGAAGCCGTCATTCTGAATGCCACGCTTCTGCATGGTGCGATGGCCATTCTTGCCAGCGACCGGCATCAGCAGCGCATCCAGTGCACGCTCGTCAACGCGGTTGATCTTCGCGAGAGACGCGGCGGCAACCTCATTCGGTGTGCGGTCTTTCAGGCCGCCGTGTCCGCGCTCGTGATAGACATATTCCAGCCAGTCATCGATATGGCGCTGGAGCTGTTCGGCAGTGAGAGCCACTTCGAACAGGTCTTTCTCGTCAGCGCCGAGGCGCTCCGCAAACGACTTGCGACCTTCGATCGCCTTTCGATCGGCGACAGAATGGCCGATATAGCCGGGCAACTGTGGGCCAACCTCATGCTGAAAGGTCTTGATGACACGCTCGACATGGCCTTTCTGCTCTGGCGAATAGGCGTCGGAAACGTCAGGCTCTATGTTGAGATCGGCAAACAGGCGCTTGATCGAAACAGCAACGAAATCGCTGCCGTTGTCGGTCTTGATGATCTTCGCCACGCCCCATTTCAGGACCGCTTTGCGCATCATCAAACCCACGGCGGAAGCACGCGGTGTTTTCGAGAGCGTGATGACCAGCCGACGCGTGGCGATGTCGATGCAGGCATATAGAGAATGACGACCGTCAATGCAGAGCGCATCGACCGGCGAGGCGTCGATCATCCAGAGCGCGTTCGGGTCCGTGATGTGACGATAGGTGCCGGTACCAGAAAGCTTCATGTGCGACCGGAATTTGTCCGGATCGGTGATCTTGGTCAGGACTACCTTTTCCGACGACTTCAACTGCGCGATGAAATGCTGGAAAGTACGCTCCGGCGGCAGCGGCTTCAGTTCGCCGTTGCGGTCAACCAGCTCCGCGCCAAAATGATCCTTGCAATAGCCCCGGATAACATCGGCAGACAGGGCCGGGTTTTTGGCGATCCAAGCCAGCACAAAGGCGCGAACCTCACCGGCATTCGCGGTGTCGAGCAGGCCTTTACCCTTGCGCGCCTCCGACCGATCGACGGCCAGCTTGTCCTTTGCTCCGGCCTGTTTAGCCGAGCGCCACCGAAAAACCGAACGCTGCGAAATCTGTGGCAGGATATCTTTCACCCAAGCGTCCGCTTGGATCATGTTCATGTTCCACCGGTCGCAGAAGATGAACATGGAGGCCTGAACCGATATTGAAAGGCCCTTTGAGAAGGTCTCAAAGGCGGCGACAACAGCCAAGCGAGCATCGCGTTCGCGCCGGGCGCGATCGGTCAGCACCGCCGAGGTTGGGGCTTCCGGCTCGGCCTGCGGCTGCACAGGCTCACTGCCGACAACCATGTAGCGCTGCACATAGGTGACTTGGGCGAGCGTCGGGAACAGGCGATAGTGGTACTCCAGCCCGCCGCCAACGCTTGAGCGCGATCGGCACATAGATGGGTATGTGGACCACCCACCTGTTTTTGCGAGCTTATTCACACCTTGTTTGGTTGTGGGCATTCCCGGCAGGGCTTCTTCAGCAATCTCTTGCGCTGTCAGCCATTCCTTCAGGCGTCGGGTCTCGGAGGGAAAGGGAACCGTATTCAACGCGTTGCCCTCACGATCAGGACAAGCGCCGTGGCGACCTGCGAGAAATAGATCATTCCGAGGATGAAACAGGCGACTGCCCACAAGGCGGAAACGTCTTTTACGATCTGGCTTTTCGCGACACGGCAGACGAACTGCAGGAACGGCGCGATGCTGCTGACTTTATTCATCGGCGTGCTCTCTTCCTTACGGCGCGAGCTGCTCTCAGCGCCTCCATTTCCTTGATGTGCTCCTCAAGGAGCTGGTCCTCGATCATCTCGGCGTATTCGTCCTCGATGACGGTCAGACCGAACTCGCCCGGCACGAATCCGAGCAGTTCCTTGGCTTCGGTGGCGTGAACGAGCGCGATGAAGGCATCGAGCGGAATGCGGTGTTCGCCGCTGCCTTCCGAAGCCCATTTGTCGAGCATCGCGCTTGAGATCGTGCGGCCGAGATATTTGCTCATGGCGCTGGCGATCTCTGACCGCTGAAAACCGTCATCGCGGGCATCGCGCAGGGCGCGGGCGATGAGGCGAGAAATTCGATTGTCGAGCGGGCCGCGACCAGTCACGCCTTCCTCGTAGCGGATCGCCACCTGCGGCGGCGTCCACTCGAAAAGGTCTTTCGTGAGAGGGTCGCGGCGTTTGCTCATCGGCGAGCGGCCTTCCGATCGGCAAGCCAACGCATGACAGAAGCTTCGTTCAGGGCGAAGAATGCGTCCTGTTCGTTGGGCTTCAGCCGTGTGAAGCGGTCATTGAGCTTTTCCCATGCAGCCAAAGGATTGGCGCGGGGAACTTGGTCGATGATGGCAATGGCGTCAGCATAGTTTGTCGCTTCGCCGGAAATGAGCAGCTCTACGATACGGGCGGCGCGTTCATATGGTTGGCCAGCGATATCCAGAAGGGTCTGCTGGTTGTCGGCCAAGCCGTCATCCAGCGCGATACGCTCCCGCAGGTCGGCAGGAATACCGGCAATCTTGAGGGCGTTGAAAACATTGCGGCGGCTGATCTTGAGGAAGCGCTGCGCTGCCTCGCTGAAAGTGCCGGAGAACGCGGCGGCGGTCTCGATCGTCTCGACATCGGAGTTTAGTGCAGACTCTGCACTTAATTCCTGCTTGGGCTTGGGGCCGCGCCGGACCGGGTTTGCTGCCCGCCAGATCGCGCACCAATCGGCAACGTCGACGCTGTGTTCCAGCGCCGTCAGTTCGTGGCGATAGAGCGTTTCAGAGATTTCGGTCAGGCGGATTTGGGCTTCGTTCGCGAATTCGTCAGATTGGCGAACGATGGCGCGGATGTCGATGCCGATCGATGCGGCTGCTGCAAGGCGCTTGACGCCGAAGACGAGTCGATAGCGCCCTTCGGTTCCGGCGACGACCTCGACGGGGACGCGCTGCCCAATTTGCTGGAAACTTTCAGCCAACGCCTGAATGGCGTCGGGGGAGACTTTTTTCGCGTCAGAGGAGACGTCGATCAATTGAGGAGACAGAAGTTCAATCTGCATTTGGCACTCTGGATTGTCAGGAAAGGATGCACGGCCTGACGAAATCATCAGGCGGCGCTCTGCGCGCCGTCAGACTTCGACGACTTTTTTGCTCTGGTGTTGCAACTGCTGTTGCTGCTAGTCTTCCCCTCGTCGTGACGGCCACGTGTGTAGCTGTCAGGAAAGAGTTCGCGAAAACCGATACCGAGTGCTGACGCTATTGCTTCCGCACCGGGGCGACTTGCCCCGATCATGCCTGCTCGGCATGCACTGGCGTAAAGACCAGCATCGCGTGCGATGCCGGTTAGCGTCATGCCTCGGCGTCTGATTTCTGCGAGGATTTCGTGGCGATCCCACTTTTTGGCGGTCATGACATCTCCTTTTGTCGGGTGCCCTTGCAGGGGCAGTCGGCCGCAATGTGTTCAAACAAGAGCCTCAACTAAGGTACTCGCTTTTTGTCGGTTTGCAACGCTTATCTGCGTTTCCACTTAGGAATTAACCGATTATGAGCGGTAATGTTAAGTTGCTTTGGCATATCAATGGGTTAGTCTATGCTGACAAAGCCGATAAAAAGCGGAAACGATGTTTCCACTTTCGATAACGCGGCCACGCGAGAACGCTTATCCGTGGTGATTGACCGAATCGGCAGCTTGGTAAAAGCGGGGGAAATAGCTGGCGTGTCAGACGAGCAGATCGCGCGGTGGCGCGACGGCAAAGCCAAGCCCAATTTTTACGGCATAGCGATGCTAACTTATGCCGCTGGAAAGTCGTTGGACTGGCTTATTACTGGTGAAGAGGCCCCCGAATTGCCAACAGAGGCGCAGGGTGGCGTCATTATTCAGACCGGTGACCTACCCGGCTTCACCCTAATTCCGCGCCTCGGTGTTCATGCGTCGGCTGGCAACGGCACGATCGCGGTGACCGAGGAACCCGTTGATTTTCTTGCTTTTCAAGAAAGCTGGCTAAGGTCACGGAAGATCAATCCGAAATACGCTCGGGTCCTCACAACGCGAGGCGATTCAATGGAGCCAACGATCAGAGACGGCGATATTTTATTGGTCGATACATCGATTGATCGGATAAAAGATAATGCAATCTACGTCATAGTTTATGGCGAAATGGTTCTGGTCAAACGCGTACATGGCAGGATGAACGGTTCACTGCAGATAATAAGCGATAACCCACTTTATCCTCCTGAGGAGATCGCGCCCGGCGAGGTGGATTTGCTTAATATTGCTGGTAGGGTAATGTGGTTTGGTCGTTCCACCTAGCGGTGGCGACTACACATTACGATTTGGTGCCGCGCACCCTGCCTGCCATTTGATCTTGCGTCGTGATTTTCTTTTGAGGCCCTTTGAGACCTTCTAGACAGTGTCGCAAATGCCGCGCAAATAAAGGTTTTAACCGCAGGTTCCCGGATTTTCCCAGTTATTCCCGGTTAAAGCCTCCTCCTGCCATCTGGTATTGCGGGTTACACTTGACCCGGCATCCAGCCACGGCGCGTCTGCGCCGTGAAGAGAGTCTTTCGCGATCAAGGACTTGATCGCGCTGGACCCCGGATCTAGTCCGGGGTGACGGCGCGGCGTGGCGACATGGCCACAAAATCCCAAGTAGAAGTAATTTTCATGTTTTTTGAATCGCTTGCGTCCGTCACCTCACCGGCGAAGCAAGCGCCTTCTCAAACTGCTTCAACGTCGTCACCCGCTCCGCAAACCACAGCCTGGCCAGATCGCTCGCCGAGGCGAGATCGATGCCATCCGGGTCGATGGAGGTGATCGTCCAGCGGCCAGTTTTTGCGCCGGCCAGAACGGCGAGCCGGGACGCTTCGCCCTTGATGGCGTTGAGGCGGGTCGCTTCGCTTTCCGCCGCCGCCATCAGTTCGTCTGCGCCTGAGAGATTGGTGCGCAGATCGGCCGGGGTGATGTTGCTGGCATTGCGGGCCGGGCCGCCATTGATCTGCACAGCTTCCGTCCGCAACCGGTAAAGCCGCGTGTCGGGAAGGGAGAGATAAAGTTTCGCTTTGGGGTAGCGGGCAATGTAGCGCGCGATGGCGAGCGGCGCTTCATCCGGGCCGATTTGTTCCGCCTTGCCCACCATTGTCAGCCGCGGCAGCGTCAGCGCATCTCCCTTGCCGAAGGGGGCGAGCGTCAGCGAGATGCGCGCGTCCGCCTCCATGTTGCGGGCGTGCAGCGTCAGCCCCGCCGCGAAGAAAAACGGCGTGCCGTCCGGCTCGATGCCGATATTGGTGGCGGTCGTATAGGGATAACCGCTGACCGGATCGAGGGTCGCAAGCGCTGCCGTGCGGGAGGTGTGCAGCACATCCCGGGCCACGCGCACGGCCTCGAAAGGCGCACCCGCCGAGGCCTCGATCTTTGCGCCGCGCGGGGTGATGACGGGAGAGACTGCATCCGGCATGTCGTTTCCTGATCCAAAGGGCCGCTGAAAGAAGTGCGAGATCCCTCTTTCGTCATGCTCGGGCCTGTCCCGAGCATCTGCAACCGATGAACTTTACGATACGTGATTGGATCCTCGGAACAGGCCCGAGGATGACGTCAAGCGAGCGTCAGGATTTACACCATGCCGGAGCCGTGTCCATGCGTCATATCAGCTTCCGGTCCTGATCTGCGTCAGGGTACGCGTCGGCGTGATCGCTTCGGCATCCAGCTTTACCTCGATAATGGCCGGCTTGCCGCTTGCCCGCGCCCGTTCGAAGGCGGCGGCGAAGTCTTGCGTTCTTTCCACCGTTTCGCCGTGACCGCCATAGGCTTTGGCAAAAGCGTTGAAATCCGGATTGACGAGATCGGTGCCACTGACACGACCGGGATATTCCCGCTCCTGATGCATGCGGATGGTGCCGTAGGTGCCATTATTGACCAGTACCGTAATGATCGGCAGACCGTAGCGCACTGCGGTGATGAATTCCTGCCCATGCATCATGAAACAGCCGTCGCCGGCAAAGCAGATCACCTCACGCTCGGGGAACAGATGCTTGGCCGCGACCGCCGCCGGCAGGCCATAACCCATCGAGCCTGATGTCGGGGCCGATTGTGTATTGTAGCGACGGAAACGGTGGAAGCGATGCACCCAGGTGGCATAGTTGCCGGCGCCATTGGTGAAGATCGCATCCTCGGGCACATTGGCCTCGATCCAGTCCATGATCGGACCCATCTGCACCGCGCCGGGGCCGGTCTGAGGCGGGGTGGACCAGCTGCGATAGGCCGCATGCATGGCGGCGGTGCGATCAGCCCATGCGGCACTGCCGGAAACTGTGATGGAGGAGAGGGCGGCGATAAAATCGTCCGGTGCGGCGCAGATTGCCAGATCGGGACGGTACACGCGGCCAAGCTCTTCGGCTTCCGGATAAATATGGACGAGTTTCTGCGACGGGTAGGGGATGTCGAGCAGCGTATAGCCGGAAGACGGCATTTCGGAGAGGCGGCCGCCGAGCAGCACCACGAGATCGGCCTCCTTGATCTCCTTGGCCAGCGCCGGGTTGATGCCGATGCCGACATCGCCCGCATAGGAGGGGCTCAGATGATCGAACAGCATCTGGCGGCGGAAGGAACAGCCGACAGGCAGCTTGTTGTTTTCCGCAAATGCCTTGAAGCCTGCGACGCTTTCCTCGGACCAGCGTGTGCCGCCGATGATGAAGACCGGGCGCTTCGCCTCGCCAAGCATTTTTGCGAAGGCGGCCATCTGTGACGGGCCGGGATGCGCTTCGACCGGAGTATAGGGCTTTGCTTCGGGCGCTTCGACCTCTTCCACCAGCATGTCTTCGGGCAGCGTCAGCACCACCGGGCCGGGGCGGCCGGAGGTGGCGACGGCAAAGGCGCGGGTGACGAATTCGGGGATGCGGCGCGCATCGTCGATCTCACCCACCCATTTGGCGAATTCGGTGAAGGCGCGGCGATATTCCACTTCCTGAAAGGCCTCGCGCTCACGCGCTTCGCGCTGCACCTGGCCTATGAAGAGGATCATCGGAATGGAATCCTGCCTTGCGATGTGCAGCCCGGCCGAGGCGTTGGTGGCGCCGGGTCCGCGGGTCACCATGCAGATGCCGGGTTCACCCGTCAGCCGGCCCCATGTGTCGGCCATCATGGCGGCGCCGCCTTCCTGGCGGCAGACCACGGTTTCGATGCCGCTTTCATAAAGCGCATCCAGCACGGCGAGATAGCTTTCGCCCGGAACGCAGGAAACGCGAGAGACGCCATTGGCCTTCAGCGCTTCGACGATCAATTGCCCGCCTGTTCTCTTCATTCCGGCTGCAGTCATGGCGTCGTGGTCCTTTCGATGTTTTCCAGTTCGGCCAGCACCTGCGCCTGATGTTCGCCGAGCTTGGGGCTCGGGCGTTCATAGCGCAGCGGCGTTTGCGACATGATAATGGGTGTTCGGACCCCGGGAATGACGGTGCCGTCTTCCGCCTCCAGATCGACGCGAAGGCCACGGGCTTTCACCTGCGGGTCGGCGAACATTTCCTCGATGGAATTGATCGGTCCGGCGGGGACGGCGTTCTTTTCGCAGGCGGTCAGAAGATCGCGCTTCTGCCATTTCAGCGTTTCGGTGGAAACGATCTGCCGGACTTCCGCTTTATGGGCCACGCGGGCCTTGTTCGTCGCGTAACGTTCGTCATCGGCAATCGCACCGATGCCGAGAATGGTGCAGAGGCGGCGGAACTGGCCGTCATTGCCGACCGCGAGGATGAGGAAACCGTCAGCCGTCGGCACCACCTCATAGGGGGAAATATTCGGATGGGCGTTGCCGAGCCGGACGGGCGGCTTGCCGGAAATCAGGTAATTCATGTTCTGGTTGGCGAGCACGGCCGATTGCACATCGAGAAGCGCCATGTCGATATGCTGGCCTTCGCCGGTGCGGATGGCGTGGATCAGCGCCGCCTGAATGGCTGACACGGAATAGATGCCGGTGAAGATATCGGCAACCGCCACGCCCGCCTTCATCGGCTGGCCGTAGGCTTCGCCGGTAATCGACATGAAGCCGGACATGCCCTGCACGATATAGTCGTATCCGGCGAGATCGGCATAAGGCCCGGTCTGGCCGAAGCCAGTGATGGAGCAATAGATCAGCTTCGGATTGAGCGCCTTCAGGCTCTCGTAGTCGAGGCCATATTTGGCAAGCCCGCCGCGCTTGAAATTTTCGATGACGACATCGGCGGTGCGCACCAGCCGGCGCACCAGCTCGCAGCCCTCGGGCGTTTTCAGATCGGCGACGATGGAGCGTTTGCCGCGATTGGTGGCGTGGTAATAGGCGGCGGAGAGGTTTTCTCCATCGTCGCTTTCGACGAAAGGCGGTCCCCATGCGCGGGTATCGTCGCCGCCCTCGGGGTTTTCCACCTTGATGACATCGGCGCCCATATCGGCCAGCATCTGCCCTGCCCAGGGACCGGCCAGAACACGCGCAAGTTCGATGACGCGGATGCCCGATAGCGGCGGTTTCCTGTTTGGCATGTCGGTCATCGGTCCCCCGGTATTTTGTGTCTGCCGGTTTATAGACCGCCGCTTGCTGCGCCGCATGTGATTTTATCTCATGGACTTATTCCGTTTCGGCAAAGGCCTTCAATCGCCGACGACGCGGCCGCACCAGGCGGCAAAATCCGCCGCGACGGGCTGCCAGCCGATTTCGTTCAGGGTCTCGTGTCGCATGCCCTTGTAGATCGTGTGCTCGACATGGCTGAAACCTGCCTCGCGGAAACGCTCCGCCAGCCAGACGATCTCCTTGCCGTCATTGGTGGCTTTGTCCTGATCGCCGCTGACAAGCAGAAGCGGCAAGGTTTTTGGCAGGCGCTCGATGAGTTTCGGTGCGCGATAGGAGAGTTCGAAGACATCCTGCCACAGGGAAACGCTCGCCTCGAACTGGCAGAGCGGGTCTTCCACGTAGGCGTCCACCGCCGCCCTGTCATGGCTCAGCCAGTCGGCATGGGTGCGCCTTTCCGGCATTTTCGCATTCCACACGCGGAAGGTTGCCTTCGGCAGAATGGCGCTCGGCACATCCGAGCCTTTCAGCATTTTTTCCAGCCGCAGCACAACCTGTGCCAAACGGCCCATGAGGCCGGGATTGAGGTTAGAATTCCAGATGGACAGGCCATCGAAGGCATCCGGATGGCTGACGGCGGTGTTCAGCGCCACGAGGCCGCCCATGGAATTGCCGAACAGGATTACCGGCAGGCCGGGATGTCTTTCGCCGGCCATCCGGCGCATCGCCATGACATCGGCAACGACCTTTTTCGCGCCGTCCTTCCAGGCAAAACGGCCGAGAGGCGCGTCCGCCGCTCTCGAGCGGCCATGGCCGCGATGGTCGTGGGCGTAGACTTCGAAACCCTGCTTCGACATCACATCCGCGAGCCGGCGATAACGGCCCGCGTGGTCAACCAGCCCGTGGCAGATCATCAGCACGCCACGCGCAGTGGCAAGAGCGGAGGGCTGGTGGCGAAAGGCGATAGATGCGCCGGAGGGGGCTTCCAGCCTCTGAATACGGCTGAAGGCCAAGTCGTCGGTCGTTTCATTCATGATCGCGCCTGTCCCTGCCATAACATCCCTTGTCATAATCATGGGGTCATAATCGTGCCAGAGGTTGCCCCAAGGCCCTATTTACCCTACATAGCGGCAAATTTCCCGATACGTACTCTTAAAAATCCGATGTGGAGCATTCGCTACAATGGCACGTCAATTCATCTATCACATGGCCGGGCTGAACAAGGCCTACGGTGCGAAGAAGGTTCTGGAGAATGTGCACCTCTCCTTCTACCCCGACGCCAAGATCGGTATCCTCGGCCCGAACGGCGCCGGTAAGTCGACTGTTCTGAAAATCATGGCCGGCCTCGACAAGGAATATACCGGTGAAGCCTGGCTCGCCGAAGGTGCTACGCTCGGTTACCTCGAGCAGGAGCCGAAGCTCGACGAAAACAAGACCGTCATGGAAAACGTCATGGAAGGCGTGGCGAGCAAGACGGCGATCGTCGACCGCTACAACGAATTGATGATGAACTATTCCGACGAAACGGCGGATGAGGGCGCAAAGCTTCAGGACATCATCGACAGCCAGAATCTCTGGGACCTGGAAAACCAGGTCGAGATGGCCATGGACGCGCTGCGTTGCCCGCCCGGCGACTCGGCTGTAACCGGTCTTTCCGGTGGTGAACGCCGTCGTGTGGCGCTCTGCCGTCTGCTGCTGTCGCAGCCGGATCTGCTGCTGCTCGACGAACCGACCAACCACCTCGATGCGGAAACCATTGCGTGGCTTGAAAAGCACCTGCGCGATTATCCCGGCGCCGTGATGATGATCACCCACGACCGCTACTTCCTCGACAACGTCACGGGCTGGATTCTCGAGCTCGACCGGGGTCGCGGCATTCCTTACGAAGGCAACTACTCCGCTTACCTGCAGGCGAAAGCCAAGCGCATGCAGCAGGAAGCCCGCGAAGACGCCTCGCGCCAGAAGGCAATCAGCCGCGAACAGGAATGGATCGCCTCCAGCCCCAAGGCCCGCCAGACGAAGTCCAAGGCACGTATCAAGGCCTATGACGAGCTGGTGGAAGCAGCGGAAAACCGTCGTCCCGGCGATGCGCAGATCGTTATCCCGGTTGCCGAGCGTCTCGGTCGCGTCGTCATCGAAGCCGACAATCTGACGAAGTCCTATGGCGACCGCGTGCTGATCGAAAACCTGTCCTTCAAGCTGCCCCCCGGCGGTATTGTAGGCGTCATCGGCCCGAACGGTGCCGGTAAGACGACGCTGTTCAAGATGATTACCGGCCAGGAAAAGCCTGATAGTGGCTCCGTGACCGTTGGTGATACCGTTCAGCTCGGTTACGTCGACCAGAGCCGTGACGCGCTGGCGGGTGACAAGACCGTGTGGGAAGAAATCTCCGGCGGCAACGACATCATCAAGCTCGGCAAGTTCGAAGTGAACTCGCGCGCCTATTGCGGCGCCTTCAACTTCAAGGGCGGCGACCAGCAGCAGAAGGTCGGCAATCTCTCGGGCGGTCAGCGTAACCGCGTGCACCTCGCCAAGATGCTGAAGGCCGGCGGCAACGTTCTGCTGCTCGACGAACCGACCAACGACCTTGATACGGAAACGCTGGCAGCACTTGAAGAAGCGCTGGAAGCCTTTGCCGGTTGCGCCGTTATCATCAGCCACGACCGCATGTTCCTCGACCGTCTGGCCACGCACATCCTCGCTTTCGAGGGTGACAGCCATGTGGAATGGTTCGAAGGCAACTTCGAAGACTACGAAAAGGACAAGGTCCGCCGCCTCGGCCCGGAAAGCATCAAGCCCGGCCGCGTGAGCTACAAGCGCCTGACGCGCTGATCCTTTTCTGGAACCCTTCAGAAAGGCCCGCCGTAAAGTGGGCCTTTTTCCGTGTAATAAGTGGACACGATCGCCTCACCGAACACTTTGCGCTTGCATCGGATGCCACATCGACATAAAGATATCTTTATATCTTGATTAGCTTGCGAGGCGCGGCAGAGTGGCGTTCGGTCTGGACAAATTGGTGGATCTTCTGAAGGCGGCGGGTGAGCCCACACGCTTTCGCTTGCTGGCGCTTCTTTCTGCCGGCGATCTGACTGTCACCGATCTTACCGAAATTCTCGGCCAGTCGCAGCCGCGCATCTCCCGTCACCTCAAGCTTTTGACGGAAGAGGGGCTGATCGAGCGTTATCAGGAAGGCGCCTGGGCCTATTTCCGCTTGCGGCAGGATGGTGAGCCTGCGGGCGTCGTCCGGCAGCTGCTTGGCGCCGCATCGCCCTCCGACGCGGTTCTCCAGCGTGACAGCGAACGGCTTGCCACTGTCAAGCGGGTGCGGGCGGAGCGGGCGCAGGATTATTTCAGCCGCAACGCCTCCGCCTGGGACGAGCTGCGCCGCCTGCATGTCAGCGACGAGGCGGTGGAAGGCGCGCTCCTGAAGCTGGTGGGCACCACGCCGGTCGATTCGCTGCTCGACCTCGGCACGGGCACCGGCCGCATCCTGCAGCTTCTGAGCGGTATCTATCGCCGCGCGATCGGTGTGGATGCCAGCCGTGACATGCTCTCGGTGGCGCGTGCCAATCTCGACAAGGCGGGCGTGGTCAATGCATCCGTGCGCCATGGCGATATTCTCAACCTGCCGCTGGAAGGCCAGGATTTCGATCTGATCGTCATCCATCAGGTCCTGCATTTTCTCGACCAGCCGGAGATTGCGCTTTCCGAGGCCGCGCGCATGCTGCGCCCAGGCGGGCGGCTGATCGTTATCGATCTTGCACCGCATTCCTTCGAATATCTGCGCGACGAGCATGCGCATGTGCGGCTCGGTTTCTCGCATCCGCTGATGGAAGAGTGGCTGAAGAAGGCCGGACTTTCTCTGGAGCGCGCTGTCGATCTTCATTCTGAAAAAGCGTCCGACGAAGCTCTGGATGTTACGATTTGGGTTGCCCGTGACCAGCGGCTGCTGATGGCAGACGATGTGGTGCAAGAGGCCGTTTTACTTGCTGCCGGGAGGGCATGATATGTTGAGGTCGGAAACCGCGCGCCGTGATGGCGATATCCGGTTGTCTTTCGAGTTTTTCCCGCCCAAGAATCCCGAGATGGAAACCCAGCTCTGGGAAACAGTTGCCGAGCTGAAGAAATGGAACCCGGATTTCGTGTCCGTCACCTATGGCGCCGGCGGTTCCACCAAGGCGCCGACGCTGGATGCGGTGCGCCGGATGATCGGCGACAGCCATCTGGCGACCGCCGCGCATCTGACCTGCGTGGATGCCAGCCGTGAGGACGTGCATCAGGTCATTGAAGAATTTCGAAACGCCGGCGTTCGTCATTTCGTGGCGCTGCGCGGCGATCCCTCCACGGGCATCGGCACGGCCTACAAGCCGCATCCGGAAGGGTATGAGAACGCCGCCGCTCTGGTGAAGGGGCTGCGTGAAATTGCCGATTTCGAGATTTCCGTGTCGGCCTATCCGGAAAAACACCCGGAAAGCGCAAGCGAAGCGGTCGATATCGATATGCTGAAGCGCAAGGCTGATAATGGCGCGACGCGGGCCTTGACGCAGTTCTTCTTCGATAATGACATGTTCGAGCGCTATATGGAGCGGGTGACGGCGGCAGGCATCACCATTCCGGTGGTTCCGGGCATCATGCCGATCCAGAACCTCACCCAGCTCAAGCGTTTCGCCGGTCGCTGCGGCACCAGCATTCCCGTTTTTCTGGATGAGCGTTTCGAAGGTTATGACGACGATCTGGAAGGTCGTGCCCGCGTGGCCGCGGAGGTTGCCGCCGAGCAGATCGCCGATCTGCAGCGGCGTGGCGTCAATGAGTTCCATCTCTACACCATGAACCGCGCACCGCTGGTCGATGCGGTGCTTGAAAATCTCGGGCTGGAGCGTCTGCGCCGCAGCGCCGCCTGATTTTACAAGAGCAGATTACCGACATGAAAAAAGCGCAGGTCCCTCAGGGCCTGCGCTTTTTAAACTCGTGTCATCTACGGTTCTTATCTGCGTTTGGTCTTCACGTCTCGTCAGATGAAAAGCATCATCGCTACGAACAAAAACGCCAAACCGACTGCCAAGGCATTGAGAGATTTTGTAAGTCCCATGGGTGCCTCCTCTTGTTGACAGGTTCGATAATATGACCGTTTTGTGGCGGTTGAAAAGCGGTTTTTGTGATGCAGTGCAGCACGTCTCCTGTCGGCATAAAAAAGAAATTTCTGTAATTATTTGAAAATAAAAGATTATTTTCTTATCACGCAGTGCTTCATATGTTTAAAAAAAGTAAATGACCGGGGTGTTATCCCCAGTCATCAGGTCGAGATTAACGCTTTATGCCTTGATTCCGTCCGACAGATTAAGGGCCGGAAGGCGCCGTTAAGATTGCTTAAAGCGCCTGCAAAAGTGCGGTCGAAGGCCAGCCATCGGCGGGCATTCCGAGACGCTGCTGCTCCTTCTGGATGGCGACGCGGGTGCCGGAACCGAGAATGCCATCCACCTTGCCGACATTGTGTCCGCGCGCTTCAAGCTTGGTCTGAAGCTCCTTCATGGTCGCATCATCGAAACCGGGCTCCGGGTTGCCCTTGTTGTAGACGGGAGAGCCCATGAGGCGGGTGGCGAAATAGGCGGCCGAGGTCGTGTAGATGAACGACTGGTTCCATTCGAGATAGATGTTGAAGTTCGGATAGGTGATGAAGGTCGGTCCCTTGCGTCCCTGCGGCATGATGAGGGCAGCGGGCAGGGTGGCGAAGTTTCTGTTGCCGTCGCGCGGGGTCACGCCCAGTGCGAACCAGTCACCCGCGGTCAGCGGGCCGCCAAGGCCGGATTTTTCCCAGGGCAGGTTTTCCGGCAGCGAGACTTCCTGAATCCAGGGTTCGCCCTTCTTGAAGCCGAGATGCTGGATGAACTTCGCAGCCGTCAGGATTGCATCAGGGGCGCTGCTCTTGACGTTGATGTGGCCGTCGCCATCCCCGTCGACGCCGAAGGCGATGATGTCCTTGGGCAGCATCTGCACCTGACCGATTTCACCGGCCCATGCGCCGGTATTGGCGGCGGGATCGAGATCGCCGTGCTGGACCATTTCGATCAGCGCCAGCAGTTGCGGGCGGAAGAGTTCCGGGCGGCGGCAATCATGCGAGAGGGTCACCAGCGCGTTGCGGGTGTTGAAATCGCCCTGAACGGCGCCGAAATCCGTCTCCATGGCCCAGAAGGCGGCGATGACGCCGGCCGGAACACCGAATTCGTTTTCGGCGCGGGCGAAGGTGGAGGAGAGTTCCTGAAGTTTCTTGCGGCCGATATCCAGACGGGCCTGGCTGACGGTGCGCTGGGAGAATTCCAGGAAGGTCTGGCGGAAGACGCCCTGTGCACGGTCACGCGAGAGTACCTTCGGGTCGATCTGCGCGCCGGCAAGCGCCTTCTGGATCGCATCGGCCGGAATGCCCTTGGCAAGTGCGTCGGCTTTCACGCCTTCGAGGAATGCACCGAGATCGCCGCCGCAGGCAACCTGCTTGGGATCGTCAGGCGCGGCCACTGGCGGTGTGGCGAGGGCGGAGCCGGTGGAAAGAAGCGACAAAGCGGCGGCAAAAACGATGCTGCGCGACCGGAACGTGGGCATGGGAATTTCCTCGATAGGTTGTTAGCCCGCTTTACCCATATGTTTGCGACAAAAAAACGGACCGAATGATCTGACGTTGCAGAACAACGCCGATTTTTCAAAAGTGTTGCTTCTTGGCCGTGTTATTTGGCGGAAGCAATCCATTTCCGCCAGTTTTTCTCCGTTCCGGCAAAGACATTGATGTCGGTCGGACCCTTCACGCCGGGCACGACGCCGGTTGCTGTATATTGCCAGAAGGCCCATTTGCGGTCTTCGTAAATCTTGGCCGGATGGGCGGCGACGGAGCGGACCCAGAAATGGTAATCCTTGAACTGGCCGACGAGATTGTCGCGGTGAAAGTCGACCGAGGTATAGATGATCGGACGCTTGCCATAGTGGGCTTCGATGCGGTCGAGGAAACGCTGCATCTCGGCACGAACGATGCCGGGCGCCGGGCGCGTCTTGCAGGTGGGCGAGGCCGGGTTCCATTCAACGTCGAGAACCGGGGGCAGGGTGACGGCCTCCTTCGGCACGTTGCGAATGAACCAGTCGGCCTGGGCGTCTGCTGTCGAACAGAAATAATAGAAGTGATAGGGCGCGTGCAGAACATCTGCCGCCGCCGCGCTGCGCCAATGGTCGCCGAATTTGGGATCGATGCGGTCCGATCCCTCCGTCGCCTTGATGAAGACGAAGGACACGCCTGATTTGCGCACGGTCGGCCAGTCGACATCGCCATTCCATTTGGACACGTCGATGCCGTGCACCTCATGGCGGTGCGGGTTGTTCGTGCCGAAATCCTGCGGATCGGTATCGGAAAATTTCGGCCTGGAAACGGATGCAGTTTCCAGCAGGTCATAGCTGGTGGAGGTGCAGCCGCCGATCAACAGCAAAGCCGACAATAGTGCCGATAAACGCAGCCGCATTGAAACCCTGATGAAAGTGTTGCCCATCCCGCGGCCGCAAAACGGCGCGCCGTATCTCCCGATTTACGCATAACATGGTAAACAAGCGGTTATGGCAAGGGGCAAGGTGCTTTTTTGCATCTCGCAAGCCGCTGGATTTGAAGCGATTTGCGATTTTTACTGCTGAAACCTCGCCGGGCGGAGCCGTGAAGACTACGCTACAGACGCGCAGGCGGGTTTCGCAATCCCCCGGGAATCAGGCGTCGGCCAATATGCGGTGGATTTTCGGCTGCTGCGCTTCGGCAACTGGAAGCGTGATGACAGCCCGCCAGGCATAACCCCGGGCGATTTCCTCGAAGACGAGATTGCCGTCGAAACGGCCGGCCATATTGGCCAGAACATAGCGGAGATTGGCGCGGGGCGTGACGTGGAAACGGGTGAGCCATGCTTGCAGAAGGGTGCGGAACCACTTCGGCAATTGTTCCTGCTGGCCGAAATCAACGATATGCAGCGAGCCGCCGGGTTTCAGCGCCGTGAGCGCCTGTTCGATCGCCTTTTCCCAGTCCGGTATCATCGACAGGGCATAGGGGATCATGACGCGGTCGAAGCCGTCGGGCTGGCCGAATTCGGAGGCGCGAAAAGCGGTGGCATCGGCCACGCGCAGAATGGGGCGTTCCGCCTTGCCAGCGAAATTTTCGGCTGCGGTCAGAAGCATTTCGGCGGAAATGTCTAGGCCGAACAGTCTTGCCTGCGGAAATTTGCGGCTGGCCAGCAGCAGGTTGCGGCCGGTGCCGCAGCCGACTTCCAACAGCGTGCCGCCCTTCGGCACGTCGAGGCCGGAAATGGTCCGGTCACGGCCGAGAAGGTAATATTTGCGGGTGATATCGTAGATATGCCGCTGGTGGCGATACATGCGGTCCATCAGGCTCGCATGCGCGCTATCTGCAAGTCCCACATTCTCGCCGATGGTTTTCATGCCATAGCCTTCTGATAGATATGGAAGCCGCCGTAGATGGCCGAACGGTCCATGGCGTTGAGCTCGCTGGAGCGCTCTTCGAGATAGACCCACTGGTTGCGGATATCGGGCGAAAGCCGGCCTTCGATGACGCTCTTTTCGGCCGCGGTGCGGAAGATGACGCGCGCACCGGGCGCGGCGGTGCGGGTGATCTGCGACCACAATTCGTTGAGCTGCGTGTCGGTCATCCAGTCCTGCGCATCGAGGAGGATATAGCGGTCGACGGCGCTTGCCGGCTTTCTGGAGAGAAGCTCGGTATAGGTGGCGTGGTGCACCGCGACGCGGGCCGTGTTGTTGCGGATCGTCTCGTAATATTCCGGCTTGAGATAGGCGGGCAGCGCACCCTCATGCGGTTCGGGATAACGGCGCGCAAAGGCCTGCCAGGCGAAATAATTGTCGCTGAGTGGGAAGTTGCAGGCGAGCTTTTCCAGCCGTTCCTTCAGCACGGATGCGACCGTGCCATTGGCGGAAAGGCTGGCCAGTTCGTCATATTGCCTAGGCGGGATGCCGAGGCCGAAGAGTGAGCTTTTGCGCTTCGTCAGCCAGCGCACCACCGGCTTGTCGAACAATGGCGCCACCTTGCTGTCGAAAAACTGGCGCTGTTCGTCCAGCGTGCGGGTTTTGGCCATTTCGGTGAGCTTTACGCCGTGCAGACGGGCCATAAGATGGCCGGCGCCGATGAAGCGGCCGAGCAGGCCGGTGCGATAGATGTTCCTGTCGAAGACAGAGATGCGGCGGCGGCCGGAAAGGGTGCGCTTCGACCAGTATGCCTTGGTCGTGGCGTCGAGATGCTCGGCGATGAAGCAGTCGTAACCGTGGCTGTTGCTGCGCGTATTGGCGCGACCGAAGTGGCGCACCACGTCCTGATGGGCGGGCAGATGGCGGAAGGCGGCGAGCTTCAGCTTGTTCAGCGCGATGTGGTGCGGGTTGAGGTCCACGACATCGATGCTGGCCGGATTGCGGGAGAGATAGGCCAGCATGTTGCAGCCGCCCGAGCCGATGGTGACGATGCGGTGACCTTCGCCAAGCTCCATCGCTTCCATGTCGATTTCCGGGTCTTCCCATATCTGCGGATAGACGAGGCCGGAAAAGAGGACGCCGAAGAAGCGCTCGGACAGACCGCTTTTGGAGAGTGCCTTGTGCTGGAGCAATGCGGACTTCAGTTTCGTGTTCTTGCTGAAGCCGGTCTTGGGTGCCGCACTCGTCATATGTTCACCTCTCAGTCGATTGAGAGGCGTCTACAGCCGTGACACTACAATTTGATGACAGGGGCTGTGGGCAAAGGCGGGGAATAGGGGTGTCGGTGGAAAACCAGCCCGCGCCGCCCAATCAGGATGATAAAATGAAAACACCCGGCGGCTTAAGAAAAGCCGCTCCGTTGCATTCGCATAACAGAGCCGGAGGCAATCACTTGCGCAAAACGTGCAGCATGCCCTTGCGCTTGGCGTCGTAGTAATAGCCACGCGCATAAAGCCGGACGGCGTTGTCGCGGTCGTTGCCGGCCACAACCCATGCGCCGCGCAGATATTTGACGGCGTATTTGAGGTTGGTTTCCGCATCGAAAAGGCCGGAGGCGGGGCCATCGAAGCCCATGGAGCGTGCCGTGGCGTGCCGGATCTGCATCAGGCCGAAATTGCCGCTGCTATAGGCGCCGGGATTATATCGGCTCTCGCGCTGCACGACGCGGTGAACCAGATCTTCCGGCACATCATACATGGTGGCGTATTTGGTAATAAGGCCGCTCAGCTTTTCGCGTCCGGCCGGCGCGGAATTGAGCGGCGCCGTCATCGATTCGTTCTGGCGGATGGCGGCCAGCGCGGCATTGGTGGGGCCGGCGGCATAGGCTAGAACCGTGCTGTCCGGCTTCGGCAGCGGAATGACTTTGCGTTCCGCCGTCAGTTCGGTGCCGATGGAGGGCGAGCCGGGCGGCGGCGGTGCGGGCGGGAAGCTGCCCTTGACGGCAACCACCTGCGGCAGATCGGCGGCGGCATTATGGGCAGCCGGCTTCGCCGCCACGTCAGCCGTTTCGATGGCTGCGGCCGCCGGAGTGGCGCTTGTCGGTGCGAGCGCCGTGGCCGTGGTCGGCGCAGATGTCGTCACACCAGCTTGGGCGACCTCGTTCTGCTGCGGCTGCATCTGGGCGGCGATGGCTGCGGCTGCAGCAATTTCGGAAGCCGGCGGCAGCGCCACGCGTCCGCCCTTGACGGCGACTGCGGTGGGAAGTGCTGCAGGCTGGGAAGGGGTTGCGGTTTCGGCGGTCTGCACCGTTGCTGCTGCTGCCAGGTTCGCGCCCGCTGCTGCTTCGGCCGTTGCCGGCTGCGCCGATGTCTGCGCAGGAGTGGTCGCGGGATTGACTGTTGCGATCTTCGGGCCGTTCGGCCCTTCCTTGGCGGTATATTCGACGCTGGTGCATGCGCTCAATGCCAGTGCCAGACCCACGGTGGAAGACAGAAGAAGTGCACTCCTTCCGCGGAATTTTCCCGAATTTCGCATGTTGCCGCCTTCGTTATGCCTGTCTGTCGATACCCCCGCGTCGAGCGAAGCAGGCAGTGTCCCGTCGCGCCTTCATTAACCTATTGTAAGGATAGCGGCAAGCCGGGACGTTCCTCCCCGGCTTTCGGGCGGTTTTTCAGGCCGCGATGCGCCTGTATCCGGCGCTGACGGCGCGGCCGGAAATGAAGTGGGTGCGGTATTTCGGCCGGATTTTTTTATCGCCCGACATGCGGCGCACCATCGCCAGAGTAGGCCCGGCAAACAGCGCCTGCGCGGTCAGAATCACCAGCGCCAGAAGCAGGATGGCGGCCTGCGCCATGGCAAGCGTTTCAATTGCTTTGCCGGAGGCGGACACGAATTGCGGCAGCAACGCCAGAAAGAAAGCGAAGTAGCGCGGGCGCAGGGCGGCAATAGCGTAACAATCGCGGAAAATACCGCTCCAGGATTTGCCCGGCAGGTTGTCATTATCGGCATTGGCGGCCTGGGCGGCCGGCGTGGCGAAGGTCCACAGGAGGAACAGCATCAGCCAGCCGATGCCGGCCCATTGCACGATTTCCACGAAGGATTGCGGCAGCCAGGCGAGACCGGCCACCGGAATGGCGGAAATCGTCATGGCCGTGACAATGCCGAGCGCGCCGCCGATGACGGAGGCGAAGACCGTCTTTTTGCCGCGAATGGCGGCATAGGAGGCGACAGAAAATACAAGGGGAGAGGGGAGTGCGAACACAACGGCACATGCTGCACAAAAAATCAGCCAGGCCTGTCCAGACATTCTCTTCCTCCTTGCCCTCCCTGTCGCCGTATTATTTTAGCCTATCGTAAAATCAGGCCGCTGTGAACGGCTGACCGACGTGTTCCATCACTTCGGTAAACCATTTTGCAGAGAGGTCGAAATGCTTTCCGCCCTTGATACGCGGAAACTCGATGGTCCGCAATTTGCCATTCTGGTCTTCGTCATGGCCGGTGACGCCGGAGACCTTGTTGAGCGCGCTTTCTACGGCGAGATCGACCATGCCCTGAATGAGGCGCAGGTCGTCGCCATTGGCGGCGGCGGAGCGGGCGAAATAGCCTGATTTCTGCACCATGGAGCGTTCCGCACCGATGAGGCTGGCAAACTGCTTCTGGAACCAGCCACCGACATTGATGGTGTCGATCTTCACATGGCCGAAAGCGTCGCGCTTGACGGCCTCGCCGGAGGCTTCGCGTTCGGCGACGATGGAATCGAGGCCCGCACCTTCGGAAACGAACAGCGTGACATAGCCGTTCCTGTCCATGATTTCCTTCAATCGCTCGGCTTCCGCCTCGATGTCGAAGGCCATTTCCGGCAGGTAGATGCCGTCGATGTTCTTCATCTGCGTGTTCATCATCAGGCCTTCGACATATTCATTGCCGCTGGTCTTCTGGATATAGGCGCGGGCGGTGGCGGCCGTCAGCCAGCCGCAATGGCGGCCCATGACTTCGTGAATGACGAAGGTTTTCGGCGCTGCGCTCTGTTCGTTGCTGACATTGTCGAAGAAGGAGGCGCCGACTTCGGCTGCCGTCCAGGCGCCGAGCGACTGCTTGATCGGCACAACGTCGTTATCCACCGTCTTCGGCAGGCCGACAACGGTGAGATTGTAGCCGTTGGCGCCGAGATAGGCGGCAAGGTCCGCAGCCGTCGTGTTGGTGTCGTCACCGCCGATGGTGTGGAGAATGGTGATGCCGTCAGCCGCCAGCCGGTCAGCCGCGACGCGCAGCGGATTGTCGCCTTCCTTGACCAGACCGCGCTTGGCGCAATCGGCTGCGTTGGTGAGCTTGACGCGGCTGTTGCCGATCGGCGAGCCGCCGTATCGGTGCAGCAGATGCGCCTTTTCCCGCATATCCCTGGTGATCTCGATACGGTCACCCAGAAGCACGCCCTGATAACCCGAGCGGTAAGCGATGATGTCGATCTCGGGCGCGATGTCGCTGTAACGCTCGATCAGGCCGCCCACGGCCGAAGAGAGACAGGGCGCAAGGCCACCCGCGGTCAGCATTGCGACTTTCTGTTTGGCCATCATGGCTCTCCTTTTCACATATACCCAAAGACATGTCTGGCAAATGGATGCGACAGCCGCGTGTAGGTGTAAAGTGAATTTATAAAGAAAAACGCCGATTTCTCGCGGTTTTTCAGCGGCTTGAGCAAAGTGGCGGAATATAATCGTTTCAATCGGCATAGCCGGTGGCCGGCTTCCCGCCATCTGTGGAAAACTGTGGCGTCATCGTCTGGCGCGCTCTTGTTCCTGAAGCAAAACTGTCGCAAAGATGAATAAAAGTTAATGCCACCGGCCCGCTGGACATATTGCATTCGCGGCAATATCCCGTCATGCTTGTCGCATGATGTTCGATTTCGCCTGTCTGCAAATTTCATCCCTGTGGGAACGGCTGCTCGGCGCAATCGGCGACGCGGCAGGCGGTGCGCTCGGGCGCGTGGTGGAAGCCATCCGCACCCTTTTCGAGGGCGATCCGGAAACCCGCCGCAAGGTTTCCTTTTCCGTGGCCATCATCGCGCTCTCCGCCAAGATGGCGAAGGCCGACGGTGTCGTCAACGATGCCGAAGTGCGCGCCTTCCGGCAAATCTTCGATTTTCCGGAAGAAGAAGCCAAGAACGTTGCCCGTCTTTATAATCTCGCCCGTCAGGACGTTGCCGGTTACGAGGCCTATGCGGAGCGGCTTGCCGGTCTCTGCGGTTCCGGGCACGCCAATTGCGAGATGCTGGAAAGCGTCATCGACGGCCTGTTCCACATCGCCAAGGCCGATGGGCTGATCCATGAGCGGGAACTGGCCTTCCTCGGCCGGATCGCGGAAATCTTTCGTATCACCGAAGATCACTTCGAAACGATCATGGCGCGGCATGTCCATATGGACGGGCGCGACCCCTATCGTGTGCTCGGCGTTTCGCCTTCCGACGATTTTTCCGATATTCGCCGGCGTTATCGTTCGCTGGTTGCCGAACACCATCCTGACAAGCTCATCGCACGCGGCGTTCCCATGGAATTGCATGCGGCCGCGAATGAGCGTATGGCGGCGCTTAACGCCGCCTATGCGGCCATCGAGAAAGAACGCCGCGTCGCATGAGTGAATGTCTGCCGGATTTTACCCCGGATTTCGGGGGCGCAGCCGTTGCGCCTTCGCCTAACCATGGCGAAAGGCTGGGTGTGGCCGGCCCCGATATTATTCTGCTGCATTATACCGGCATGACGACGGCCGACGGCGCGCTGTCGTGGCTCTGCAATCCGGAAAGCCAGGTTTCCAGCCATTATTTCGTCTTCGAAGACGGGCGCGTCATTCAGCTCGTGCCGGAAGCCCGCCGTGCCTGGCACGCGGGCAAAAGCATCTGGGCGGGGGATCAAGACATCAATTCCCGCTCCATCGGCATCGAGATCGCCAATCAGGGCCATCCCGGCGGCCTGCCGGAATTTCCGAAGAAACAGGTGCAAGCCGTCATCGAATTGTGTCGCGATTGCGGCCAGCGCTGGTCTATCGCCCCTGAAAGGGTGCTGGCGCACTCGGATGTCGCGCCGATCCGCAAGGTCGATCCGGGTGAAAAATTCCCGTGGGACATCCTGTCGCAGCACGGTGTCGGCCATTGGGTGGAGCCTGCGCCGATCCGTGGCGGGCGTTTTTTCCAGCGCGGGGATCATGGCCAACCGGTCGAAGCGCTGCAGTCGATGCTGTCCATTTATGGTTATGGCGTTGAAATTACAGGCGCTTATTGCGATAAAACCGAAGGCGCCGTGGCTGCCTTCCAGCGGCATTTCCGTCCCGCTCTGGTGGATGGCATCGCGGATTTCTCCACCATCGACACGTTGCATCGGCTGATCGCCAGCCTGCCGAGATTTTCGGCCGCCTGAACGCGGATTCTGGAAAAACGTTCCCGGTTTTCTTGCTGCTCAAGTCGCTTTTTTTACCGTGCCACAGTTAATCCGCATTGAGGAAGTTTAAGAACGTCACTGCATGCGGTGTCGTTCTTCAGGGGAACCTGCCGTCAATATCAATCAAGGAGACCGGACAGCGGAAGGTCGTGATCGACTTTCCGGGCGCAGATTAATTGTGCCGCTTCATTGTTTCTGTCATCCGATCTGGAGACTTTTTCTACATATGAACAGGGTTGTTGTTGCTGTCGTGGCGGGCGTTGTTATGCTCGCTTCGCAGGCGGGGATTGCTTTTGCCAAAGACGAGGACGTCAAGACCAAAACCGTGACGCTGGAGACCTTCTTCCGCAAGCCCGGTTATCCCATTCCCGAAAAGAGCCTGCCTTCCTCGCTCAGGAACGACTATTCCGATCTGATCGTCAAATATGCCAAGCGTTACGGCGTTCCCACCAATCTGGCGCATGCCGTGGTTTCGGTGGAAAGCAAGTTCAATCCGAAGGCTCGCGGCAGCGCAGGCGAGGTCGGGCTGATGCAGATCAAGCCGGCGACGGCGCGGATGATGGGCTATCGCGGCACGACCAAGGCGCTCTACGATCCCGAGACAAATATTCGCTGGGGCATGCAATATCTGGCGACGGCGCATCAGCTTGGCGGCGGCCAGGTGTGCAGCACGATCCTGCGTTACAATGCAGGCCATGGCGCCACCCGGATGAACCCGGTCTCCAAGCGTTATTGCGGCAAGGTGCAGGCGCTGCTGGCCGGCTGAGGCCGCCATCGTTCGTCTGCGAAATTGCGAAAAGCGATTCCGGTTCGGCCCGGCATGCTGTAGTCAGAAGCAAATCTGATACGGAGCATGACATGCCGGATTTCAAATATATCGTCGTCGGGGCCGGGATGATGGGAGCGGCTGCGGCGCGGCATCTCTCAATGCAAACGGATGGCGTGGCGCTGATCGGCCCGGACGAACCCACCGATCGCAAGACCCATCAGGGTGTGTTTTCGAGCCATTACGACGAAGCGCGCATTACCCGCGGTTTTGATGGCGATCCGGTCTGGGCGGAACTCGCGCAGCGCTCCATCCGCCGTTATGCGGAGATCGAGGCCAAAAGCGGCATCCGCTTTTTCACGGAAGCGGGCTGCCTGTTTACCGGAAACGGCAGGGGGCTTGCGGGGGACTATGTCTCGCGCGCGCTTGCATCGGCCGACCGTCTCGGCCTCGGTGTGGAGACACTCGGCGCTGATGCGCTGGCTGGCCGGTTTCCGATGTTCTCCCTGCCGGCCGACCATAGCGGTTATTTCGAGGCGCAATATGCCGGCCACGTCAATCCGCGCGCCCTGGTGAAGGCGCAATGCACGATTGCCATCGCGCAGGGCGCGCGGCTTGTGCGCCAGACGGCGGCGTATATTCGCGATACTTCCCATGGCGTCGAGGTTTCGACTCGGGAAGGGGCGGTTCATACGGCTGAAAAGGTCATCGTAGCGGCCGGCGGTTTCACCAACATGGCCGAGCTTCTGCCTTCTCCGGTCGATATGGCGGCCACGGGCCGCACCATCGTCTTTTTTGAGCTGGATGAGGCGCGGCAGGCGCTGTTCGGTGCGATGCCCTCCACCATCGTACTGGCGGAGACCGAGGACGACATCGTCTATATCCTGCCGCCGGTGCGTTATCCCGATGGCAAGGTCTATCTGAAGATCGGCGGCGAGAGCGAAAAGGGCAGGCTTGAAACGCTCACCGACGCAGTGGACTGGTTCCATTCGGACGGCACGCCGGGTGAGGTTGAGTTTCTGAAAAAGCGGGCGCTCTCCTTGATGCCGGAGCTTGCGGGCTGCCCCGTCACCTCAGGCTCCTGTGTCGCCTCCATTACCCGCAGCGGCTATCCCTATATTGGCTATACGCAATCCTCCAATATCGCGGTTCTGACCGGCGGCAATTTCGTCTCCGCCAAATCTTCGGACGAAATCGGCCGGCTGGGCGCCATGCTGCTTTTGAACGGTCAGTTGACCGAGGATGAATTCGCCGCCGAAATGTCGCCGGTTTTCGTCTGACATTCGGGGACGAAGCAGCTACAAGGTTACGACGGAAATGAGCGGGTGAAGAGGGCGGCATGTCGGGACATTTCAGATACATCGTTGTGGGTCGCGGCATGATGGGGGCCGCTGCCGCCCGCCATCTGGCTGAAACGGTGGATGGCGTCGCGCTGATCGGCCCCGGCGAACCCGCCGACATCAAAGCGCATCAGGGAGTCTTTGCCAGCCATTATGACGAGGCGCGGATTACCCGCACCATCGACGGCGATGCCGACTGGGCGCTGCTCGCCAACCGCTCGATAGCGCGTTACGCCGATATTGCCGCACGAAGCGGTGTTGAATTTTATGCACCCGTCGGCTGCCTGATGGTGGGGCCCGAACGGGGCGGCGCTAATCCTTTTGTCGACGATGTCCGCAAGGCGGCGGCGCGGCTCGGGGTTTCGACGGAACTGCTGGACGGGGAAGGCCTCGAAAGCCGCTTTCCCTATTTCTCCTTCGAGCCGGGTTGCGAGGGCGTGTTCGAAAGGGACAATGCCGGATACGTCAATCCACGTGGGCTGGTGAAGGCGCAGGCCATTTTGGCGGAAATGGCGGGCGTTACGCTTGTCGACGATATCGTCGTCTCGACGCGCGAAGAGGATGGTCGCGCGCGGGTGGAGACGGCGTCTGGCGCGGTTTATACCGCAGACCGGGTGCTGGTGGCGGCGGGCGGCTTCTCGATCACGAAAGATCTGCTGCCGCAGCCGGCGGCGCTCGATGTCTATGCACGCACCGTCGCTTTCTTCGAGGTGGATGAGGGCGATCTGGATCAATATGCGGACATGCCGTCGCTGATCTATGAGCCGCGCGACACGACGAAACATATCTATCTTCTGCCGCCGGTGCGTTATCCCGATGGCAAATTCTATCTGAAGATCGGCGGCGATCCCGACGACAAGAGGCTCGGCAGCGACCCGGAAATCCGGGAATGGTTCCGCTCCGGCGGACGCGAAAGCGTGCGTGATCATCTCTCCGAGATCGTCGGATCGCTGGTGCCTTCCATCGATCTCTCGCGTGTCTCGATGGCCGCCTGCGTCGTCTCCAAAACGCAAAGCGGTTATCCGGCCATCGGCTTCACCGCCTCGCCGAAGATTGCGGTTCTGACCGGCGGCAATGGTACGGCGGCCAAGAGTTCCGATGAGATCGGACGGCTCGGTGCTGTGCTGCTGCGGGACGGAGAAATCGCCGATGGCGCCTTTTCGACGGATTTCAAGCCGGCATTTCTTTGATCCTTGCCTGCGCTTTTCGGTGGCTTTCGCCTCGGAACATGGTTATGCAGCCCATGCCAGTTGGCCGGGCAGCCGCGCTTTACCAATGTCGAAAGACGGTAAGGTGAGGAAAGTCCGGGCTCCACGGAAATACGGTGCCGGATAACGTCCGGCGGGGGCGACCCCAGGGAAAGTGCCACAGAGAGCAAACCGCCATGCATCGCATGGTAAGGGTGAAAGGGTGGGGTAAGAGCCCACCGCGCTTCTGGTAACAGCGGCGGCAAGGTAAACCCCACCGGGAGCAAGACCGAATAGGGATGACACGGGGCGGGCGAAAGCCCGTTCACAGCCGGTTTCCGGGCCCGTCATCCGGGTGGGTTGCGCGAGGCGGCATGCAAATGCCGTCCCAGATGAATGGCTGCCACGTTCCGGGTCAAACCGGGGCCATACAGAACCCGGCTTACAGGCCAACTGGCAAATTTTCCTCAATCTTTGCGGCGGCTCATGTATGCCGCTTCCCCCATGAATAATCAGGAATGTGTATGATTAAATCATACCGTGTGATACAAGGGGGAATGAAAGGCGAAAACCATGCGCACCACCCAAGCTTTCAGCATCACACTTCCCCTGGAAATGGCGGAAATGGTCAAGGCAAAGGTCGCTTCCGGCGAATATGCGACGGAGAGCGAGGTTATCCGTGATGGTCTTCGCACCCTGGCAGCCCGCGATGCGGCCGTGGAGCGGTGGTTGCAGGAAGAAGTGACATCCGCATACGATGCTCACAAAGCAGACCCGGGCAGGGCCAAGCCTCTCAATGAAGGTTTGGCTGAGGTCAGGGCGCGTATTGCCAAGGGTGAGGGGCGCACATAGCTCCCACCTCTCCGAAACCCTTTATCTATTTATATTTATGCAATTCGTAATGCCAAGTTGCCGCATGTTTTTGCTGGAAACGCTTTTAAATGAAGTATTACGTTGTGCGCATGTCACCCGAAGCGCAGGCCGATCTGGTGCATATCCATCAAAATATCGCCGGCAAATCAGGGTCGTCCGCTGTCGCAGATCGGTACATTGATCGCATCGGCATATTTCTTTCAACTTTGAATGTCTTTCCCGAACGTGGCACCGTGCGTAACGAACTGCGTATGGGACTCCGCATAATCGGTTTTGAACGCAGCGCCAGTGTCGCTTTTGTGGTGGAGCAGGACGATGTGGTTGTTCTGCGTCTTCTGGCTAAAGGCCAGGAGTTTGATGAGGAAGCACTGCGCCCTGAGAATGCGGATATAGAGCGCAGCGAAGGAAGCCATTGTGACTGAGCTTCTCGTCGATTCCATTATTTTCTGACGTTGACGGCCTGACCCATCTGCCCGGGAAGCCGGATAATGCGGCCATTTCCTTATTTTAACACAGAAAAACAGCGGCTTCGCCGCATCTTCCCGTGCCGTGAGAGCGCATCGTCGCGTGGCTCGGTAAACCATTCGTTAAACTTAACGGCTTATGAATTTCCGATGCGAAGTCGGTATCGTGCCGGCTTCTCCCATTGACGCCCATAGTGTCCCATGATATCCCAAATGCACACCACATTGGGTCGTGTTTTTGACCCGCAATCGCTGAAACGAGTGAGGAGCCTACGAGGGGCTGCTGCAGGGCACGTCGCCCTGGCGCTTGGCGATGTGTCGTGCGTACCGGTGTCGGCTGCGGAGCGGATGAATCGCTTTGCGGCATGCGGTTTTGGCGAGTTGAGTAATGGACCGCTTTTTATCGAACGTGACGAACAGGATCGACGCCAAGGGGCGCGTTTCGGTTCCGTCTCCGTTTCGTTCGGTGCTGGTCAGGCGCGGCATTCAGGAGCTTTATTGTCTTCAGGATTTCGCCTTTCCGGCAATCAGTGTCGGCGGTCCGGATTTGCTGGAGCGCTACGAGCGGCAGATTGCGTCGATGGATGCCTTCTCGCCCGAGGCGAACGCGATGTCGCTGCTGGTTCACGGCGGCGGCGTTTTCATGAAGCTCGACCAGGAAGGTCGATTGATGGTGACGGATTTCGTGCGGGAATTCACCGGCATATCCACCGAAGTCACCTTCGTCGGACGGGCGGATCATTTTCAGCTTTGGCAACCGAATGCGTTTTTGGCGGCGCAGGCGGAAGCAAGAGCGGGGCGCGGTTTTTCGGCTGCTCGCCCCGCCTAGGACGGGGACACGGAATGGCGGCGAATTCTGGCGGACGATCTTCTGATGCCGATGGCGGACCTCAGCGTCACATCCCGGTCCTGCTTCGCGAAGTCATTGCCGCGCTGGAGCCATCATCCGGCAAGATCATTCTCGACGGCACGTTCGGCGCCGGCGGCTACACCCAGGCCATTCTCGATCAGGGCGCTGATGTCATCGCGCTCGACCGCGATCCGACCGCGATCGCCGGCGGTCAGGCAATGGTTGCCGCCAATGGCGGCCGGTTGAGCCTCATCCAGTCGCAATTCTCCGATCTCGCGAAACATGCCCCGCAAGGCGGGCTCGATGGCGTCGTGCTGGATATCGGCGTTTCCTCCATGCAGATCGACGAGGCCGAGCGCGGTTTTTCCTTCCAGAAAAATGGCCCTCTCGACATGCGCATGTCGGGTTCCGGCGTTTCGGCGGCCGATGTCGTCAATCGTGCGAAGGTCAGCGATCTGATCCGCATCTTCGGTTTTCTCGGTGAAGAAAAACAGCCGGGCCGCATCGCCCGCGCCATAGAGAAGAAGAGGGCGGAAGAGCCGTTCCGCACCACCCGCGATCTGGCCGGCCTCATCGAGATCGTCACGCCGCGTAAGGCCAAAGACAAGATTCATCCCGCAACGCGGGTGTTTCAGGCACTGCGCGTTTTCGTCAATGACGAGCTGGGCGAGCTGGCGCAGGCGCTTTTTGCAGCCGAGCAGGTTTTGAAACCCGGTGGCCGACTGGTCGTCGTCACCTTCCATTCGCTGGAAGACCGTATCGTCAAGAAATTCTTCTCCGACCGTTCGGGCAAGGCCGCCGGTTCCCGGCACCTGCCGATGGTGGAGGACAAGCCCGCCATTTTCGATAACATCGGAAAGCCGATGATCGCCGCCAGCGATGAGGAGGCGGAGCTCAATCCCCGTGCCCGATCCGCCAAATTGCGGGCCGGTCTGCGCACGACCGCACCGGCGCGCGCGGCGGATTATTCGATCTTCGAGCTTCCCGATCTCGCCAGCCTTGAAAAGATGGGAGGCTGATATGCTGCGCACTTTCGATGTCATCTTGATGGGTGTGATGGTCGCCGCGGCCGTCGTGACCTATTCGATCAAGCACAAGGCCGATCTGAAGCTTGAGGAGGTCCGCAAGCTGGAGGCCGAGATCAAGCTTGAGAAGGATACGATCGATCTTTTGAGGGCCGACTGGGCGCTCCTGACGCAGCCGAACCGTCTGCACCGGCTCGTCAATGCCTATCAGGATGAGCTTGGCCTTTCGCCGACGCTGCCGACGCAGCTGGCGCAGCCGCGTGAGCTGCCCATGCTGCGCTCGCAACTGCCGCAGCCGCCCGAGCCGGAAGGAATGAGCGTCGAGGATGTCATTGCCGCCGCCGTTAACGGCTCCAAGCCGGGTGCGACGCTTGGTGCGGCCACCAAAAAGAAATCACCGCCGGCGGGCCAGATTGCCGTCAACGGCACTCCGGTTCCGACACCCCGGGCGCGTGTTTCCCGTCCCACAGCGGCTCCGGCCGTCTCCGCCGTCGCGGGCGATGAAACCGACGACATGGATGACACGATAACAGGATCGGTGAACCGCTAATGTCTTTTCTCTCCCGCGTCATGGTTTTGAAGAGCAAGGCTCATTTTTCCGCCAGCACCACCGGTGTTTATACCGACCATGCGGCTTTTGAGGGCGCCCGCAAGAAGCGCGCCGCCCAGGCGAAAAGCCGTGTCGGCCTGATTATTTTCGGTTTTGTGGCCTTTTACGCCGTCGTTGGCGGGCGTCTTGTGCAATATGGCATGGCCGAGCAGGAAACGGTATCGAGCATCGCACCCGCCGACCGCTTGATGGCGTCGCGCCCCGATCTTCTCGACCGCAATGGCGAGGTTCTGGCCACCGATATTCGCACCGTCTCGCTTTTCGCCGAACCGCATCGCATCGTCGATATCGATGAGGCTATCGAGAAGCTGCGGACGGTTCTGCCGGATCTCGACCAGCGCAGCACCTATCAGAAGCTTTCCTCCAATTCGCGCTTCCAGTGGCTGCGCCGCCAGCTGACGCCGAAGCAGCAGAGCCAGATTCTGGCGCTCGGCATTCCAGGCGTCGGCTTCCGTCCGGAAAAGCGCCGCTTTTATCCCGGCGGGCCGACCGCCGCGCATGTCGTCGGTCACGTCAATATCGACAATCGCGGCGTTGCCGGCATGGAACGTTACGTCGACAGCCAGGGCCTTGCCGATCTGACCGCGCTTGGCATGACCAGCGACCAGCCGCTGGAGCCGGTGAAGCTTTCCATCGATCTGCGCGTGCAGTCCATTGTCCGCGAAGTCGTGACCTCGGCCATCACCAAGTTCCAGGCAATCGGCGCCGGCGCGGTGGTTCTGGATGTGCATACCGGCGAAGTCCTCGCCATGGCCTCCGTGCCGGATTACGATCCTAACAATCCGGCCGAAGGCGCCAAGGAAGGCTGGCTCAACCGCATGTCGAACGGCACGTTCGAAATGGGGTCCACCTTCAAGTCCTTCACCATCGCCATGGGTCTCGATTCGGGCCGCGTCCGTCTCGGCGATACCTTCGATGCGCGCTATCCGATCCGCATCGGCGGTTTCACCATCAAGGACTTCCACGGCAAGGGCCGGATGCTTTCGGTGCCGGAAATCTTCCAGTATTCCTCCAATATCGGTACAGCCAAGATTGCCGACACCGTGGGAACGGAAGGCCACAAGGAATTCCTCACCCGGCTTGGCCTTTTGACCCGCATGCAGACCGAATTGCCGGAAGTGGCGCTGCCGTCGCAGCCGCGCGAATGGAAGAAGATCAACTCGATTACCATTTCGTTTGGCCACGGCGTTTCCACGACGCCGCTGCAGACGGCGGTTGCCGGCGCTGCACTCGTCAATGGCGGCAAACTGATCGAACCGACTTTCCTGCCGCGCACCCGCGAACAGGCCGATCAGGTGGCCAAGCAGGTTCTGAAACCGGGCGCCAGCAAGGACATGCGTTTCCTGTTCGAGTGGAACGGGGTCAACGGTTCCGGCCGCAACGCGCGCGTCGATGGTTTCAACGTCGGCGGCAAGACCGGCACGGCCGACAAGGTCGTCAACGGACGTTACGTGCACGACAAGAACTTCAACGCCTTCCTCTCGGCCTTCCCAATGGACGATCCGCAATATGTCGTGCTGTCCTTCATCGACGAGCCGAAGACGGACAAGGGTAATGGCGCGGCACTCGCCGGCACATCCGCAGCGCCGATGGTGCGCGATATCATCACCCGCACGGCGGCGGTGCTGGGCGTGAAGCCGAAGTTCGGCAAGGATGGCTCGGCCTTGCTCGTGTCTTATTGATTGTTAGCTTATGATGTTCCGGCGATTCGCGCCGGGGGGACAAGACGGACACAGTCGATGAATTTGCGAGATATATCCGGAAATGCGT
Source organism: Agrobacterium sp. ST15.13.015 (assembly GCF_027871645.1). Taxonomy (NCBI): domain Bacteria; kingdom Pseudomonadati; phylum Pseudomonadota; class Alphaproteobacteria; order Hyphomicrobiales; family Rhizobiaceae; genus Agrobacterium; species Agrobacterium sp. ST15.13.015. Next base: position 344,559 of record NZ_JAQAHF010000004.1, read on the forward strand.
TTCCGGAATTGAAAGAATTGCTCCTGTCTGAGATCGGGGCGATCGAAATCGGGGGGATCACCGCAGACAGCCGCAAGGCTGCGCCGGGCAGCCTGTTTGTGGCGGTTGCGGGCACCAAGGCGGATGGCGCGGCCTATGTGAAGGACGCGGTTGCCAAGGGCGCGGTCGCCATCGTTTCCGGACACGCGGTGGATGCCGATGTGCCGGTGCTTTCGGTCACCGATCCACGCCTTTATCTCTCCCTTGCCGCTTCCCGTTTTTATGGAAAACAGCCGGAAACCATGGTCGCCGTCACCGGCACCGCGGGGAAAACCTCGGTCGCCTCCTTCGTTCGGCAGATCTGGGCTTTCGCCGGCCATGCCGCGGCACAGATCGGCACAACGGGCGTTATCGCTCCGGGCCGTGAAGATTATGGCGCACTGACGACCCCTGATCCGGTAACGCTGCATGCGCTTCTGGCCGAGCTTGCGAGCGAAGGGGTGACCCATGCGGCGATGGAGGCGTCGAGCCATGGTCTTGACCAGCGCCGTCTCGATGGAGTGAGGCTGGCAGCCGCCGGTTTCACCAATCTCGGCCGCGACCACATGGATTATCATCCGACCGTCGAGAACTATATGGCCGCGAAGATGCGGCTCTTCGATACGCTGATGGAAAAGGGCGCTCCCGCCGTGATCTTCGCTGACGATCCATGGTCGCAACAGGCGATCCGTGCGGCGCGCGAAGCCGGTCTCGATGTCCGCACCGTTGGACGGAACGGTCAGTATCTCACTTTGAAGCGCGTCGAGCATTTTCGCCACAAGCAGATGATCGAAGTGCATCATGATGGCGTGATCTATGAAGTCGATATCCCGCTGGCGGGTGATTTCCAGGTAGCCAATGCGCTTGTTGCCGCCGGCCTTGCCATGTCCACCGGCGTTCCCGCAGCAACCGCGCTGAAGGCACTCGAAAAGTTGATCGGCGCCGCCGGCCGTCTGGAACTGGTAGGCCAGACGAAGAACGGCGCGCTTGCCTATGTGGATTATGCCCACAAGCCGGATGCGTTGGAAAATGTGCTGACCTCCGTTCGGCCCTTCACCTCGGGCCGAATCATCACCGTCTTCGGCTGCGGCGGCGACCGCGACAAGGGCAAGCGCCCGATCATGGGCGAGGTTGCGACGCGGCTTTCCGACATCGTTATCGTCACCGACGACAATCCGCGTTCGGAAGATGCTGCAACGATCCGTTCCGAAGTCATGGCGGCAGCGCCCGGCGCTTTGGAAATCGGCGACAGGGCGGACGCTATCCGCCATGCGGTGTCGCTGCTTTCGCATGGCGATACGCTGATCGTTGCAGGCAAGGGGCATGAAGAGGGGCAGATCGTCGGTTCGGTAACGCTGCCGTTTTCCGATCATGAACAGGTGCGCGCTGCACTGGCAGGGCTGGAAGGATCGAAGATTTGAGCTGGTTATGGACAGTCGCCGACATGATCGCCATCACGGCAGGACGCCCCGTGGGCAACCTGCCGACCGGAATCACCGGCATTTCCATCGACAGCCGGACGGTCAAGCCAGGCGAAGCGTTCTTCGCCATCAAGGGCGACCGGGTGGACGGTCATGATTACACCAGCTTCGCCGTTGCGAACGGGGCGGGGCTTCTGGTCGTTGCGGAGGCCAAGCTGCCGGCGCTCGGCCGCCTGACCGTGCCGATGATCGTGGTGGAAGATGTGCTTGCCGCACTCGGCAAGCTCGCCATCGCCGCGCGTGAAAGAACGTCGGCGCGCATCATTGCGGTGACCGGTTCGGTCGGCAAGACCACGACCAAGGAAATGCTGCGGCAGGCGCTCGCCCCTTCAGGGCGGGTGCATGCGGCGGTAGCCTCCTTCAACAACCATTGGGGCGTGCCGCTGACGCTGGCGCGCATGCCTGCCGACACGGAATTCGGTGTTTTCGAAATCGGCATGAACCATTCCGGCGAAATTCGGCCGCTGGTGAAGCTGGTGCGCCCGCATGTGGCGATCATCACGACCATCGCGCCGGCCCATCTTGGCAATTTCAAGAACATTGAAGAGATCGCTAGCGCCAAGGCGGAGATTTTCGAGGGTCTGGAGGAGGGCGGTTCCGTCATCCTCAACCGCGATAACGCCCAGTTCGAACAGCTTGAAGAAGCGGCGCAGGAACAGGGTATCGAGCATATCCTCACCTTCGGGCAGCATGCCAAGGCGGATTTCCGCCTCGCGGATTTCGAGAGCACGACGACGGGCTCGACGATCTGGGCGATCCTGAACGGTGAAACCAGTGAGTTGCACATCAATATTCCCGGCCGGCATATTGCAGATAACGCCATGGCCGTGCTGGGCGCCGTTGCGGTCACCGGCGCCAATCTCGACCGTGCCTTCGAGGCGCTGGGAACGCTTGAGGCGGTAAAGGGGCGCGGCCAGCGCCATCAGCTGGCAATCAACGGTGGCACCTTCCTGCTGATCGATGAAAGCTACAATGCCAATCCGGCCTCCATGCGCGCGGCGATCGCCGTGCTGGCGGAAACGCCGACGCAGGGTCACGGAAGGCGCGTCGCAGTCCTCGGCGACATGCTGGAGATGGGCGAGTTTTCCGCGCAGTTGCATGAAGAATTGGCCGGCCCACTGCTTGCGGCCGGTATCGAACATGTCTGGCTGGCGGGTGAGGCGATGGCGGCGCTGCGTGATGCGTTGCCGGACAGCGTTACCGTCATCTGGTTCCCGACGACGGCGGAACTGACCGATTTCGCCCTGCAATGGGTGCAACCGGGAGACGCGCTGATGGTAAAATCGTCACTTGGCCTCGGTTTCGGCAAGATTGTCGCCGCCCTGCTTGACAAGTATCCGGCATTCCCCGAGACGGAACGCCAAGTCTGAAATAGCCTTTTGAAAGGGCAATTATGCTGATCTGGCTCGTCGAACTGTCGGATAAAATTCAAATCTTCAACCTGTTCCGGTACATCACCTTCCGGGCGGGTGCTGCGATGTTCACCTCTGCGTTGATCGTCTTCCTGTTCGGACCGGCGATCATCAATTCGCTGCGCGTGCGCCAGGGCAAGGGCCAGCCCATCCGCGCCGATGGTCCGCAGACGCATTTCAAGAAGGCCGGCACGCCGACCATGGGCGGCCTGATGATCCTCGCCGGCATTCTCGGCGGTTCGCTGCTCTGGGGCGATCTGTCGAACGTCTATGTCGTCGCCGTTTTGATGGTGACGCTCGGTTTCGGAGCCATCGGCTTCTACGACGATTATCTCAAGGTCACGAAACAGAGCGACAAGGGGTTTTCCGGCAAGGCCCGTCTCGGCATTGAATTCCTGATTGCGGCGATTGCCGTGTTCTTCATGATGAAGATGGCGCTCGCTTCCGCACCGCATGGCGGCACGCTCGGCAGCTCCATCGCCTTTCCCTTCTTCAAGGAATTCGTGATCAATCTCGGCTACTTCTTCGTGCTGTTCGGTGCTTTCGTCATCGTTGGCGCGGGCAATGCCGTGAACCTGACGGATGGTCTCGATGGTCTCGCCATCGTGCCTGTGATGATCGCCGCCGCCACTTTCGGCGTGATCGCCTATCTCGCCGGTAACGCGGTTTTCGCCAATTACCTGCAGATCAACTTCGTGCCCGGCACGGGTGAGCTTGCCGTCATCGTCGGCGCGGTCATCGGCGCGGGCCTCGGCTTCCTGTGGTTCAACGCGCCGCCCGCCGCCATCTTCATGGGCGATACGGGTTCGCTGGCGCTCGGAGGCCTGATCGGTTCCATAGCGGTTGCCACCAAACACGAAATCGTCATGGTTATCGTCGGCGGTCTCTTCGTCATGGAAACACTGTCTGTCATCATCCAGGTCTTCTGGTTCAAGCGCACCGGCAGGCGCGTCTTCCTGATGGCGCCGATCCATCACCATTTCGAGAAAAAGGGCTGGACGGAAAGCCAGGTGGTCATCCGTTTCTGGATCATCTCCGTTGGCCTCGCGCTGCTTGGCCTCGCCACCCTGAAGCTGAGGTGAGCGATGATCCCGGTCACGTCGTTCAAAGGTAAGAAGGTCGCGCTTTTCGGGCTTGGCGGTTCGGGTCTCGTCACGGCCCGGGCGCTGGTGGCCGGCGGGGCGGATGTCGTTGCTTTCGACGACAATCCCGACAGTGTCGCGAAGGCCGAGGCCGAAGGCATCAAGACGGCGGATCTTCGGACGATTGACTGGCCGAGCTTTTCTTCCTTTGTTCTGGCGCCCGGCGTGCCGCTGACGCATCCGAAACCGCATTGGTCGGTCGACCTTGCGAAAGCGGCGGGCGTCGAGATCATCGGCGATATCGAGCTTTTCATCCGCGAGCGCCGTGCGCATGCGCCGGATTGCCCTTTTATCGCGATTACCGGCACCAACGGCAAGTCGACAACGACGGCGCTGATCGCGCATATTCTCAACGTGTCCGGCCGCGATACGCAGCTTGGCGGCAATATCGGTACGGCGGTGCTGAGCCTCGATCCGCCGAAGGCGCAACGCTTCTATGTTGTCGAATGCTCGTCCTACCAGATCGATCTCGCACCGACGATCAATCCGACCGCTGGCATTCTTCTCAATCTGACGCCTGACCATCTCGACCGGCACGGCACGATGCAGCACTATGCCGACGTCAAGGAACGGCTGGTGGCGGGCAGTCAAACGGCCATCGTCGGTGTCGATGACAGCCATTCGACGCTGATTGCCGACCGTATCGAACGCGCCGGTGTCAAGGTGGAACGCATTTCCAAGCGCAATGTGGTTTCCGAAGGTCTTTATGCCGAAGGCAGCCGCATTTTCCGTGCGCATGACGGCACTTCTTCGCTGCTCACCGATCTCGACGGTATCCAGACCCTGCGCGGCAGCCACAATGCGCAGAATGCGGCGGCGGCAATCGCCGCCTGCCTTGCGGTCGGGGTTTCCGAAGAGGAAGTTCGCGCAGGCCTGAAGTCTTTTCCCGGCCTCAAGCATCGTATGCAGCCGGTCGGCCGACGTGGCAATGTCACCTTCGTCAATGACAGCAAGGCCACCAATGCCGATGCTGCAGCACCGGCGCTTTCAAGTTTCGACCGTATCTACTGGATCGCCGGCGGTCTGCCGAAAGCGGGCGGCATCACCAGCCTCTCGCCGCTCTTCCCGCGCATCGCAAAGGCCTATCTGATCGGCGAGGCGGCGGCGGAATTTGCTGCGACACTTGGCGAGGCGGTGCCTTACGAGATATCCGGTACGCTTGATAAAGCCGTGCAGCACGCGGCAGCAGATGCTGAAAAGGACGCGACGGCCGGCAATATCGTGATGCTGTCCCCGGCTTGCGCAAGCTTCGATCAATATAAGAACTTTGAAGTCAGGGGTGATTCGTTTGTCGCTGAGGTTGCGGCGCTCGATGGCATGACGATGCTTGTCCACTCTGGAAAAGGGGGCTGAAAGCCATGGTAAGCCGAGTTGATCGAGGTCCGGTCGCGGAATGGTTCTGGACCATCGACCGTTTCTTTCTGGCGGCGTTCATCGCACTGATGGGCATTGGCCTGATGCTGTCCTTTGCGGCGTCGCCCGCCGTTGCCGAGCGTATCGGCCTCAACAGCTTCTTCTTCGTCGAGCGTCAGGCGATGTTCATGGTGCCGTCGCTCGCGATCATGGTCGGCCTGTCCTTCCTGTCGCCGCGTCAAGTGCGGCGCGTAGCGGTCATCATGCTTATCGTTTCGCTGCTGATGATGATCTTCGCGCTGTTTTTCGGCATCGAGGTCAAGGGTGCGCGGCGCTGGATTTCCATCGGCACCTTCTCGATCCAGCCGTCGGAATTCATGAAGCCGGCCTTCGTCATCGTCTGCGCCTGGCTGTTTGCCGAACGGGCGCGCCATCCTGAAATTCCCGGCAATCTTTTCGCCATCATCACCTTCGGCATTGTGGCGGCGCTCCTGATCGCCCAGCCGGACTTCGGCCAAACGATCCTGACGTCGGTGGTCTGGGGTGGCATGTTCTTCATGGCCGGCGTGCCGTGGTTCTGGATCATCATGCTCGGCGGCGTCGGGGTCGGCGGCATCATCTCCGCCTATCTGATGCTGCCGCACGTGGCCGGTCGTATCGACCGTTTCTGGACCGGCGAAGGCGACACGTTCCAGGTGGACACGGCGCGCGAGGCGATCATTCGCGGCGACTGGTTCGGTCGCGGACCGGGCGAGGGCATCGTCAAGCGCATCATTCCCGACAGCCATACCGACTTCATCTTCTCGGTGGCTGCGGAAGAATTCGGCATCGTTTTCTGCATGTTCCTCGTCGTGATCTTCGCCTTCATCGTGCTGCGCGGCCTTTCGCACGCCTTCAAGGAAAAGGACGATTTCTGCCGCTTTGCCGTGGCGGGCCTTGTGCTGCAGATCGGCATGCAGTCGATGATCAATATCGGCGTCAATCTGGAACTGATGCCCGCCAAGGGCATGACGCTGCCGCTGATTTCCTACGGTGGTTCGTCGATGATGGCGATCTGCGTCACCGCCGGCTTCCTTCTGGCGCTGACACGCCACAGACCCGAAAAGCGGGCGCAGGAGCGGAGTTTCTTCCGCGTCGGTTCCGGCGTTCCCGCGGAGTAAACGATCATGAGCAAGGGTATTGTTCTTCTTGCCGCCGGGGGAACCGGCGGCCATGTTTTTCCAGCCGAGGCGCTCGCGCACACGCTGAAAGCGCGCGGTTATCAGGTGCACCTCGTTACCGACAGCCGCGCCGAGCGTTATGCGGGCAAGTTCCCGGCGGATGAAATTCATGTGGTCCCGTCCGCCACCATCGGCTCGAAAAACCCGATTTCCGTCGCGCGTTCGCTCTGGAAGCTGTGGGTTGGTCTGCGCGCCGCGCGCCGGCTGGTGGCGAAACTGAAGCCTGTCGCAGTTGTCGGTTTCGGCGGTTACCCGACGGTGCCGCCGCTTCTGGCATCCACCGGGCTTGGCGTTCCGTCCATCATTCACGAGCAGAATGCGGTGATGGGCCGCGCCAACAAGGCGCTGGCAGGCCGCGTGAAAGCGATTGCCGGCGGTTTCCTGCCGCCCGCCAATGGCCAATATTCCGACAAGACGGTGGCGACCGGCAATCCCGTTCGCCCGGCGGTGCTGGCGGCGTCGGAGATACCCTATACGCCCTCGCAGACGGGTGAGACATTCAAGCTTGTCGTTTTCGGCGGCAGCCAGGGCGCGCAGTTCTTCTCGAGCGCGGTGCCTGCGGCGATCTGCCTGCTGAAGGATGAGCAGCGCAAGCGCATCGTCGTCACCCAGCAGGCGCGGCCGGAAGACAAGGACAGCGTGATCGCCTCCTATCAGAAGCTCGGCGTGAAGGCGGATGTTTCGCCCTTCTTCGGCGACATGGCGTCGCGCATCGGCGATGCCGATCTGGTCATCAGCCGCTCGGGCGCATCGACCGTATCGGAGCTTTCGGTGATCGGCCGCCCATCTATCCTCGTTCCGTATCCGCATGCGCTCGATCACGATCAGGCCGCCAATGCGGCAGCGCTTTCGGCGGCGGGCGGGGCAAGCGTCATCAAGCAGGCGGAACTGTCGCCGCAGAAGCTTTCCGGCCTGCTGTCCTCAGCGCTTTCGGAGCCGGATCGTCTTTCGGCAACGGCGGCGGCAGCAAAGGCGACGGGCAAACCGCATGCGGCGGATGTGCTGGCCGATCTGGTGGAGGCGATTGCCTCCGGCCGGTCCGTGCAGGAATTCAAGAAGAAGAATGAAGGAGTTGGGGCATGAAGATGCCGAAAGCCATAGGCCTTGTGCATTTCATCGGCATAGGCGGGATCGGCATGAGCGGCATTGCCGAAGTGCTTCACAATCTCGGCCACCGCGTTCAGGGGTCGGATCAGGCCGACAGCGCCAATGTGCAGCGGCTGCGCGACAAGGGCATCGAGGTTTTTGTCGGCCATACGGCGGATAATATCGGCGACGCCGAGGTCGTGGTCGTTTCCACCGCCATCAAGAAGAACAATCCCGAACTCATCGCGGCGCGTGAAAAGCACCTGCCGATCGTTCGCCGGGCCGAAATGCTGGCCGAGCTGATGCGTTTCCGTAACGCCATCGCCATTGGTGGCACGCATGGCAAGACCACCACCACCTCCATGGTCGCGACCCTGCTGGAAGCCGGCAATCTTGACCCGACCGTCATCAACGGCGGCATCATCAATGCTTACGGCACCAATGCCCGCATGGGTGAGGGCGAGTGGATGGTGGTGGAGGCCGACGAATCCGACGGCACCTTCCTGAAGCTGCCGGCCGATGTGGCTGTCATCACCAATATCGATCCCGAGCATCTGGATCACTACGGAAATTTCGATGCCGTCCGCGCCGCATTCCGCCAGTTCGTGGAGAATGTGCCTTTCTACGGTTTCGGCGTCATGTGCCTCGATCATCCGGAAGTGCAGGCACTGGTCGGCCGCATCGAGGACCGCAAGGTCATCACCTATGGCGAGAACCCGCAGGCCGATGTGCGCTTTTCGAATGTGCGCATCGACGGCACGCGCTCGGTGTTCGACGTGGAAATCCGCCGTCGCCGCACCGGCAAGATATTCTCCTTCAAGGACCTCGTCCTGCCGATGCCCGGCCGCCACAACGTCTCGAATGCGACGGCGGCGATTGCGGTTGCCAATCGTCTCGGCATTTCGGAAGCCGACATCAAGAAGGGCCTTGCCTCCTTCGGCGGCGTCAAGCGGCGTTTCACGCTGACGGGCGAAGCCAATGGGGTGCAGGTTTTCGATGACTATGGCCACCATCCGGTGGAGATCAAGGCCGTGCTGAAGGCGGCGCGGGAGGCCTGCAAGGGTCGTATCATCGCCGTGCACCAGCCGCACCGCTATAGCCGCCTTTCCAGCCTGTTCGACGATTTCGCGCATTGTTTTAACGATGCCGACACGATTATCCTTGCTCCGGTCTATGCCGCGGGCGAAGATCCGATTGAGGGCGCAAGCTCGGAAGCGCTGGTTTCGGCCATCAAGGCCGCCGGGCACCGTGACGCCCGTTTTCTCGAGAAACGGGAAGATCTCGCCTCAGTGGTTGCAGGCATTGCGAATCCGGGTGATTTCGTGGTTCTCTTGGGGGCTGGAAATATCACGCAATGGGCAGCAGTACTGCCTTCGGAATTGAAGAGCATATCAGGAAAGTCTGAATGAGACAGGTCGATGGGGTTAAATTGCTGGGGAGGCTCGGCGACGGGGTAAATGAATTGCGGGGACGTCTGACACCGGATGCGCCCATGGACCGCGTGACGTGGTTCAGAGCCGGCGGTCTTGCGGAAGTCATGTTCCAGCCGCACGATACCGACGATCTGATTGCCTTCCTGAAAATTCTGCCGGAAGACGTGCCGTTGACCGTGGTTGGCGTCGGCTCGAACCTTCTGGTGCGCGATGGCGGCATTCCGGGCGTTGTCGTCCGTCTGTCCGCCAAGGGCTTCGGCCAGGTGGAGCTTGCCGGCGAAAACCGCATCAAGGCGGGCGCGATCTGCCCCGACAAGCATATTGCCGCTATGGCCATGGATAATGGCATTGGCGGTTTCCATTTCTATTACGGCATTCCCGGCTCCATCGGCGGTGCGCTGAGCATGAATGCGGGCGCCAATGGCGGCGAGACGCGCGAGCGTGTCGTGGAGGTCTATGCGGTCGACCGTCAGGGCAATCAGCATGTGCTTTCCAATGCCGATATGGGCTACAGCTATCGCCATTCCGGCGCTGATGCGGGCCTGATCTTCACGGGCGCGCTGTTTGAGGGTTATCCGGAAGACAAGGCGAAAATCCGGGCCGATATGGACGCCGTGCGCCACCACCGCGAAACCGTGCAGCCAATCCGCGAGCAGACGGGCGGTTCCACCTTCAAGAATCCCGAAGGTCATTCCGCCTGGGAACTGATCGACGAGGCGGGCGGTCGCGGTCTGGTCATCGGCGGCGCGCAGATGTCGTCGCTGCATTGCAATTTCATGATCAATACCGGCCATGCGACCGGTTACGATCTGGAATATCTGGGTGAGACCATCCGCAAGCGGGTGTTCGAGAAGTCGGGCATCCGGCTGGAATGGGAAATCAAGCGCCTTGGCCTGTTCATGCCGGGCCGGGAAGTGGAGCCGTTCCTGGGGGCTTAAGCCTCGGCGAATGCTGCCAATTGCAAGAAAAACCTGCTGTTGATCTGGCCGTTTCATGTATCGTAACGGTCAATCAACAGTTTTTGCCATATTATCGGGGCGAAGCGGCGTCTCGTCCTTCTATTAAATTACTTTTTATCAGGAAATACCAACGGCATTACGTGATCTAGGCGCTTTTGAGCATGATGTTGGGTCTTTGGAAAAAACCGATCGAAATGATAAGTTTTTCGGTCGCCACGTCGGATGGCCGCAGGCGGCTCGAGCCACTGGAGTTCTCCCTTCGTATCGCTTGTCTCGTGACGATCATTGTCATCCTGATGTGCATAGGTGGCCTGACGCTTCTCGCGCGGTTCGGGCTGGTAACCGATCTCTTCAACGGCATCATGTTGAGTGTGACGCTCGGCGGGACGGTGGCGTTTTCGATTACATTGCTGGTCTGTTGGCTGAATTCCAGGGAAGTGAAAATTCTCGTGCAATCCCACGAGCGCTTCCTGCATCTGAGCCACACGGACGCCCTGACCGGCCTCAGCAACCGGCTCGGCCTTTATGCTGCATGCGCTGAACTGGGCAGCGACTATTGCGTCGCCTTTCTTGATATCGATCATTTCAAGAAGGTGAATGACAGATACAGCCACCTTGCCGGTGATCTCGTCATCTCGAACGTCGCCCGCAGGATAAGGGAGCATTTCGATTCTTCTGCGCATGTCGCCCGCCTGGGTGGCGAGGAATTTGTCGTTGTGCAGGAAACCAGCCCGCTCGCCTTTCTGCAGATGTGCGAAAGGGTTCGCGCAGCCATCGAGACCACCCCGGTGGAGTATCAGGATTTGCGGATCACGGTGACGATTTCGATTGGCGTGGCGTTTCGCGGCGACGCCGACATTTTCGACAAGGTCATGCACAATGCCGATCTGGCGCTCTATCGGGCAAAGGAAGGAGGGCGCAATCGCGTCTGCATGACCGGTCATGTGGAGCGGCGCCAGGCCGTGGCGTAAGTGTTAAAACAGGCAAACAAAAGCCCGCGAAACGAAGGTTTCGCGGGCTTTTTAATGTCTGGCAATCCGTTCGGATCAGACTTCGTCCTTGCGGGACAGAAGAATGCAGGCGAGCGTGATGAGCGCCGATACGCAGAGATAGTAGCCGACATACCCCATGCCGTAATTCACCTGCAGCCATGTGGCGATGTAAGGCGCCAGCGATGCGCCGAAGATGCCGGCCATGTTGAAGGTGATGGACGAACCGGTGTAGCGCACGCGGGTCGGGAAGGGGGCGGCGAGCGCCGTTCCGATCAGGCCATAGGTCATGCCCATCAGCATCATGGCAAGAGCCGCGAAGACGAAGATCGAGCCTTCGCCACCGGACATCAGGCTTGGCAGGAGGAAGGAGAAGAGGCCGATCAGCACCGTCGTCAGGATCAGGATTTCACGACGACCGAATTTTTCAGCGAGCTTGCCGGCGATCGGAATGAAGATGCCGAAAACGATGGAGCCGAGGATCTGCACTTCCAGCGCGTCGAGGAACGGGATTTTCAGGACCTTGACGTTGTAGGACAGAAGGTAGGCGGTGCCGATGTAGAAGAGCACGAAGGTGGCCAGCGCCACGAAGGTGCCGAGCACGAGGCTGCGCTTGTGGTTGCGGAACAGTTCCGCGACCGGTACGGCCACACGTTCTTCCTTTTCGATTGCCTTCTGGAAATCGGGCGTTTCGGTGATCGACAGGCGAACCCACATGCCGACCGCGATCAGGATGATCGAAGCGACGAAGGGAATGCGCCAGCCCCAGCTCAAAAGCGCTTCCTGAGACATGAAGTGCAGCAGGATCCAGAACACGCCGGAAGAAAGGAACAGGCCAACGGGGGCACCGAGCTGCGGGAACATGCCGTACCAGCTGCGCTTGCCCGGAGGTGCGTTTTCCGTGGCGAGCAGGACGGCGCCGCCCCATTCGCCACCAAGGCCGAAACCCTGGCCGAAGCGGCAAAGCGCGAGCAGCAGCGGGGCCAGAACGCCGGCGGTCTCATAGGAGGGCAGGAGGCCGATCACGACCGTGGAAACGCCCATCGTGAGCAGGGCGGCGACAAGGGTGGTCTTGCGGCCGACGCGGTCGCCATAGTGGCCGAAGACCACAGCGCCCAGCGGGCGGGCGAAAAAGGCGATGGAGAAGGTGGCGAAGGACGCCAGAAGCGCCGTCATCGGGTCATTGTTCGGGAAGAACAAAGTGGGGAACACGAGCACTGCGGCCGTGGCGTAAACGTAGAAATCGAAAAACTCGATGGTCGTGCCGACCAGGCTGGCAGTGAGAACTCGTGCAGGCGAATTTGTCTTTACAACGTTCGAAGTGTCAGCGGTCGGCGATACCGGAGATATCGCGTCGGTCATGGTATTGGTTCCATTTTGGATGATTGCAATGTCATGCCTTGGGAGGCGACGACTGCGTTAACGCAATTTTTGTTCTTATGGAATGCTAAAAAAGAAATAATGCAGATAATGTGATCCATCAGTGCGATACGTATGGTTATGCCTCCCGGGGATGCTTTGGGGATTGAGAGACTGATTCAGGCCGCGGTTTTAAAACGCTGAAACGCCAGATAATTTTCCCTGGGGAATAATCCCGTCTGTTAACGTTTCGGCCTTGCCTTTATCGATTGGCGGCAGACGCGCGAGCATCGTTTTATTTCCGATCATTGAAAACCTGCATGTTGCAATCCATGCAACTCTCTGATTCCAAGGAGGGAATCCGGATCGGTGCTGATTCTTTAACGAAACTCGGCACGTTGGACGCGGCGGTTAACGAAAGTAAACGATTCATTAACCTTAATGGCGTTTAACTGATCTCAAGGGTCATGTGCCAGAATCACCGTTCGTCAAATTCGGTCGGTTCGGAGCGTGGTTCGTAACGGAGAGTTGGTGTCAGAGGGTTCGATGAGCGGCAAGCACGTAGCTGTTCTTTTGGGTGGATTTTCGTCGGAGCGGCCGGTCAGCCTGTCGTCGGGCAACGCTTGCGCGCAGGCTCTGGAAGACGAGGGCTACAAGGTCACCCGGGTCGATGTGGGGCGCGATATCGCCGCCGTGTTAGCCGAGCTGCGCCCGGATGTCGCCTTCAACGCGCTGCACGGTCCTTTTGGCGAAGACGGCACCATTCAGGGCATTCTCGAATATCTCGCCATTCCCTATACCCATTCCGGCGTGCTCGCTTCCGCGCTCGCCATGGACAAGGCGCAGGCCAAGAAGGTTGCCGCTGCTGCCGGCATCCCGGTGGCTGCCGAGCGCGTCATGAACCGCTTCGATTTCACCAGCGAACATCCGCTTGCACCACCTTATGTCGTGAAGCCGGTGCGTGAAGGTTCGAGCTTCGGCGTCGTGATCGTCAAGGAAGACCAGTCGCATCCGCCGCAAATCCTCACCTCTTCGGAATGGCGCTACGGCGATCAGGTCATGGTCGAGCGCTATATTCACGGCCGCGAACTGACCTGCGGCGTACTCGACGGCGAGGCGCTGGGTGTCACCGAAGTGGTGCCGCTCGGTCACAATTTCTATGATTATGATGCGAAATATGCGGCTGGTGGCTCGAAACATGTCATTCCCGCAGAAATTTCACCGAAAATTTACCAAAAAATTCAAACACTGGCGGTTATGGCGCATCGGGCGATCGGATGCCGTGGCGTAAGCCGTTCAGACTTTCGTTACGACGACCGTTTCTCAGAAGATGGCGAAGTTATCTGGCTTGAAGTGAATACGCAGCCGGGCATGACGCCGACCTCCCTGGTGCCGGAAATGGCGGCTCATGCTGGCCGCTCCTTTGGTAACCTTGTCAGCTGGATGGTGGAGGACGCTTCGTGTTTGCGGTGATCGGCAAAAAGTCGACGGCAAAAAAGCGCGAACAATTCGCGGCGGCGGCCAGCGCCGACGACCGCATGGTATTGCCGCGTCCCCTGCGTCGCTTCGTGCGTTTCGGTGTCAGCCTTGCGACCGGACGCATTCACATTCCCGCCCATACCGGTACGATTTCGGCCGTCGCTTTTTACGCGGTGACCGGGCTTTACGGCATGTCGCTCGGCGGGCACACCAATATCGTTACCCAGACCACGACATCGGCCGCAGGTTTTGCGGTCGAGGACGTGAAGGTTTCCGGCAATCTGCAGACCTCCGAAATCGAAGTGTTTCAGCTTCTCGGCCTCGATGGAAGCACCTCGCTGATCGCGCTCGATATCGATGCGGCGCGCCGCAAGCTGGTGCAGCTTCCCTGGGTGGAAGATGTCGATATCCGCAAGGTGTATCCCAAGACCGTGGAAGTGCGGCTGAAAGAGCGTCAGGCCTTCGGCATCTGGCAGCATGGAACGGAACTGTCGCTGATCGAAAAAAGCGGCAGCGTGATTGCGCCGCTGCGAGACAATAAGTTCGCCGCCCTGCCGCTCTTCGTCGGCCGCGACGCGGAAACGGGTGCTGCCGGTTTCGTCGAGCAGCTGGCCGACTGGCCGGAAATCCGCAACCGTGTCCGCGCTTATGTCCGCATTGCCGGCCGTCGCTGGGATCTGCATCTCGATAACGGCATCGTCGTCAAGCTGCCGGAAGAAAACCTGCCGCAGGCGCTGCAATTGCTGGCGCGGCTCGAACTCGAGGAAAAGGTGCTGTCGCGCGATGTCGCCGCCGTCGATCTCCGGCTCGCGGACCGCACCACGATCCAGTTGACCGAGGGCGCCACGGAGCGCCGCCAGGCCGCTGTTGATGCGCGCACCAAGGCTCTCAAGAAGGCGGAGAAGAACACATGAGCTTTTTCGGTTCTTCCCATTTCGGCCTGCCTCGCCTGAAGCCGCTTTCTTCCAAGCGCAGCCACATCGTTTCGGTGCTCGACATCGGCTCGACCAAGGTCGTGTGCATGATCGGCCGGCTGACGCCGCGCCAGGAAAGCGAAATCCTGCCGGGCCGCACCCACAAGGTCGAAATCATCGGCATCGGCCACCAGCGTTCGCGTGGCGTGAAGTCAGGCGTGATTGCCGACCTCGATGCGCTGGAAGGCGTTATCCGTCTCGCCGTTGATGCGGCCGAGCGCATGGCGGGGCTTACCGTCGACAGCCTGATCGTCAATGTTTCGGCCGGCAGGCTGGCAAGCGATATCTATACCGCGAGCATCGATCTCGGCGGGCAGGAAGTGGAAGCAAGCGATCTGCGCAAGGTTCTGGTGGCGGCAAGCCAGCAGTCCATGCGTCAGGACCGGGCGATCCTGCATTCTTTGCCGACAGGCTATTCGCTGGATGGCGAGCGCGGCATTCGCGATCCGCTCTCCATGTATGGCGATCTTCTCGGTGTCGACATGCATGTGGTCACGGTCGAGCGCACGGCGCTGAAGAACCTCGAGCTTTGCGTCAACCGCGCGCATCTGTCCGTGGAAGGCATGGTGGCGACGCCCTATGCCAGCGGTCTTGCAGCGCTGGTGGACGATGAAGTCGAACTCGGCTGCGCGGCGATCGACATGGGCGGCGGCACCACGACGATCTCGGTTTTCGCCGAGGGCCGGCTCATTCACACCGACGCGATCGGCCTTGGCGGCCATCACGTTACGACAGATCTTGCACGAGGCCTCTCGACACGAATCGAAGATGCAGAGAGACTGAAGGTGGTGCATGGTTCGGCTTTGCTGAATGGCGCGGATGAGCGCGACATGATTTCGATCCCGCCGATTGGCGAAGACGATCGCGATCAACCATCGCAAGTTTCAAGAGCATTGGTCACCCGTATCGTACGGGCGCGTATCGAAGAGACGCTGGAATTGATCCGTGATCGCATCCAGAAGTCCGGCTTCAGCCCGATTGTCGGCAAGCGCGTTGTCCTGACCGGCGGCGCAAGCCAGCTGACGGGGCTGCCGGAAACGGCGCGGCGCATTCTTGCCCGCAACGTTCGTATCGGCCGCCCCATGGGGGTCGCCGGTCTTCCGGTGGCGGCAAAGGGACCGGCATTTTCAACCGCCTGCGGACTGATGATCTATCCGCAGGTGGCGGACATCGAAATTCATGCGGCGCAAGGCGGAATGTTCTCGCCGTTTGGCAATGGTAGTGGCCGGATAGCCCGGGTGGGGCAATGGCTGAAAGAGAGTTTTTGAGTGGCCTCGGGGCGCAAGCCGGAGGTTTCAGAGTTGAGTTTCAAGAATCGGCCAGCGGGGCGATGCGGCCAGAGAAAGAAGGAATGTTAAAATGACGATACAGCTGCAGAAGCCTGATATCACAGAGCTGAAGCCACGCATCACCGTCTTCGGTGTTGGCGGTGGTGGTGGTAACGCTGTCAACAACATGATCACGGCTGGTCTTCAGGGCGTCGACTTCGTCGTCGCCAACACGGATGCCCAGGCACTGACCATGACCAAGGCAGATCGGGTCATTCAGCTCGGCGTCAACGTCACCGAAGGCCTCGGCGCCGGTTCGCAGCCGGAAGTCGGCCGCGCTGCCGCTGAAGAATGCATCGACGAGATCATCGACCACCTGAACGGCACCCACATGTGCTTCGTCACCGCCGGCATGGGCGGCGGCACCGGCACGGGTGCTGCTCCCGTCGTCGCACAGGCCGCCCGCAACAAGGGCATCCTGACGGTCGGCGTCGTCACCAAGCCTTTCCACTTCGAAGGCGGCCGCCGTATGCGTCTTGCCGAACAGGGCATCGAGGAACTGCAGAAGTCCGTCGATACGCTGATCGTCATTCCGAACCAGAACCTCTTCCGTATTGCCAACGACAAGACGACCTTCGCCGACGCCTTCGCCATGGCCGACCAGGTTCTCTACTCCGGCGTTGCCTGCATCACCGACCTGATGGTGAAGGAAGGTCTCATCAACCTTGACTTCGCCGACGTCCGTTCGGTCATGCGCGAAATGGGCCGCGCAATGATGGGCACCGGCGAAGCTTCCGGTCCGGGCCGCGCAATGCAGGCTGCGGAAGCGGCGATCGCCAACCCGCTGCTCGACGAAACCTCGATGAAGGGTGCACAGGGCCTGCTGATCTCCATCACCGGCGGTCGCGACCTTACCCTGTTCGAAGTCGACGAAGCTGCGACCCGTATCCGCGAAGAAGTCGATCCGGATGCGAACATCATCCTCGGCGCAACCTTCGACGAAGCTCTGGAAGGTCTCATCCGCGTCTCCGTCGTTGCGACCGGCATCGACCGCGTTGCAGGCGTCGGCGAACAGAACGTTGCCGATATGCGTGCCTCAGCAGCCGTTGCCAAGCCGCTTATCCGTCCTTCCGCGGCCGTTGCTTCCGCTCCGGCCGCAGTTCAGCCTGCTCCAGCAGTATCGCAGGCACAGAAGGCCGTAGACCCGATCGCCCAGACCATCCGTTCGGCGGAAGCCGAAATGGAACGTGAACTCGGTTTCGCCGCACACCAGCAGCCGGCTCAGGATTTCCGTCCGCAGAGCAAGCTGTTCGCATCTTCTCCGGCTGAAGCGCCGGCGGCTCTCCGTCCGGCCCAGCCGGTTCAGCAGGCCGCTCCGGCGCCGGTCGCTCCGGCGCCCGTCTATCATGCTCCGGAACAGGTTGCCGCTCCGGCGCCGCGCATGCAGCAGCCGCAGGCTCCTGTCTATCAGGAACCCGCACCGGTTGCCCGCCAGCCTGAGCCGGTTCGCATGCCGAAGGTCGAAGACTTCCCGCCGGTCGTCAAGGCCGAGATGGAACATCGCACCCATGCCGCTCCTGCTGCCCAGGAAGAGCGTGGCCCGATGGGTCTCCTGAAGCGCATCACCAACTCGCTTGGCCGCCGCGAAGAAGAAGAAGTTCCGTCCGACATGATGGATGCGCCGAGCATGGCGCCGCAGCAGCGCCGCGCCCCGCTTTCGCCGGAAGCCAGCCTCTACGCACCGCGTCGTGGCCAGCTTGACGACCACGGCCGCGCAACGCCTTCTTCGGCCAGCCATCACGACGACGACCAGCTGGAAATCCCGGCCTTCCTGCGCCGCCAGTCCAACTAAGGGCGATTCCATCCGCCTCTTCGAACGCCCGGGTTTCACGATCCGGGCGTTTTGTTTATTTTACGTTATTAACACTAAATTAATTCGTGTTTTCAGGGGTTTACGCGTGTAACAATCCGAAACGAACAGTGATTTGTCGTGGCACCTACATGTGCGTATGTATGAGGCTGGGTAAAGGAAAACACGGACTTGGCCGGTTGCCAAACCGGCTCGAAAACTTGAACGGCGCTCAAGCGGCGCGGTTTGCAAAACAAGGCATATTCGCATGACTATCGGACTGCTCGGATTTCAGACAACTATCGCAAATGCTGTTCAGCTCAAAGGCATTGGCGTGCATTCCGGCAATCCGGTTTCGATGACCTTCCAGCCCGCAGAAGCCGGAACGGGCATCGTCTTCCATCGCCTTCACGACAATGGCAGCGTTACCGAGTTGAAGGCGGTTTCGGCCAATGTCGGCAATACCGACCTGTGCACCGTGCTCGGCCGTTCGCTTTCCCAGTCGGTGGCGACGATCGAGCACGTCATGGCTGCCATCTACGCCATGGGCCTCGATAACCTCATCGTTGAAGTCGACGGTCCGGAAGCGCCGATCATGGATGGCAGCTCGGCACCTTTCATCGAAGCGATCGAATCGGTCGGGATCAAGAGCCTCGGCGTGAAGCGCCGTTATATTCGCGTCACCAAGCCGGTGCGCATCGATTCGGGCGCCTCCTGGGCGGAGTTCCGTCCCTATGACGGCACGCGCTTCGAGGTCGACATCGATTTCGACACGCCGCTGATCGGCAAGCAGTCCTGGAAGGGCGACCTGACGGCGGAGAGCTTCAAGAACGAGCTGTCGCGCGCCCGCACCTTCGGTTTCATGCGGGATGTGGAGCGCCTGTGGGCCGCCGGTTATGCGCTTGGCTCCTCGCTTGAGAACTCGGTCGTCATCTCCGACGACAACAGCGTCATCAACATGGAAGGCCTGCGTTACGCCAAGGACGAATTCGTCCGTCACAAGACGCTGGACGCCGTGGGCGACCTGGCGCTTGCCGGCGCACAGTTCATCGGCTGCTACCGCTCCTATCGCGGCGGCCACAAGGTCAATGCGAATGCGCTGAAGGCGCTTTTGAGCGACCGCACTGCCTACGAGATCGTCGAAGCGCCGGCCGCCCGCAACCAGATGGTGCGCGCCCGCGAATTCGTTGCGGTCAACATGCCGGAATTCGCACCCTGGTCTGCGTGAATTCCTTCGCAGGCTATCAATTGACAGAAAAAGCCGCTCCCTTTGGGGCGGCTTTTTCGTGATGCGAACAAGAAGTTGCGTAATATCGCCTGATATTCATGCGATTGCACGGGTCGATGCCATAAAAATGCGTTAATGCGTCATCATTGCGTTGCCCTGCGGATGCTTTTATGGCTAGAACGCCAGTGCAAAGCCGATGCTTATGTATTTGCGCGGGAAGTGGGAACTGTCGAATGAAGCATGTAGGGTCTGGTGCAATGAAGGGTACGATGCGGGGGATCGCCGTCTCGTTGATGTTGGTCGGCGCGAGTGTCGCCGTCACGGCCTGCCAGTCCGATCCGGATATCGACATCACCAAGCTCGGCGTCGAGACCGATCCGCCGGATGTTCTGTACAAGCAGGGGCTTGCCAACATGAACGCCGGTAACATGACGGAAGCCTCACGCAAGTTCGAGGCGATCGACAAGCAGTACCCCTTCACCGAATGGGGCCAGAAGGCGCTGGTGATGCAGACCTTCATTGCCACGCGCACCAACAAGAACGATGTGGCCATTACCAATGGCAGCCGGTTCCTGCGCCAATATCCGCGCTCCAAGGATGCCGCTTACGTTCAGTACATGATCGGTCTTGCCTATTCGAAGCAGATTTCCGACGTCACGCAGGACCAGCGCGCCGCACAGCGCACCGTCGAGGCGATGAACAAGGTCGTCAACGACTATCCCGATTCGGAATATGTCGCCGACGCACAGGCCAAGATCCGTTTCGCCCGCGACCAGCTCGCCGGCCGCGAAATGCAGGTCGGCCGTTATTATCTTGAGCGCAAGGAATACCTCGCCGCCGTTTCGCGTTTCCGCATCGTCGTCGAGCAGTACCAGAACACCAACCAGATCGAGGAAGCGCTGGCGCGTCTGACGGAAGCCTATTACGCGATGGGCCTTGTGGACGAAGCGCAGACCGCGGCCGCTGTTCTCGGCAACAACTATCCTGACAGCCAATGGTATTCTGATTCCTACAAGCTGCTGAAGGGCAGCGGGCTGGAGCCGCGGGAAAACAAGGGGTCTTGGATTTCGCGCGCCGGCAAGAAGCTCATCGGCGCCTGAGACGGGGCATAGGCCATGCTGGTCCAGCTCTCGATTCGCGATATCGTTCTCATCGAAAGGCTCGACCTCGGTTTCGAGGCGGGCCTTTCCGTGTTGACGGGCGAGACGGGTGCGGGCAAATCTATTCTTCTCGATAGTCTCTCGCTCGCGCTTGGCGGGCGTGGCGATGGCGGCCTTGTGCGGCACGGGGAAGAGAAGGGGCAGGTGACCGCCACCTTCGAAGTCCCGAACAATCACCCGACACGGCTTCTCCTGCGTGAAAACGGTCTCGACGACGATGGCGACCTGATTTTCCGCCGGGTGCAATCCTCTGACGGTCGGACCAAGGCCTATATCAACGATCAGGCCATCAGCGTGCAGATGATGCGCCAGCTCGGGCAATTGCTGGTCGAAATCCATGGCCAGCATGATGATCGCGCGCTTGTCGATACCGATGCACACCGCACGCTGCTGGATGCCTTTGCCGGGCTGAGCGATGAGGCTCGCGCCGTTCAGGGCCTCTACCGCACCTGGAAGGATGCCGAGCGTGCGCTGAAGACGCACCGCGCCAAGGTGGAGGCGGCAGCGCGCGAGGCGGATTACCTTCGCTCTTCCGTCGAGGAACTGGAAACGCTCTCGCCGCGCGACGGTGAAGAGGATGAGCTGGCCGAACGCCGGGCGGTGATGCAGAAGTCCGAACGCATTGCCGGCGATATCGCCGAGGCCAGCGAATTTCTGAACGGCAATGCGTCGCCTGTGCCTGTCATCGCCTCAATGATGCGGCGTCTGGAGCGCAAGAGCCACGAGGCTCCCGGCTTGCTGGAAGACACGGTGCAATTGCTGGATGCCGCGCTCGACAGCCTTTCCAATGCGCAGATGGAAGTGGAGGCGGCGCTGCGCCGCACCGAATTCGATCCGCGTGAGCTGGAGCGGGTGGAGGAGCGGCTGTTTGCGCTGCGCGCTGCCGGGCGTAAATATAACGTTGCCGTGCCAGATTTGCCGGCTCTCGCCGAAAAAATGGTGGCCGATCTCGCCGATCTCGATGCCGGCGAAGAAAAGCTCGGCAAGCTCGAGGCCAATCTCGGCGTGGTGAAGGCTGATTTCGACCGTGCCGCGCAATCCCTTTCCGAAAAACGCCGCCATGCGGCGGATGCGCTTTCCAATGCGGTGATGGCAGAGCTGCCGGCGCTGAAACTGGAGCGGGCGCGGTTTACCGTCGAGGTGACCTCCGATGCCGAGCAGGCGACGGCCGACGGCATCGACACGGTTGAATTCCACGTCCAGACCAATCCGGGCACACGGCCGGGACCGATCATGAAGGTGGCCTCGGGCGGCGAATTGTCCCGCTTTCTGCTGGCGCTGAAAGTGGCGCTGGCGGATCGCGGTTCGGCACCGACGCTGGTGTTCGATGAAATCGATACGGGTGTCGGCGGCGCGGTGGCGGATGCCATCGGCCAGCGGCTGCGCCGCCTGTCGAAAACCGTGCAGGTTCTGTCCGTTACCCATGCGCCGCAGGTGGCGGCACGGGCGGCGACCCATCTTCTCATTTCCAAGGGCCCATCCGGCGACGGCAGCGAGCGTATCGCCACGCGCGTAGCCACCATGGAACCGAAGCACCGCACCGAAGAGATTGCCCGCATGCTTGCCGGTGCATCGGTGACGGACGAGGCGAGGGCTGCGGCGGCTCGCCTGCTAGCGGCCAAGGACTGACCGCTACCGATAGCGTTGCGAGAGCGGATCCGGCTTGTGAGTCCAGCGGCAAAACTGTTTTTAATGTTTGTTATTTCGGCTAAAAGCGTTCGGTAATTCGCAAAAGAGGCCGTCATGTCGAAAGACCAGAAATCCGTCGAAAACCTCACCGAGCTTGAAGCCTCTTCCGAGCTTGCGTTTCTGGCGGCCGAGCTTGCCCGCCACGATGCGCTCTACCACGGCAAGGATGCGCCGGAGATTACGGACGCGGAATATGATGCGCTGAAGCGGCGCAACGATGCCATCGAAGCAGCTTTCCCAGCGCTGGTGCGGGCCGACAGCCCGTCGAAAAAAGTCGGCTTCGCGCCGCTTCCGACCTTCGCACCTATCGTGCATGCGCGGCCGATGCTTTCGCTCGACAATACGTTTTCGGAAGAGGATTTGCGGGATTTCGTGAGTTCCGTCTATCGCTTCCTCGGGCATCTGCCGGACGATTCCATCGCCTTCACCGCCGAGCCGAAGATCGATGGGCTTTCCATGTCGATCCGCTATGAGAACCGCAGGCTGACGACGGCGGCGACGCGCGGAGATGGCACGACGGGCGAGAATGTCACCGCCAATATCAGGACCATCAAGGAAATTCCGAACGAGCTGCCCGCCGATGCGCCCGATGTGGTGGAAGTACGCGGCGAAGTCTATATGGCCAAGAGCGACTTTCTGGCGCTCAATGCCCAGATGGAGGCCGAAGGCAAGCAGACCTATGTGAACCCGCGCAACACGGCATCCGGTTCCCTGCGCCAGCTCGACGCCAATGTGACGGCGAAACGCAAGCTGCGGTTCTTCGCCTATGCGCTGGGCGAGGTTTCGAATGGCGGCCAGCCGGCGCGGATCGCCGATACGCAATATGGCATCGTGGAGAAATTCCGGGACTGGGGCTTTCCAGTCAATCCGCTGATGAAGCGATTCACCTCTGCCGCGCAATTGCTTGAGCATTATAATGAAATAGGCGTCGCACGGCCCGATCTCGATTATGATATCGATGGCGTGGTCTATAAGGTCGACCGGCTCGATCTGCAGGAACGGCTGGGCTTCCGCTCGCGCAGCCCGCGCTGGGCCACCGCCCATAAATTTCCGGCCGAGCAGGCCTTTACCACGGTTGAGAATATCGAAATTCAGGTGGGGCGCACCGGTGCCTTGACGCCGGTGGCGCGTCTCACCCCGATCACCGTCGGCGGTGTCGTCGTCACCAATGCGACGCTGCATAATGCCGATTATATCGAAGGCATCGGCAATAGCGGGGAGCGTATCCGCCCGGAGGACCACGATATCCGTATCGGCGATACGGTCATCGTGCAGCGCGCCGGTGACGTCATTCCGCAGGTGCTGGATGTGCTTCTGGAAAAGCGCCCGGCCGAGGCAGTGAAATATGCCTTTCCGGAAAAATGTCCGGTCTGCGGCAGCCATGCGGTGCGGGAGCGTAATGAGAAGACCGGCAAGCTCGATTCGGTCACGCGCTGCACGGGCGGGTTCGTTTGCCGCGCGCAGGCGGTTGAACATCTCAAACATTTCGTCTCGCGCAATGCTTTCGATATCGAAGGGCTGGGCACCAAGCAGATCGATTTCTTCTTCGAAAGCGACGATCCGGCGCTCTCGATCAAGACCGCTCCTGATATTTTCACCCTGAAGGCGCGGCAGGAAGCCTCGCAACTGACCAAGCTCGAGAATATCGACGGCTTCGGCAAGGTCAGCGTCAGAAAGCTGTTCGACGCCATCGATGCCCGCCGCGAGATTGATCTGCACCGGCTGATCTTCGCGCTCGGCATCCGCCATGTGGGCGAGACCACGGCGAAGCTTCTGGCGCGCTCCTATGGCACTTACGAACATTTCGAAGAGAGCATGAAGGCGGCAGCCGACCCGGCGAGCGATGCCTGGGCCGAACTCAACAGCATCGACGGCATCGGCGAGGTGGTGGCCCGCGCCATCGTCGAATTCTACAAGGAGCCGCGCAATCTCGATGTCATCGACCGGCTGATACGGGAGCTTCGCCCGAAGGAGGCCGAAAAGCCCTCGACCGATGGCAGTCCGGTGGCGGGTAAGACGGTGGTGTTTACCGGCTCGCTGGAGAAATTTACCCGTGACGAGGCCAAGGCGCGCGCCGAAAGCCTCGGCGCGAAAGTGGCCGGTTCCGTCTCGAAAAAGACCGATATTCTGGTGGCGGGACCGGGGGCGGGTTCCAAGCTTGCCAAGGCGACGGAACTGGGCGTGCAGACCATGGATGAGGACGAGTGGCTGGCCTTGATCGGCGGCTGATACATAGTCACGGCAATGTTGTCATCTGCCGCTAGAGCTTTGCGCCTGACACGGAGAGCACAGCATGGATGACCGCATTGTCGTCAGCACAGAGCAGGTCCGGGCGCTGGTTGACAGCCAGTTTCCGCAATGGGCGGGGTTAAATATTCGGCCGGTGGAACTGAGCGGCTGGGACAATCGCAGCTTCCGTCTTGGCGATGACATGCTGATCCGCATGCCAAGTGCCGCCCGGTATGTTGCGCAGGTGGAGAAGGAGCATCGGTGGCTGCCGGCGCTTGCGCCGCTGCTGCCTTTTCCGATCCCTGTGCCATTGGCGCTCGGGCAGCCGGGACAAGGTTTTCCGTTCCGCTGGTCCGTCTATTGCTGGCTTGAGGGCGAACCGCTCGCCCGGCATCTGGATCGCGTTGATCTTTCAGCCATCGCCATCAATGTTGCCGTTTTTTTAAAGGCGTTGCATCGAGTGGACGCTTCGGATGGCCCACCCGCAGGCGCGCATAACTTCCATCGCGGCGGCTCGCTTTCGGTTTATGACGGGGAGGCGAAGGTTTCGGCGGCGCGGCTTGCCGATGAGGTGGATCAGGCGCTGGCCATGGAGATATGGCAGCTTGCGCTTTCGAGCCATTGGCGCAAGCGGGGAGTGTGGGTACATGGCGACATTGCCGAGGGCAATCTGCTGGTGAAGGACGGCCGGCTTTCGGCCGTCATCGATTTCGGCAGTTCCGGCGTCGGCGATCCGTCTTCCGATCTCATCCTCGCCTGGAATGTGCTCGATGTGGAAAGCCGCGCCGTTTTTCGCCGGGCGCTGGATCTGGATGAGGCGACATGGCAGCGCGGGCGTGGCTGGGCGCTGTGGAAGGCTTTGATCGTGCTGGATGCGGAGCGCGGGCGTAACGACAAAATGGCCGAATGGTCGCGGCGGACCATTCGGGAAGTGTTTGCGGATCACCTGGACAACTGACCGGAACTATCGAAGACGCGCCATCACGTGGGCATCGACGTATTTTCCGTCACGATAAGCGTCGTTGCGTAGGGTGCCTTCGCGTTCGAAACCGAATTTCTCGTAAAGCCGGATTGCCGGGAGATTATCGGTGAAGACGTTCAGCTCGATGCGGCGTATATCGTGCCAATTGTCGGCCGTGTCGATCAACGCCCCGAGAATATATGATCCGACGCCCTTGCCCGCAAAATCGTCGTGAACACTGATCACCAGATCGGCGATGTGGGACTGCCTTCCTGCCCTGCGAAACAGTCCTGCATTGGCAACGATCTTTCCACGCCATTCGCCAACGATGGCGATATCGTTCGGGCCGCGGTTTTCCATCGATTTCCGCGTTTTTTCAACGGACTGAAACGGCTGTCGGAGCGTGCCGTGACGGACGCCGGGCAGGTTGAACATTTCGGTCAGGGCTTCGGCATCGTCCAGACGCGCCGCGCGCAGGACGACTTCGTTCAAGCTGAATTGCGAATCTTCATTATCGGCAAATTTCATGTTCTGCATGCCTGTCTCCTTGGGCGTATGGGAGCAGGTTTGCGAACCCTGCTCTGGTGGCAGGGTGGAAATGGATCGCTTAACGCGACGACATACCTCTGCCTGCCGGGCGGCCGGTGATGGTATGGCGACGGGTGGTGTTCTGTTTCGTTGCGATCATGCGCGCAGAATGCTTTTGCCGCATGGCCCTGTCAAGCGGGTGCGTTGCGCAGCAGGCTTCTGAGTTTTGCCGGCAGCCTGCCATCGATCGCGGCAAGACCGGCGGCGATCATCGCCATGCCGGCGAAGTGCTTCATCTCCAGCTGCTCGCCGAGGAGCAGCGAACCGAGCAGGATGGCGCTGACGGGAATGAGGAAGGTGACGAGGGCAAGGTTGGTGGCGCCGGCGCTGGCGAGGATGCGGAAGAAGATCAGGTAGGCGAGCGCCGTCGACAAGAGGGCGATGCCGACAAGCGCGCCCCAGGTTCCGAGGCCCGGCATGGCGAGCGTCCATGGTTTATCGATGAGAAGGGCGGCCGGGATGAGCATCAATGTCGAAGAGGAGATCTGGCCGGTGGCGGTCATCAGCGGCGGCACGCCCATGGCCTTGAAGCGGCGACCGAATATGCCCGCAAAGGAATAGGAGATGGCCGCACCAAGAATGGCGATCTGGCCCCAGAGGCCGGATGAGCCGGTGAAGGCGGCCGGGCCGATCATGGTCGCCACGCCCGCAAAGCCGATCAGCACGCCGGTGAGCTTGTTGCCGGTCATCTTCTCGTCAGCGGTAAGAAAATGGGCGACGATGACGGTGAAGAGGGGCGTGGTGGCATTGAGGATTGAGGCTAGTCCGCTGGCAATATGGGTCTGGCCCCAGACGATCAGGCAGAAGGGGATGATGTTGTTGAGCAGGCCCATGCCGAAAAAGGCGCGCCACACCGCCCATTCACGCGGCAGGCGAAGGCCCATGATGCGGCAGACGATGAGAAGCGCGATTGCCGCCAGGCTGACGCGCAGCGCAACGATGGTGACGGGCGGCAGTTCCTTGACGGCGACACCGATGAAAAAGAACGATCCGCCCCACAGAAGCGAAAGCGCTACGAGCATCGCCCATTCACCGGCATCCATCTGTTTCTGTATCGCCATCGTCATCTCCCAAAAGCATGAGTATCGAAATGATCGCAGGTGGGCTCGCCGCCATCCACCCGATATCGGTTGAGTTTGGCTCAATCTGGAGATGGGTGGCTTTCACTGCGTTTCAGGCCTTGTTGCGTCTATGTACTCCCTGTTTTATGGTGTTTTCAAACGATTGTTTCTCGTTCGATAATTGAGATGAGCTAAACCATGGCGGCCGAACTTCCGTCTCTGAAAGGGTTGCAGGCCTTCGAGGCCGCGGCACGGTATCGCAGTGTCACGCTTGCGTCCAATGAGTTGAATGTCACGCCCGGTGCCGTCAGCCTGCAAATCCGGGAGCTGGAGGCGCGGCTTGGCGTGCAATTGTTTTTCCGCAAGCCGCGCAGCATCCAGCTGACGCGTGAGGGGGAGCGTTATTACGGCGCGCTTCGCACCGCCTTCCGGATGATGCGGGAGGCGACGGCGGAACTGACGGCGCGTTCCGAGATCACGGTTCTGACGCTGAGCTGCACGCCGACCTTCGCCGTACAATGGCTGATGCCGCGATTGCCTGCCTTCCAGCAGCAACACCCGCAGGTGGATGTCCGCATCAGCGTGACCAATCGGCTGGTGGATTTTTCGAGGGACAACGTCGATCTGGCGGTACGGCACGGGTTCGGTCGGTATGAAGGGCTGGAGAGCATCCGCTTCATCGATGACAGCACTCTGCCGGTCTGTTCGCCGCAACTTCTGGAAAAATATGGGCCGCTTCAGGAGGCGTGGGACCTGAAATCCATTCCGCTTCTGCACGATGAAAACCGCAATGAATGGCGGCGCTGGCTGGAGGCGGCGGGGGCTTCGGACGTGGATGCCTCCGGCGGCACCGTCTTCATTGACAGCAATGGTGCGCTGGATGCGGCCAAGGCGGGGCACGGCATTGCGCTGACACGGCGTTCGCTGGTTTCCCGCGAGCTTGCGGAAGGCGCATTGATTGCGCCCTTCGACAAGGACATGGCCAGCACGCTTGCCTATTTCCTCGTCTATCCGCGGCGCATGCTGGATAATCCCGATCTGGTGACGCTCATCGACTGGATGCTTTCGGAAGCGGGTTCTGCCGAGGCCGGTTCTCTTTGATGTCAATCCGGTCTATGCCGGAATGAAACAACGGGAATCACTCTTGAAAACCATCGCCATCGATTTCGAGACCGCCAATGAGGAACGGGGCAGTGCCTGCTCCGTCGGGCTTGCATGGATAGAGGGCGGCGAGATCGTTCGCGTCGAGGAACGGTTGATCCGGCCGAAGGACATGCGGTTTTCGCCCTTCAACATCGCCGTGCATGGCATCCGCCCGGCCGATGTCGAAGATGCGCCGGAATTTCCCGAGGTGATGGAGGAGTTCATCGACGACTTCCATGGTGCGACGATGATCGCTCATAATGCCGCCTTCGATTTCAGCGTCATGCGGGCGTCTTTCGATAAATACCGGCAGTCCTATCCCGATCTTTCCTATCTGTGCAGCGTCAAGATCGCCCGGCATGTCTGGCCCAATCTGGCGTCGCACAAGCTGAATGTCATCGCCCATCACCTCCAGCTGCGTTTCGTGCATCACAATGCCGCCGAAGATGCCGTTGTCTGCGCGGCCGCTTCGATTGCGGCGGCCAAGGCTTTGCGCGTTGCCCATATTCGCGAACTGCCGGAAAAGATCGGCATGGTCGCGGGGCGTCTCACCTCCACCGGTTACCAGCCCTGCAGCATGAAAAAACGCGCCGTCTCCCGGGTTGCGTAACCGTTCCGCGCACTTATGTTTGAAGCAGCGTAACGGAGAAGATGCGATGACGATGAAAACTCTGTCGGGTTTGTTTGCGGGCTTTCTTGCATTGCTTCCGGTGACAGCGGCGCATTCGCAGGTGGTGGGCGAGGTCGGCGTCGACTGGATCGGCAATGACATCGTCATCGAGGCGATCGCCGATCCGAAGATCAAGGGCGTGACCTGCCATGTGACCTATTTCGAGCGCGGCGTCATCGACCGGCTGAAGAACGGCAACTGGTTTGAAGACCCTTCCAACAATGCCATTTCCTGCAGCCAGACGGGGCCGGTGGAGATCGGCGATATCGATCTCTCAAAGGGCGGGGAAGAGGTGTTCCGGCAGGGCATGTCGCTGGTCTGGAAGAAGCTCGTCGTCAGCCGCGTTTATGACAAGGCCAATGACACGCTGATCTATCTGGTGCATGCGCGGGAACTGACCGACGGCTCGGCAAAGATGGCGATTTCCACGGTGCCACTTTATAACCAGCAGGTCACATGGCAAAAGGGCAAGCCGTAAGGCCTGCCCCTCTCAATTGCGTTATGCCTTGATCAGGCCGCTTCGCGTGCCAGCTCGTCCGCAATCACGGTGTCGAGGTTGAGGAAGCAGACCATGCTCTTTTCCAGCGCCACGATGCCGCGGCAGAAGCTGCGCTGTTCTTCCGGAATGATATCGGGCGCGGGCTGCAGGTCTTCGGAGCGGATGGTCATCATGTCGGAGACCTGTTCCACCAGCAGGCCGACCAGCTTGCCGCCGATATCGGTGACGATGATGGCAGAGCGTTCGGAGGGTTCGGTCATCTTCATGCCGAGGCGGCCGGCCATGTCTATGACGGGAATGACGGCGCCGCGCAGGTTGATGAGGCCGAGAACATAAGGCGGGGTGTGCGGCATCGGCGTAACCGGCGCCCAACCGCGGATTTCGCGGATCGCCATGATGTCGATGCAGAATTCCTGATCGCCCAGATGGAAGGAAACGATTTCGAGATATGCGCCGGATTGCTTGATGGCGTTGGACATGACGGCAGGTTTCCTCTGATGGCTCTCTAACAGGCCCGCGCAGGATTGAGCTTTATGCGGTGGCCGGAGAATGGACCGGGAGACATCATGTCGAGGCTTAAAAACCGCTATGGTCATAATGCACAGCAAGATTTTAAACTTTCCCTAACATTTGCGCCGGTCTCGCCGGCAAAACCCAGTATTTTGGCGGTTTTCGCGCTCACACAAACAGGTTATGATGAGCATATGAACGCACTCGTTTCCCATCCGCTGAAGTTTATTCTGGCTAGTCTTGCCGCTGTGGCCTCGCTTGCCATCGTGCTTCTTGCCTTTGACGGCTGGGTGCGGCACGGCACGGATATTTTCCTGTCCACGGTGCAGAGCGGCATCGCCTGGTGCCTGTGACGCGTTTTCCGGCTGCGGATTTGTGACAAATCAGCGCGGTTCCCGCAAATACGCCCAGTTGATTTGCCGTCCCCGTCGCCTTTCGTTATCTGTCTGCCAAGGCCTGCGATATGCCGCCGGCTTTCGGGGTAGGATTGGACAATGAGAAATATTCGCATCGTATTGTGGGCCGTCGTGCTCGTTCTCGCCGGCGTTGTCAGCTGGTTGACGATCGAAATGACGAAGACGCGTAATGAAATGGTGGAGACGGCCTATGGCGTGCCCTTCCAACTCACGGCGCAAAACGGCCAGCCGATCACCGAAAAGGCCTTTCAGGGCAAGCCGACAGCGCTGTTCTTCGGTTTCACCCATTGCCCGGAAGTCTGCCCGACAACCCTTTTCGAGCTGAACGGCTGGATGGAGAAGGTGGACCCGGCCGGCGACAAGCTGCAGGCCTATTTCGTCTCCGTCGATCCCGAGCGCGATACGCCTGAGATCATGCAGCAATACGTCTCCAACGTCTCGAAGCGTATCACCGGCATCACCGGCCCGGCCGACAAGATCGCCGAAACGCTGAAGGGCTACCGCATCTATGCCAAGAAGGTGCCGGTGGACGAGAAGGATCCGAATGGCGACTACACCATGGATCACACGGCGTCCGTCATCCTGCTCGATGCCAATGGCCGTTTTTCCGGTACCATTGCTTATGGTGAAAACCCGGAAGTTGCCGAGCAAAAGCTTCAGAATCTTCTGAAGGGCTGATAGAGGCGGCATAATTGCGCGGGGCTTATTGGACTGGCCGAGGTTTTGTGGCAAAGGCAAGAACAATAACCTCATCCAGAGAAAGCAGCCCGCCGTGAGCGAAATCCGACTTTACGTCACCACGACCGAAATCCAGGCGGGTGAAATCCTCGATCTCATGTCGGACTATTTCGGCGAGGAGGATGTCGCGATTGCCACGACCGAGGTGGATGAGAAGCGCGATATCTGGGAAGCTTCGGTCTATCTGATGGCCGAGCAGGAGGAAGAGTTCCGCGAGCGTGTCAGCGCCCTGCTTGCTCCGGCCTTTCCCGATCTCGTCATCGAGAAGGAGACCGTTCCGGATGTCGACTGGATCGCCAAGTCGCTTGAAGGGCTGAAACCGGTCAGGGCAGGGCGTTTCATCGTGCATGGCGCCCATGATCGCGACAAGGTGCGGGCGAACGATCTGGCAATCGAAATCGAGGCCGGACAGGCTTTCGGCACCGGCCATCACGGCACGACGGCCGGCTGCCTTGAGATGATTGAGGAGGTTCTGCGGGCGCGCACCGTGCGCAACGCACTCGATCTTGGCACCGGCAGCGGCGTTCTGGCGATTGCCGTGCGCAAGATGCGCCCCATTCCCGTGCTGGCGACGGATATCGACCCCATCGCCGTCAAGGTGGCGAAGGAGAATGTGCGGCTGAACGGCATCGTCTCCGGGATGGCGCTGGAGACCGCGCCGGGCTTCCACTCGGACGCCTTCCGCAAGCATGGTCCGTTCGATCTCATCATCGCCAATATTCTGGCCCGGCCGCTCATCAAGATGGCGCCGCAGCTCGTCACGCATCTGGCGCCCGGCGGCACCGTCATCCTGTCCGGCATTCTGGCCTCACAGCGCTGGAAGGTGCTTTCCGCCTATAATGGCGCCCGGCTTTCCCATGTCCGCACCATCTGGCGCAACGGCTGGGTCACGCTGCATCTGCGTAAAGACTGAACCAGCGGCAATATCCCTTTCGGGCAAAAGAAAAGGCGGCGCTTTCGCGCCGCCTGGAAACCCGCGAGCATGGGAGGAGCTTACTCAAGCGGGTCGACGTATTCCTGTTCGGCGCGGTGGAGGGAGGATCGCCGCGCCGGACGTCATCAGAATACGTAGCTGGAGTTTGCCTTGCGACGCAGATCGGCGCGGTTCATGCCGAGCGCTTCCAGCGACTTGTCGTCGAGGTTCAGAAGGGCGGCGTTGACATGGCGGCTGACCTGACGCTCGCGTGCTTCAACGACGCGATCGAAGGCGGTGCGGAGGAAAGATTTTGCCATTGCTTCAAATCCTTGTTTGCCAGGAGAGTGTCTCTCTCGCTGTGTTGATCTGAAGATAAGCGATGTGTTTTTGTTTAGTTAGAGGGGATATCTCAGGGTAGATATGCATTTATCGCATGTCACTTCGCCTTGAGTATTACTTATTTCGCAAAATGTGCACAATTTATCGCCGCAATCCGGTCTGTCATATATGGCTTGAAACCGGCTTTGTCCGCGTGGCATTGTCGTTACGCGCCAATGATTTGACGGCGCACCTTGCAGCTTTTCTCCATGACAGTTCCCGAAAGACGCCCATGTTCCAGACCTTCGAAAACAAATCCGCGCCGCAATTTGGCAAGGCCCGCGTCGAGGCGCTGCGCGCCGGTTTCGATGCCCTTGGTATCGACGGTTTTCTGGTGCCGCGCGCCGATGAATATCAGGGGGAATATGTGCCGGAGTGCGCCGAGCGCCTGTCCTGGCTGACGGGCTTTACCGGTTCCGCCGGCATTGCGCTGGTGACGCGCACGGAGGCGGTGGTTTTTGTCGATGGCCGTTATACAACGCAGCTTAAGTCGCAGGTCGATCAATCGGTCTTCGGCGGCGGCGATCTGGTTGGCGCGCCGCCCTCCGTCTGGCTGGCCGAACATGCTCCACAGGGTTTCCGGCTCGGCATCGATCCATGGCTGCACACCGGCGCGGAGTTGAAGCGGCTGGAAAAGGTGCTTGCCGGAAAGGGCGGTTCGGTCGTCCTCCTGGAAAAGAATCCGCTCGATGCCCTGTGGCAGGACCGTCCCTCTGAGCCGCTGGAGCCTGTCGTTATCCAGCCAGAGGCCTTTACTGGCAGGCTGGCGAAGGAAAAGATCGCCTCGCTGGCGGAGACGGTCTCGGTAAAAGGCGCGGATGCCCTGCTGGTTACCGATCCATCCTCCATCGCCTGGATTTTCAATGTTCGCGGCAATGACGTGCCGCATACGCCGCATCCGCTCGCCCGCGCCATCATCTACGCCGATGGCAGGGCGGATATTTTTCTCGACAAGCGTAAGACCGGCATCGAGACCGAGGCCTATCTGGCGCAGCTTGCGACACAATTGCCGCCGTCGAAGATCGCTGACCGTCTGCATGCCATTGCCAGCGCCAAGGGCCGCGTCATGGTGGATGCGGATCTGACTCCGGTGGCGCTGACCGGCGCAATCACGGCGGCGGGCGGCTCGCTGATAGAGGAGGCCGATCCCGTTCGCCTGCCGCGCGCGCGCAAGAACAAGGCGGAGCTTGCCGGCTCGGCAGCCGCTCATGTGCAGGACGGCGCGGCCATGGTCGAATATCTCTGCTGGCTGGACCGCCAGCAACCGGGCAGCGTCACCGAAATCGCCGCCGTCAAGGCGCTGGAGGCCGCTCGGGTCAAGGTGGGGCAGGGGCTGCAAAACCCGCTCAAGGACGTGTCATTCGATACGATTTCAGGTGCCGGTGAACATGCCGCCATCATCCATTATCGCGTCACCACCGATACCGACCGCACACTTGCGGACGGCGAGATGTTCCTCGTCGATTCCGGCGCGCAATATGTCAATGGCACCACGGATATCACCCGTACCGTTGCAATCGGCACGGTGCCGGAAGAGCAGAAGCGTTTCTTTACACTGGTGCTGAAGGGCATGATCGGCATCAGCACCGCACGGTTTCCGAAGGGAACGCGCGGTTGCGATCTCGATCCGCTGGCGCGCATTGCGCTCTGGAAAGCGGGAGCGGATTACGCCCATGGCACCGGCCACGGCGTCGGGTCGTATCTTTCGGTGCATGAGGGGCCGCAGCGCATTTCGCGGCTTTCGACACAGGAGCTTCTGCCCGGCATGATCCTGTCAAACGAGCCGGGTTATTACCGGCCCGGCGCTTTCGGTATCCGCATCGAGAACCTCATCTATGTACGCGAGGCGGAAGAGGTGGCCGGCGGCGACCAGCCGATGTTCTCCTTCGAAACGCTGACCTGGTGCCCCATCGACCGCAGGCTGGTTGTCGCCGCTCTCCTGACCGATGAAGAACTGGACTGGCTGAACGCCTATCACGCCGGGGTTCTGGAGAAGCTTTCTCCCTTGATCACCGACGAGGAGGTTAAGGCGTGGCTCGTTGCCGCCACGAAGCCATTGGAGCGGGTCGCTTAAAGCAGCCCGAAATGCCTGATGGCGATGACGATGGCCCAGCCGACGGCGAGCATCGTCAGGCCGGGAAAGCGCAGGCAGACCAGAAGCGCTGCAACCATGCCGATCTTCACCTCGTATCCGCCTTCGAAAAAGGCGGGTGCGACGAGCGTGGTCAAAACCGCCACGGGAACGGCGTTCAGTCCCGCCTCCATGCGTGGCGGGATGGATTTCATCCGCGTCATCAGCACATAACCGCCGATGCGGGTCAGATAGGTGGCGATGGCGGCGAGCGCGATCAGGATCAGCGTATCGGTGTGCAGCATGTCGCTCATGGCGTTTCCACCCCGCTTTCAGAATTCGGCTTCGGCGGATAGAGGACCGCGACGAGAATTCCGGCGACGGCGCCGAGGCTGACATGCCACGGCGAACCGACGATGTGATAGGCGACCGTTGAGCCAACCGCGCTTGCCAGCATGACAGGGTAGAAATTCTCGCGCTGGCGGAAGCTCAAGACCATACCCATGAAATAGATCGGCAGCAGCACATCGAGACCGATGGCTTTGGGATCGCCGACCATATTGCCGAGCGATGCGCCGAGAATGGTCATGGCCAGCCACAGCACATAGACCGGCGCTGCAAAGCCCATGTACCAGGAAAAGCCGACCGTGCCGGTATTTTCGTATTTCCTGACCGATTCGGCAAATTGCGGATCGACCAGCACAAAGAAGCCCGCGGCTTTTTGCAGGAAAGACCAGTTCGAGATCATCCGGGCAATGGCGGCCGAATAGAGGATATGGCGGAAATTGACGGCGAAGACGGAAAGAACGATCAGCCAGGGGGCAACCTTCTGGCCGAACAATTCGATACCCACGAGTTGGCTCGCGCCCGCATAGACGGTGCCGCTCATGATCGTGGCCTCGGTGACGCTGAGCCCGTTATCGACTGCGACCGCGCCGAACAGCGCACCGAAGGGGGCGGCGGAGAGGGCGATCGGGAAACCGCTCTTCAATCCCTCGCGAAAATCTGCATTGAACATTTCTGGAAACTCCTTGCCCGCCGCTCTATCGCCGTCCCGCCCGGCTGGCAAACGAATTGCATGAATGGATCGATTGATTCCCTTGAAGCTTCCGTTACGGTAACGCCCCATATGGCCGGTGCCGGACGGATAGTTTCACCGCCTTCCTCCCGTACCCCTCAACAATCAAACGTTGGAAGATCGATGCTGGAAAAGCAGGAAAAGGCCGCCCTGGCCGCACGTATCCGGGACTATCTTGCCCGGGAGACCGAAGCCGAGATCGGCCATCTGCAGGCGGAAATCTTCGTCGATTTTCTGGCCGAGGAGTTGGGACATGTTTTTTACAATGAGGGGCTCAGGGATGCGCATGCCGCGATCCTGAGACGCCTTGAGGATGCAGCAGGCGATATCGACGTGCTGGAGAAGCCGAAGCGGCGCTAAACTAGTCCCGCAAAATGTCGCGGCTTTTGAGAATGGCCGCGCCTTTTTCCCGCATCGTCGAAATCGCGGCCTTGATGCCCTGCGGGTCGATGCCGCGGCTGGCATCTTCGATGAAACGGACATTCACACCGGGCAGCATATCGAGGGCATCGAGCACCGAGAAACTGACGCAATAATCGGTGGCAAGGCCGCAGACGTCGAGTTGCGTGACACCCTGACGGCTCAGATAGTCGGCCAGTCCCGTCGTCGCGCCCTGATCATTGTCGCGAAAGGCGGAATAACTGTCGACGGCGGGGTTTTCGCCCTTCTGCTGAATATAGTCGAAGGCGTCCGTCTTGAGGTCGGGATGAAATTCCGCATCCGGCGTGCCCTGCACGCAATGGTCCGGCCACATCATCTGCGGTTTGCCGGAGAGTTCGCCCATGTCGAAGGGTTTCTTGCCGGGATGCTGGGAGGCGAAGCTGCCGTGATTTTCCGGGTGCCAGTCCTGCGAGGCGACGATGAGATCGTAGCCGCCATTGTCGATCAGGGCATTGGCGATGGGCACGATCCTGTCGCCATCGGCAACGGCCAGATTGCCGCCGGGGCAAAAACCGTTCTGGATATCGATGAGCAGCAGCGCCTTCATGATGTGCCTCCCTTTTCAGGGCAGGATGCCAAGCCGGCTTTAACGGATCAAGCCCCTTTCGACCTCTTCGGCGGGCAGGGGTGTTTCGGGCAGGGGGCTTGCCCTGTCGCAGTCCTGCCGCATTTGCAGCAAATTTCCGGCCAAGTCGGAATTTACCTGACAATGCGGCGACGGAAATTTTTTAGGCCGATGACGACCCTTTAAGGGGCATTTCCCGGGACAATGCAGTGCGGATGCACGCAGTCTCGGCGCAAGTCATTGTTTTGCCTTCGCTTTACAATGCGCAGACCTTAACGAATTATTTTTGCAGGGACTCGTAAACACTTTGGTTACCATAATTCGTCATGCTTCGAACCAGTCAGTTCCGAAACCGGCGTGGTGTTTGCCCGCCCTTCGGATGTCCCTAAATCCCTCCGGCGTCGGCCGGGTGTGCGTGAACGGTTCGAGTAACGAGTATCATGGCGTTTTCTGCTGCGGCCTATAATGGCGCCGGTCTTGCCGGTTCGTCTTCCGTCAAGAGAGGCAAATCCTTTGCGTTCGGCCGAATGTCCGCCCTTCTCGGCGGCGGCGCCTTTGCCGGCCTTTTCGCCTTCGCCGCCTTTGCCTCGCTGCACAGCATGGCCGCCGCTTCGCATGGT
Organism: Agrobacterium sp. ST15.13.015; assembly: GCF_027871645.1. Lineage (NCBI taxonomy): Bacteria > Pseudomonadati > Pseudomonadota > Alphaproteobacteria > Hyphomicrobiales > Rhizobiaceae > Agrobacterium > Agrobacterium sp. ST15.13.015. The sequence goes on from NZ_JAQAHF010000004.1 coordinate 381,542, forward strand.
GTCGGGCAGTTTGAAAAGACACTGGTGACGCGATTCGCTTCCACTGAGACGGCAATTGCCCACGCGGCCGCGCGGGATATTCACGTGCGCAAGTTTTCTCGCCTGAGCGACCACAGCCATGGCCAGCAGAAGGCGGTTCGCCTCGCCGGCATCATGCCCGAGATCGGCGCGAAAGAATTCGGTGAGCGCTTCGGCGCGGCTGCCAACGCAAAAGGGCAGGCGACCGTGAAGCAGCTTGCCGCGCTCAAGCCGTCGGCGATCGTCGATTCGGCGCTGGGTCGCACCCCCGAGGTTGCCTATCAGAGCGCCGTTCCGCAGCACCCGGCATTTGAAGTGGCGCTGGCGCGGCCGCAGATCGAGGAAGAGGCAAGCAGCCTGCTGCCCGATGATGTGCCGCTGCCGAGCTTCCGTCCCGAGGTGGCGATGGCTGAGACGGTTGAGCCGTCACCGCGTCCCGCGACATCGTCCAAGACCGAGGGCCATGTTCCCGACGTCGCTTCGGCACCGGCTTTCGATGCGCCGGTTCCCCTTCGCGCGCCTGCGCCGCCGAAGCAGAGCACCGGCGCCATGCTCGCCTTTGCAAAACCTGACAATCCGATGCGTGAGCCGAGCAAGATGGATGCGGTTCCGTGGCCGGATCGCGGCAACGGCACGGCGATCTACGATATTTCCTCCGGCGTGGTGCACATGCCGAATGGCGAGAAGCTCGAAGCGCATTCCGGCATCGGCAAGATGCGCGACAACCCCGATTACGTGCATGTGAGAATGCGCGGTTCGACGCCGCCTTCCAGCTATCGTCTGACGATGCGCGAGGCGCGGTTCCATGGCGTCGAGGCCATTCGCCTGACGCCCGAAAACGGCGTCAACCCGCACGGCCGCGACGGTCTTCTGGCGCATACCTACATGCTGGCGAAACGCGGTGAATCGAATGGCTGCGTGGTATTTCGGGATTACCCGCGCTTCCTTGCGGCCTTCAAGCGCGGCGAAGTCAAGCGCATGGTGGTGGTGCCGAAGTTGAACGGCAACCGGCCGACACTTGCAAGCAGCGGCGGTAAAAGCGGTGGCAAGACCCTGCTCGGCATGTTTTCGCGCGGCAGCGATTCCTGAGCTTTCCGCATTTTCCTGATGTAAAACCGCTGCGCACTTTTGCTGGAAATGCTCTAGCGACCGCGCCGCTGTGTCAGCACCATGCCGGCGAGGATAAGCAGAATGCCGAGTGCGCTTGCCCAGAGTTTCGGCGGATGATCGCCGAAAAGATCGAGAACCACGCCTGAAACCATCTGGCCGCTGATGACCAGAAGGGCGGTATTGACCGCACCGATGCGCGGAATGAGCCAGCTTCCCGAAGCGATGAAGACGACGCCGATCGGCCCGCCGATAAAGGCAAGCCAGGGCGCATCGGCGGCGCCCGGCGGAATGAGGCCGCCGACGATGAGGCCAATGACCGTCAGTACGGCAAAACCGACAATGTGGTTCCAGAACGATGCGATGAGCGGTGAGTTGGACAGGCTGAGACGGCCGTTGATCTGGCGGCTCAGCGCCACGAAGACGCCGCCGGTAAAGGCCATAGCGATCCAGACGATCATGCCGTTCTCCCGACAAGGATGATGAGTGCGCTGCCGCAGAGAATGAGCGCCACCGCCGCCATGTCCCGCAGGTCCGGCTTTCTTTTGGGCAGGCCGAAAAGGCCGAAAAGATCCGCCAGGAGGCTGAAGATCACCTGTCCGCCAAGCCCGAGCGCAATGGTGCCGGAAAGCGCCAGCGGCGAATTGACGGCGGTGGAGGTGAGGATGACGATAGCCGCACCCACGACCCCGCCGCAATAGGCCCAGAGCGGCGCTTTCGGTTTTTCCGCCGCGCCCACTTCTTTCTTCGGGCGCATGATGGCGAGATAGATCAGCGCCGCCACCGTGCCGGTGCCATGCGCCGTCCACGAGGAAAACAGCGCATTGCCGTAATGGGCAAGCTGACCGTTAAAATGCACCATCAATGTCAAAAGGCAGCCGCTGGCGAAGGCGGCGGCAAGATGCAGCGGGTTGAGGCGTGGATGCGTCGTGTCTGTCATGGCGGGCCGGAAAGCTGAAGATGGAGACGAGCTTTAGCCCATATGTGCCTGAAGCGGAATCGAATTGCGCCGGCGCACGGTTTTAGACGACATTATCCTGTGCGTTGCGGAACAAGCGATGCGGCCACGCATTATTCCACCATGAAGAAGACGACGCGCAAACCATTGAACCGGATGACGATTTTCGTCATTTCTATTTTCATTCTCGCAGCCGTGATCGCGGCGGTCTACCTCGTCGGCTTCACGCCCGGCGAAGTATAAGGCGGATCGATCAACGACCGGCTGGGGCGGTCTTGCCCTTGCCGCGCTCCATCGCAACGTGCACTTTGGCGACGGCGAAGCGAATGCTGCGCAGCAGGAACCGGCTGGTTTCCAGATAGGCGCGATAGGGCAGAACGGTGAAATAGCGCCAGCGCGGCAGGCGGTAGATGCGCAGATTGTTTTGGATCTGGCTTTCCCCGTCCGCATCCTGCGTAGCGCAGAGCGGGTAGAGGAAGGCCGCCTTCAGCCCTGCGAGATATTCCAGATCGAATGCGATGTCATAAGCGAGCCGCATGGGGATCAGCTTCGATATCCATTTTCCGGCGCGACGGTTGACGAGATAGGCTCCCGACCCTTTTTCCCGCGTGATGGCAATGGCGAGCGAACGACCATTGGAAAGCTGGCGGAACGGGAATTTGCGGCCATTGCTGACGGTCGTGAGCCGCAGCAAATCCCAATCGCCGCCATTCAGCACCGCCTCGTCGATGGCGTTGAGAAAATCATCGTCGAAGACCACGTCATCCTCAAGGATGAGCGCGATATCGGCATCGCCCGCCATGAATTTATTGGCGCAGGCGACATGGCTGAGATAGCAGCCGATTTCCGGCGGCGAGGTGCGGCGGCCATGCATGAGCATGTAGGAAATCTCGCTGAATTCCGGGATGGGGTAATTCAGTTCCCTGCCATTGACGCCGGGGACACGCTCCGCCTTGAGCCCCATGGCATCGAGGCGCGCGGTCATATCCGCGAGGCGTTTGGTGGCGCTATCCATATTGATCAGGAAAACGGCGAGCCTGCGCTGGCTTTTCGGTAATATATGCAACGGTGTCCTCGCCTGTTCCACTTCCCCATTGCAACTCCTTTATTGCAACGGCATGACGCGGGCTACGGAAAAAGCACCCTTCAGGCACTCATGGTTGCCGAATCAGACCTTTTCCACAAATCCGTCCAGCACACGCTTCTGCCCGGCGCGATCGAAGTCGATCGTCAGCTTGTTTCCTTCGATGGCAGAGATGTTGCCATTGCCAAATTTGAGGTGGAAGACGCGGTCGCCAACAAAGAATTTCGATGGCGTGTCGGCGACGGATTTCGCCACCAGTTCGCCGTCGATCGTGCGGGTGCGCGGGCCGCTTTCGCCATAACCGATCCGTTCGACCGCATGGCCGGAGCGGGTGCCCCAATTGTCACGGGTGGCGTCGCTGCGGTTCTGCTGCGCGCGCTTCCAGCCGGGGGTGGAATAGTTGTTTGTGAAAGGATCGGCCTTGTCGAAACGCGACTGACCATAGCCGCCGCGTCCGCCATAACCGCCGTAACTGCTGTCGGATGCCGCGACATCCACATGGGCGGGCGGCAATTCATCGAGGAAACGCGAGGGCAGGGTGGATTGCCACAGCCCGTGAATGCGCCGGTTCGACACGAACCAGATATGGCAGAGCTTCTTGGCGCGGGTGATGCCAACGTAAGCGAGACGGCGTTCTTCTTCCAGACCGGAGCGCCCGCCTTCGTCCAGCGCCCGCTGGTGCGGGAACAGACCTTCTTCCCAGCCGGGCAGGAAGACGGTGTCGAATTCCAGACCCTTGGCGGAATGCAGCGTCATGATGGAGACGGCATCGAGATTTTCGTTCTGTTCGGCATCCATGACGAGGGCGACGTGCTCGAGGAAGCCGCGCATGCTCTCGAAGGCCTCCATCGAGCGGATGAGTTCCTTCAGGTTCTCAAGCCGTCCGGGCGCTTCGGCCGTCTTGTCGGCCTGCCACATGGCGGTATAGCCGCTTTCGTCGAGAATCTGCTCGGCAAGCGTGGTGTGCTCGGTATTTTCCAAGAGACCCTGCCAGCGGCGGAAATCCTGCACCACATCGAACAGCGCCTTGCGCGCCTTCGGTTTCAGCTCGTCGGTCTCGATGATGTCGGCGGCCGCTGCCAGCATCGGAATATCGCGGGCACGGGCATAGTCGTGCAGGTTACGGATCGTCGTATCGCCAAGACCGCGCTTCGGCGTATTGACGATCCGCTCAAAGGCGAGATCGTCGGCCGGCTGGCAGACGAGGCGGAAATAGGCCATGGCGTCGCGGATTTCGAGGCGCTCATAAAAGCGCGGGCCGCCGATGACGCGGTAATTGAGGCCAAGCGTCACGAAACGGTCTTCGAACTCGCGCATCTGGAAGGAGGCGCGGACGAGAATGGCCATGTCGTTCAGATTATGGTTCTTGCGCTGGAGCTGTTCGATTTCCTCGCCGACCGCACGGGCTTCCTCCTCGGAATCCCAGGCGGCATGCACCACGACCTTTTCGTCATCCGGGCTGCTGCGTTCGGTGAAGAGCGTCTTGCCGAGACGGCCCTCATTATGGGCGATCAGATGGCCGGCCGCGCCGAGAATATGCTCGGTGGAGCGGTAGTTGCGCTCGAGCTTGATGACCTTGGCGCCGGGGAAATCCTTGTCGAAGCGGAGGATATTGTCCACTTCCGCACCGCGCCAGCCATAGATCGACTGGTCGTCGTCACCCACGCAACAGACGTTCTGCGGTTCGCCCTTGGCGCGCTGGGCAAGCAGCCTCAGCCACATATATTGCGCCGTATTGGTGTCCTGATATTCGTCCACCAGAATGTAACGGAACTTCTGGTGATACTCCTTCAGAATATCGGTGTGGCGGCGGAAGATGCTGATGGGATGCATCAGAAGGTCGCCGAAATCGCAGGCGTTCAGCGTTTTCAGGCGGTTCTGATAGGCGGAGTAAAGTTCGCGGCCCTTGCCATTGGCGAAAGCGCGGCTGTCGCCCTCCGGAATGTCCGGCGGCGTCAGGCCCTTATTCTTCCAGCCGTCGATCATGCCGGCGAACTGCTTTGCCGGCCAGCGCTTGTCGTCCAGCCCTTCGGCCTGAATGAGCTGCTTGATCAGCCGCACCACGTCATCCGTATCGAGAATGGTGAAGTCCGATTTCAGGCCGACGAGTTCGGCGTGGCGGCGCAGCAGCTTGACGCCGATGGAGTGGAAGGTGCCGAGCCACGGCATGCCCTCGACAGCGCCGCCGACGAGAACGCCGATACGTTCCTTCATCTCGCGGGCAGCCTTGTTGGTAAAGGTCACGGCAAGAATCTGGCTCGGATAGGCGCGGCCGGTGGCAAGAATATGGGCGATGCGGGTGGTCAGAACGCGGGTCTTGCCGGTGCCGGCGCCGGCGAGCACGAGAACGGGTCCGTCCAGCGTTTCTACTGCCTCGCGCTGTTCCGGGTTGAGGCCGGAAAGATAGTCGGGCGCAGCACGCGTCTGATCGCGCGCCGCCATGGCGCGGGCGGCAATGCCAAGCCCGCCGCCGCTTTCCGCACCGGCATTGTTCGTTGCCCTGCGCGGTGCGGCGGGTTCCTCATCGAAGAACGGCATATCGTCAAAACTGTTGCTCATGCGGCCCAATGTAGTGATTCGGGATATAAAGGCCAGAACCGTGTTCTGCTTTTATTCCGGTATCAACCGTCAAAACGCCCATTCCAAGGCATTTTTTTCGTTCATGTCTGCCTGTCGGCGTCGAAAGCGGGGTCAACGGGCACTTGCAACGCCACCGCAAGCTGGTTGGTCTTGGCGGCAAGCGCGATGACGCGCAGCAAATCGGCATGCTGCTCTGTCGTCATGCCCTTGGCTTTTGCTGCTGCCGTGTGGGAATGGGCGCAATAGGAGCAGCCATTGGTGACGGAAACAGCGATATAGAGCATTTCCTTCACCACGGGATCGAGAGCCGAAGGTGTCGCCATCACCGCCTTGACCTCACCCCATGTCTTTTCAAGCAGATCGGCATCGAAGGCGAGGTAGAGCCACATATTGTTGATGAAATCCGATTTGCGGGTGGCGCGGATGTCATCGAACACCGCTTTGACGCGCGGGTCGGTTTCCGGGTTTTCGGTCTTCGTCACGGTGCTCATGGCTTCCTCCGGTTATGGCGTATCGAGGGCGCAGATTAGCCCAACCGCGGATATTTGCGACAGGAATGCACGGATGGATTGCGGATTGGCTGCTTCTGGCGGCAATTGCGCCCAAATTACAATTACGTAAGGAACGGATTTGTGCGTTGCCTTGCCTCAGCCAAGCAGGAATACTGCATTTGTCCCGGAACGCAGGTTTTCGGGAATGCTTTATGCTGCGCGGATCAACCGGAGAAATATATGCGGGTCTGGAAACAGGTGGGTGTCAGTGTTGCCGTGGTGGGAGCGGGGCTCTGTCTCTGGGGCTTCTATTCGCCCGAAGCCCGCAATGTGCTCGCCAGCATGGGGCTTGGCAAAACGCCTGCCAGCGCCGTTGAGGTTGCCGCCGCTACGCCCGGTTCGGGTCAAAACGCCGGCGGTGCGCGCCGCAACGGCAACGCCACACTGGTGGTGACGGCCCCGGTGAAGAAAGGCACGGTCAATGACCGGCTGAACGCCATCGGTAATGGCGAGGCGATCCAGTCGGTTGTCGTCATGCCGCAGGCTTCCGGCACGCTTTCCGAAATTCGCACGTCGTCCGGTGCACGCGTCGTGAAGGGGCAGGTGCTGGCGCGGCTCGACGATGAAGAGCAGGTGATCGAGCGCGACAAGGCACAGGTGGCGCTGCGCAGCGCCGTTGAAAAATCCAATTCCTACAAGAACCTGAAATCCGTTTCCCGCCTCGATGTGCTGGATGCGCAGATTGCCGAGGAAGCCGCCAAGCTTGCGCTGAGCACCGCCGAACTCAATCTCAAGCGCCGCGATATCGTTGCGCCGATAGAGGGTGTGGCGGGTATCGTCGCCGCCAATATCGGCGATAACGTCACCACGCAGTCAACCATCGTCAGCATCGATGACCGTTCGGAAATTCTCGTCAATTTCTGGGCTCCCGAGCGGTTCGCAACCGCGATCAAGGTCGGCATGCCGGTGGAGGCCACGTCCATTTCCCGGCCGGGTGAGACCTTCAAGGGCGAGATCGAGGCCGTCGACAACCGCGTCGATGAGGCGAGCCGCACGATCCGCATCCGGGCGAAATTCAGCAATGAGAAGGACGAGTTGAGGGCGGGCATGTCCTTCGGCGTCACCATGCGTTTTGCCGGGGAAACCTATGCCTCGGTCGATCCGCTGGCCGTGCAATGGGATGCGGAAGGCTCTTACGTCTGGCGTGTGACCGACAATAAATCGAACAAAGTGCGGGTGCAGATCGTGCAACGCAATCCCGATGCCGTTCTCGTCAAGGCGGAGCTGGCGGATGGCGAACCTGTCGTGATCGAGGGCCTTCAGCGTGTGAGGGAAGGCGGCGCGGTCCGTGTTGGCAACCAGCCGAAGCCTGAAGAGGTTGCCAGCCAATGACGACGCAGCCACCCTCCGGGCAGGATTCCAAACTCGCCTTCACGGCATTGTTCGTGCGCCGGCCGATTCTGGCGGCGGTTCTCAACACGCTTCTGGTCGTTGCCGGCCTTGCGGCGCTGGTGGGCGTTGAAGTGCGCGAACTGCCTGATGTCGACCGGCCGACGATCAGCGTCAGGACCACCTATGAGGGGGCGGCGCCCGAAACCATCGATCAGGAAGTGACGCAAACCATCGAAGGTGCGGTGGCGCGGGTCAGCGGCGTCAAGTCCATCTCGTCCAACTCGCAATTCGGCACCAGCCGCGTGACGCTGGAATTCGGCGACAATGTCGATCTGGCGGTTGCCGCCAACGATGTGCGCGACGCCATCGGCCGCGTCACCAACCAGTTGCCTGACGATGCCGACGAGCCGCAGATCATCAAGGCGGATTCCGACAGCCAGCCGATCATGCGCCTTGCCGTCACTTCCTCCACGCTCAGCATGGAAGACCTGACCAAGCTGGTGGATGACGAGATCATCGACCGTCTGGCTGCCGTCGACGGCGTGGCCGATGTGGAGCTTTACGGCGATCAGGAAAAGGTTTTCCGGGTCGATCTCAATCAGGCGGCATTGGCGAGCCGTGGTCTGACGGTGACCGACGTTTCAAACGCGCTTGCCAGCGCAGCCCTCGACGTGCCGGCGGGGTCGCTGAAAAGCACGACGCAGGACATCGTCGTGCGTGCCACGGCCAGCCTGACGAAGCCCGAAGATTTCTCCAACCTTCTCATCAAGAACAATATCCGCCTCAGGGACGTCGCGACCGTCATGCTGGGCGCGGATGATGAATCCACCTCGCTGCGCTCCAACGGCGTGCAGGGTGTCGGTCTCGGTGTCATCCGGCAGGCGCAGTCGAACACGCTCAGCATCTCGACCGGCGTGAAGGCCGCCGTCGACGCCATGTCGGCCAATCTGCCCGAAGGTACGCGCATCGTCGTCACCAGTGACGATGCCGTCTTCATCGAAGGCGCGCTGCACGAGGTCGAGTTGGCGCTCGGTCTCTCGGCGATCATCGTCGTCGTCGTGCTTTATCTCTTCCTGCGCGACTGGCGTGCGACCCTTATTCCAGCAATCACCATGCCGGTGGCGCTGATCGGCACCATTGTCGCTATCTATATGGTCGGCTTCTCGGTCAATATTCTGACGCTGCTTGCCATCGTTCTGGCGACCGGTCTCGTGGTCGATGACGCGATCGTCGTGCTGGAAAATATCGTGCGCCGACGGGCGGAAGGCATGGGGCCGCGGGCCGCTGCCGTTCTCGGCACGCAGGAAGTCTTTTTCGCGGTCATCGCGACGACGGCGACGCTTGCCGCCGTGTTCATTCCGCTCTCCTTCCTGCCGGGCCAGCTTGGCGGCCTGTTCCGTGAATTCGGTTTCGTGCTGGCCTTCGCGGTGGGCCTGTCCTCCATCGTGGCGCTGACGCTCTGCCCGATGCTCGCCTCGCGCATGCTGAAGGAGGGGCTGAAGGAGCCGACGGGGCCGCTCGCATGGTTCGGCAATGTCTTTGCCTCCACCTACAAAACGACACTTTCCGCCTGCCTCAACAATCCGCTGATCGTCATCGTCGTGGCGCTGATCTTTTCCGGCCTGTCGTGGATCGCCTTCGGCATGATCCAGAACGAGTTGACGCCGCGCGAGGACCGCGCCTCGATCATGATGCGGGTCACCGCGCCGCAGGGCGTCAGCCTCGAATATACCCGCGACCAGTTGCAGCGGATCGAAGAAAACCTGCAGCCGCTGCGCGACAGCGGTGAAATCCGCAATATTTACTCCATCACCGGCATGAACGGCTCGTCCAATACCGGTTTCATGGTGCTGACGCTCGCGCCCTGGGCAGATCGTGAGCGCACGCAGAACCAGATTGCCGCCGATGTCACTTCCGCCGCCAACAGGGTGCCGGCGCTGCGCGGCAATGCAATGCAGCCGAACAGCCTCCGAATTCGCGGTGCCGGCAACGGCCTGCAGATGGCGATGGTTGGCAGCAACTATGCGGCGCTGACCGAGGCGACGCAGAAATTGCTGCTTTCCATGGAGGAAAGCGGCCTGTTCGATACGCCGCGTTTCGACAATGAACCCAACCAGGCGCAAATCTCCGTCTCCATCGACCGCGAGCGTGCGTCGGATCTCGGCATCGATATTACCGGCCTTTCGCGCGCCATGCAGTCGCTGCTGGAAGGGCGCTCGATTGTCGACGTCTTCGTGGATGGCGATGCGATCCCGGTGCGGCTCCTGTCCTCCACCCGGCCGATCAATGATCCGACCGATCTGGAAAACGTCTTCCTGAAAACGGGTGACGGCAAGATCGTGCCGATGTCGGTGATTGCTACGCTGAAGGAAAATGCGGTTGCGCCGCAGCTCAACCGCGAGCAGCAGCTTCCCTCCGTCGGCTTTACCGCCAACCTTAAGGACGGCGTTTCGCTGGGCGAGGCGCTGCAAAAGGTGAATGAGCTCTCGCAATCCGTCATGCCGCCAGGCGCCCGTCTCCTGCCGCTCGGCGAAGCGGCGACGCTGGAGGAAAATTCGAGCGGCATGTTGCTGACCTTCGGTTTTGCCATCGCCATCATCTTCCTCGTGCTGGCTGCGCAGTTCGAAAGCGTCTTGAGTTCGGTCATCATCATGACGACGGTGCCGCTCGGCCTTGCCTGCGCGGTCATCGCGCTGTTGGTCACTGGGTCCAGCCTCAACGTCTATAGCCAGATCGGGCTCGTACTCCTCGTCGGGGTGATGGCGAAAAACGGTATTCTCATCGTGGAATTCGCCAATCATCTGCGCGATCAGGGCGCAACCGTGCGGGAAGCCATTGAAAAGGCCACCAGCATTCGTCTGCGCCCTGTCATGATGACGATGATTGCGACCATTCTCGGCGGTGTTCCGCTGGTGCTGGCGCAGGGTGCTGGCGCGGAAGCGCGCATCGCGCTCGGCTGGGTCATCGTCGGCGGCCTCGGTTTTGCGACGCTGGTGACGCTTTACATCACGCCGGTCTCCTACCTGCTGATCGCCCGCTTCGCGAAACCGCAGGCGGATGAGGAAATCCGTCTTCACCGCGAGCTTGAACTTGCCGCCCGCCGCAAGGCGCTGGAAGAGGACAAGCCGCTGCTGGCGGCGGAATAAAAACGGTTGCCGCGAAACAGTGTTTGGTGCAATCGCGATGCTGGACAAAGCGTTAACCTTATCCCATACCACCTGACGGAATTTCGTAACGGATCGAATCCTTTACGGGCAGATGTTGCGGTGGAGACGGACGATGGCGCTGAAAGATGTGGTGGCGGGAAAGCGGAACGAAGAGGGCATCGCGTCGGCACTCGCGGTGCTGAAGCAGCAGCTCGGCGACAGGCTCCAGACCGGACAGGCGTTCCGCGAACAGCATGGCCACACCACCACTTATCTGACGCTGCAGGCGCCTGACGGCGTCGTTTTTGCCGAGAGCGCCGATGATGTGAAGGCGGTTGTAAAGGTCTGCGCGCAATATAAGGTGCCGGTCATTCCTTTCGGAACGGGCTCTTCGCTGGAAGGGCAAGTGAATGCGCCGAACGGCGGAATCTGCATCGATTTCAGCCGGATGAATCGCATCATTGAGGTGAATGCCGAAGATCTTGACGTGACGGTGGAGCCGGGCGTGACGCGCGAGGACCTCAATGTCTATCTGCGCGATACCGGCCTGTTTTTCCCCATCGATCCCGGCGCCAATGCCTCCATCGGCGGCATGGCCTCGACGCGGGCCTCCGGCACCAATGCCGTGCGTTACGGCACAATGAAGGACAATGTGCTGGCCGTTACCGCCGTCGTCGCCAATGGCGAGGAAATCCGCACCGCGCGGCGCGCCCGCAAGTCGTCTGCGGGTTACGATCTGACGCGGCTTTTCGTCGGTGCAGAGGGGACGCTGGGTGTCATCACTTCCGTGACGCTGCGCTTGCAGGGCATTCCTGAAAAGATCGCCGGCGGGGTCTGCACTTTCGACAGCATCAAGGCTGCCTGCGACGCCGTCATCATGACGATCCAGATGGGGGTTCCGGTCGCCCGCATCGAATTGCTCGACGAGGTGCAGGTGCGAGCCTGCAATGCCTATTCCGGCCTGAACTACGCCGAGAAACCGACACTCTTCGTGGAATTCCACGGCACCGAGGAAACGGCGGCGCTGCAATCGCAGCAGTTCGCCGAGATCGCCGCCGAATGCGGCGGCGTCGATTTCCGCTGGACGAGCGACGCTGCCGAGCGCAACAAGCTCTGGAAAGCGCGGCACGATGCCTATTGGGCTTCCCGCGCGCTCGCGCCGCATCTCGACGGGCTTTCCACCGATGTCTGCGTGCCGATTTCGCGGCTCGCGGATTGCGTGGTGGAAACGCAGCGGGATATTCAGGAAAACGGATTTCTGGCACCCATCGTGGGCCATGCGGGCGACGGGAACTTCCACGTCCTTATTCTGTTCGATGGCAAGGACGCGGAAAGTGTGGCGAAAACCGAAGCCTTCGTCGCCCGTCTCAACCGCCGCGCCATCGCCATGGACGGCACCTGCACAGGTGAACACGGCATCGGCCAGGGCAAGATGAGTTTCCTCGCCGAAGAGGCCGGCAATGCACTGGATCTCATGCGCGCCATCAAAACGTCGCTCGATCCCGATAACATCTTCAATCCGGGCAAGTTGTTCCGGCTTGTCTGATCATTCTCATATTTGATTGGTACAAAAGGCTGCTTGCCGTTAAGGCAGAAAAGAATAGGTTTGCAGCGTTCGCGAAGGGAGATGCAGGTCAGTGCTCGGACGTATTCTGGTTTTTCTGGGCGGACTGCTGGCCGTGGTGCTGTTTTCGGCGCTGCTTATTCCCTATTTCGTCGACTGGACGGATTTCCGCCGCGATTTCGAGGATCAGGCAAGCCGTATTCTCGGCAAAAAGGTGGTGGTGCATGGCCGCGTCGAAGCCCGTATCCTGCCTTTCCCTTCGGTAACATTGCATGATGTGCGCGCCGGAACGGATGCGGATGGATCGCCGCTCATTCAGGTCGCCCGTTTTTCCATGGATGCCGAGCTTGCGCCTTTCCTCTCGGGCGAGGCGCGTATCTTCGACATGCGCATCGAGGAACCCAAGGCCAAGATAAGGCTGCTTAAGGACGGCACGCTGGACTGGATGCGTGGCAGCCGGGCGGAAATTCCCGCCCGCACCGTGGTTCTGGAAAGCGTACAGATCGAAGGCGGGCAGATCGAATTCATCGATGAGCAATCCGGCCGCAACCGTGTCGTGACCGGTCTCAATGCCGACATGTCCGCCAATTCGCTGGCCGGGCCGTGGAAGGCGGAGGGACGCGCCGCCGTCGACGGACATCCGGGCTCCTTCTCGCTCTCCAGCAGCGAGCCGGATTATGCCGCCGGCCGCATGGGGCTGAGGATGCGGCTGGTGCCGGACGAACACCCGGTCGAGGTCGATCTCGATGGCGCAATTGCCGCAACGGCGGGAAAGCCGGCCTATAGCGGTTCTTTCTCCTTCAGTTTCCGTGAGGACGAAAAGCAGAAGCAGCAGGCCGGACAATCGCTGTTTTCCTCGCCCCGCACCCGCGGCAGCTTTGAACTCACCAATGAAAGCGTGCGTATCCCGAGCTACCGCATGGAACTCGGCGGCAGCGAAAATCCCTATGTCGTGACCGGGGAAGCAACGCTCGATACCGGCGCCAAGCCGGAATTCCTGCTGACGGCCGATGGCCAGCAGATCGATGTCGCTCGCTTTTCGCCGCCCGTCGTGCAGGCTGGCAAGACCTCGCGCCAGCCCACCGCCTCGGTGCGCCAGCGTATCGAGGCCTTTGCGGCCATGGTGGCCCGCATTCCGGTGCCGCCGGTGCCGGGCAAGGCCAGCATCAGCCTTCCGGCGCTCGTTTCCGATGATACGACCATTCGCGACATCAGGCTGGATGTGCGCCCTGAAGGCAGCGGCTGGCAGGTGGTGAATGCGGTTGCGACCCTGCCGGGCCGGACGCAGCTCGAAGCCAAGGGGTCGCTGACGCTTCTCGGCGGCCCCGCCTTCAACGGCAATCTGCTTCTCGCTTCCAACCAGCCTTCGGGTCTGGCGAACTGGCTTTCCGGTTCCGTCGATCCGGCGATCCGCCAGCTCAATGCAGCCGGTTTTTCCGCCGATGTCTCGCTGACGACGCTCAACCAGCGTTTCGACAATCTGGAGCTTGCAGTTGGCGATGCGTCGCTGAAGGGTGAACTGGAGCGGCGCTCCGACGGCAAGACTTCCAATCTTTCCATCGATCTTGCCGGCAATGAAATTGATCTCGATGCGCTGAAGGCGCTCGGCAGTCTGGCGCTTGGCGATCAGGTCGGCAGTTCCGTGCTCGACCACCGCATTACCGCGAAATTCAAGGCCGACCGGTTCAACATGGCCGGTGTGACCGCCAATCATGTCGAGACCGCCTTCACCATGGCAGGCGGCGTTCTCTCGCTGGAGAACATGACGGCCGGAGACATCGCCGGTGCGGAAGTCAGGGCAAGGGGTGAGCTGCAGGGTTCGCTGCTGAAATATGCGGGCAAGGGCACGGTGAACCTGCATGCGGCGGATATGCAGCCGTTCTTCACCATGCTGCAGCAGAAATTGCCGAACCATCCATTCCTCAGCCGTCTGGCGGCGAGTGCGCCGTGGTACGCCAATTCCGACCTGGCAATGGACGTTTCCGTCAATAGCGAAAATGGCGGCGCCAATGTCGCCGTTTCCGGTACCGTCAATGGCAGCCGGCTGTCGGCCGTGGCCAAAATGCCGGATTTCCTGTCGATCACCGATGATACCGCCATGTCGCTGGAAGCGGTCCTGAAAAACCAGTCGACGGCCATCCTGTTCGGGCAGGCGGGGCTCGATCCGCTGCCCTTTGATGCGGATGGCGAGGGCCTTCTATCCATCAAGCTCAACGGCACGCTCGGCTCGCCCGCCCAGACGGAATTGCGCTTCTCGACGGAGCGCACGCATTTTTCGATGAACGGTTCCTTTGCCGTTTCGTCTGCCAATTTCGGTGAGGGCAGCGCCGACGTGGCGCTCGAAAGCGCCGACATAGAGCCCTATCTCATCATGAACGCCGTTGGGCTGCCGCAGCTTGGCGGCGGCATGGCGTTGAAGGCCAACGCGAAAGTGGCGGTGGATGGGCAGAAGATCGCGCTTTCCTCGATAGGCGGGCAGGCGGGCGGAAATCCGTTCTCGGGCAATCTGACCTTCCAGCGCGCCGCGCCCTATCCCGTCACCGGCGATCTTGCGGTCAGAACGGCCGATCTCGCCTGGCTGGGTGATGCGATCTATGGGCCGGTGATCGATCCGGAAACCGGGGCGCTCAACGCCAAGCCGCTGGCCATGGCCGCGTTCCCGCAGCTCAAGGCTTCGCTTGCCTTGAAAGCGGAAAGCTTCGAGGCCGGCCCTTTCGGCACGGTCACGGGTGTTTCGGCCAAGGTCACGCATGATGCGGGCAGCCTGTCGCTCGACGATGTTGCCGGCACCTTCATGGGCGGCAAGCTGACGGGACGGCTCGCCATGTCGACGGGCGAGGGGGCGGGCATTTTCCGCACCAAGATCGCGGTCGCCGACGCCAATCCGGAGCCGATCCTGTGGGCGAATGCCAACGGGCCGGTCGCGGCGGGCCGGGTCGCCATCGACCTGACGGCCGAATCGACCGGCAAGAGCGTCGGTGAAATGCTGAAATCGGCAGGCGGCTCGGGTGAAATCCGGGTCGGCGGGCTGGTGCTGAAGGGGCTCAATCCCGGCACTCTGCCGCCGATCCTGCAGGCGGCGGACGGCTTGCAGCAGCCGATCGACGCGCCCAAGGTGCGGCCGCTGGTGGACCAGAGCCTGTGGCAGGGTGAAATCGGCCTCGGCGATGTGGCCTTGCCGTTCTCGCTGAATGGCGGCGCGCTTCATTTCAAGAATTTGCGCGCGGGGATCGATCCGGTAACGCTGACGGCCGATGCAACGGTCGATCTTGCGGCTTCGACGGTGAATGGTGACCTCGATCTCCTGTTCAATCCCGGCACCGAAACGGTTGCGGGGGCCGAGCCTTCGGTGCGCCTGAACTATAACGGCCCGCTTGCCGCGCCGGCTTTGACGACCGACGTTTCGGCGCTCAGCAATTACCTGTCGCTCCGGGCTTTCGAAAAGGAGCGCCGTCGGGTGGAGGCCATGCAGGCCAGCGTTCTCGAAAAGCAGCGCCTGCGCCGCGAAGTGGCGCTTTATCGCTCGCAGGCGGCCGAGCGGCAGGCCGAGAAGGAACGGGCGGAGGCGGAAGCCAAGGCCAAGGCCGAAGAAGAGGCGCGTCTGAAGGCTGCGGCCGAAGAACGTCTGCGCCAGGAAAAGGAACAGCAGGAGCGGTTGCAGCAGCAACAGCAACAGCACGAACAGGGGCAACAGCCGACGCCGGAGCGGCAATCCGCGCCGGTTCTGGTGGTGCCTCCGACGGAAAATGCCATCCGGCAACTGGCGCCGGAAAGTGCTCCCGCGACGCCGTGAGCTTGCGGGCAGGGGAGGGCTGATCGGCCTTCATATTGCGAGAGTGGGGAAACCTGTCCCGGAACGTTGCATCATCCTCGAGCATGAGTCGAGAATCTCACGGTAAACCCGTTCCCTAACGGCGGAAACCCGGGAACGCTTCGTGGTGATGTGAGGGATGGCAACGGTCGGGGAACAGCATTTGAAAGCAAGGCTACGCAATACGGGAAATGCCTTGCAGCGCAGACTAGGCCGCCAATGTTTAATGAATGCTTTCACGGCGTTACGAGTTTTTGGCAGTAATTTTTGTAGTCCGGGGGGACAAATCCGGATAGAGGCATCCACAGGCCGTGACCGATTGCGTATCTTTACTCACGCCGGAAAACCTCAGCGGGTTTTCAGCCAGTTCAGCACATAAACCCGCAGCGACGAGGACAGATTGCTGTCGGCGGAGCGGTTGTCGTCTATTTCGGCAAGCAGGGCCGCGAAACTGATCTTGCGTCTTTCCGCAATGGTTTTCAGTTCGTCCCAGAAGGCGTCCTCGAGTGAAATGCTGGTGCGGTGGCCGTGCAACGTCGCGGAGTGCTTGCGGATCATCAGATCGGTCTCCGGTGAAACCGGTTGGAGGTCTGAATCATGTCTCCCCGGCAAGTCCCTGTTTTGCGATTCTTTTCGGATAGTCCCGAAATCCGCGACGGCCGGCCGGCCTGTCAGTCTTTGCCGGTCCCGTCATCGTTTTTTTCGAGCCGCCCCTGATCGAGCGCCTTTTCGGCCTTTTCGTTCAGGGCTGAGGTAAGATTTTTTTCGGTCTTGGTGCGGCCAAAGGACAGGCGGTTCTGCTCCGCCTGTTTTTCTTTTTCGCTACGGGCTTTCTGTTTGCGAAACTGGCGCAGATTGACGATATCGGCCGCCATGGGGATATGTCTCCTCGGGTTTCGTAAGCGCTGCGTAAAAGCCGTTATTGCTTCTTGCGGAAGGCATCCAGCGAAACGACCGAGCCTTCCTTCTTTTCCTCGCCGGATTTGGGCGTCTCGGAAGCGGCAGCGGGCTTTGCCTCATGGGAAACGGGATAAGCGGTGATCTCTGCGTCTTCGATTTCCTCTTCTTCGGCCAGAGGCACGTCGAATTCGAGCTCGAAATTGACGGAAGGATCGTAGAAACCGCGAATGGCGTTATAGGGGATCACCAGCTTTTCCGGCGTATCCGAGAAGGACAGGCCGATTTCGAAGCCGGTTTCGGTTACTTTCAGGTCCCAAAACTGATGCTGGATAACGATGGTCATCTGCTCGGCATATTTCGCCTTGAGGTGCTGGGAAATCCGCACGCCCGGCGCGCCGGTCAGAAAGGTGATGAAGAAGTGGTGGTCGCCGGGCAGACGGCCGGTTGCGGCCACTTCACCCAAAACCTTACGAATAACGCCGCGAAGGGCATCCTGTGCGAGAATGTCGTAACGGATATGATCCTGCCCCATGCGGTCCTGTCTTTCCCTTATTCGAACGTCTTTTCATGCACGGCGCGGCTTGCGCGCCAAGGACGCTGTAACACTTTGAATCTTCGCGTAATCCTTGAGCCGGGATCATTTCCGATCCTGACGCTCACGCGTTGGCCAAGTATACGCAATGTCCTGGACGGCAGCAACGGAAAAGCCGATGCCGATTGCGAGTCAGCTATCATATAACCAATTCAGGCAAAATGGAGAAGGTGGAGGTTTCTGTTGCCAGGTACCTCCGAACCCCGCCTCACGGGGCTAACCGTGAGGACTTTAGAGCGGAATTCCCGCACCGCCATTAGGCAGCGAGAGCATATTCCTTAGCGTTGTTGTCGTTTGCAACTACACTTGTGACCCGATAACGGCGGTATCATGCCGAGCAAAAGTTCGATCTTTACGCCCTTGTCGATCCTATTTCGCCCCCATCAAAAGCCGGCCTTCGTTTCATGAAAGTCCGCCGGTTTTTGGTGGAGGCGCCGGGTACCGCCCCCGGGTCCAATAGGTTTATTACACCGACCGTTTATCGCCATAGCCGGGTTGCCCCGGCAAGGCTCATATAGGCGTTTCGACCGCCTGAGAAAAGGGGGGTGATGACAATTCCATGAAAAGGTTTCGTGATTGCGGCCCGCACTTTAGACAATTCTTGACGACGAGGGATTGCTGTCCCATTGTCCATGCAACCGGTCACCAGAAGCAACACCGGGCCGGGGACACACGAAGGAGTGGACATGACTGACTATCTCGCAGATGTGAAGAAATACGACGCAGCAGCCGACGAAGCGGTGGTCGGCAAGATCGTCAAGCATCTCGGCATCGCCCTGCGCAACCGGGATTCCTCGCTGGTGTCCGCTTCCGATCCGGAAGAGCTTGCACGTGTGAAGGCGAGCTGGTGCGGCAAGAAGCTCGGCGTGACCGACGGCACGGCCGATCAGGCAATCGATGCCGTTGCCAAGGCCATGGCTGCGGACCGCTCCAAATCGCGCGTGACCTTTTATTATCTGGTCGCCAAGGAACTGGGCAAACTCCAGTCGCTTTGATTTAACGGGGATAAGCCCGCATTAGATGATTGGTTCTGCCGCCCTGTGCTATTATATTGCCCTGATATCAGGGAATCGGCGGCAGAACGCATGAAACAATATCTCGATCTTCTCCGGCATGTGATGGAAACCGGCTCCGACCGCGGAGACCGCACCGGTACGGGCACGCGCTCGGTGTTCGGTTACCAGATGCGTTTCGACCTTTCCGAAGGTTTTCCGGTTCTCACCACCAAGAAGCTGCATCTGCGCTCCATCATTCATGAACTGCTGTGGTTCCTGAAGGGCGATACCAATATCGCCTATCTCAAGGAAAACGGCGTTTCCATCTGGGATGAGTGGGCCGACGAGAACGGCGATCTCGGCCCGGTCTATGGTGCGCAGTGGCGGTCCTGGCCCGCGCCGGACGGTCGCCATGTCGATCAGATCGCGCTTTTGATCGAGAGCCTGAAAACCAATCCGAATTCCCGCCGTCACATCGTTTCGGCCTGGAACCCGGCGCTGGTGGACGAGATGGCGCTGCCGCCATGCCATTGCCTGTTCCAGTTCTATGTTTCCGATGGAAAGCTGTCCTGCCAGCTCTATCAGCGCTCGGCCGACATTTTCCTCGGCGTGCCGTTCAACATCGCCTCCTATGCGCTTCTGACGCTGATGGTGGCGCAGGTCACCGGCCTGAAGCCGGGCGATTTCGTCCATACGCTCGGCGATGCGCATATCTATGCCAATCATTTCGAGCAGGCGAAGCTGCAGATGACCCGCTCGCCCAAGGCCCTGCCGACGATGCGCCTCAACCCGGATGTGAAGGACCTTTTCGCCTTTAAGTTCGGAGACTTTACGCTGGAAAACTACGAGGCCGATTCAAGTATCAAGGCGCCGATCGCGGTATGAGCGAGCCGCGCGTCACCATCATCGTTGCAGTGTCCGAAAACGGCGTCATCGGCCGCGACCTCGACATGCCGTGGAAACTCTCCACTGACCTCAAACGCTTCAAGGCGATGACGATGGGCAAACCGCTCATCATGGGCCGCAAGACATTTTTATCCGTCGGCGAGCGTCCATTGCCGGGCCGCCCGCATATAATCGTCAGCCGCAATGCCGATTACCGGCCGCAAGGCGTGGATGTCGTCTCCTCGCTGGAGGAGGCTTTGAAGCTCGCCGCAAGCAAGGCTGCGGAACTGGGTGTGAATGAGGTCTTCGTGGCCGGTGGCGGCGAGATTTACCGTCAGGCCATGCCCTTCGCCGATCAACTTTCCGTCACCCATGTCGCGGTAAAGCTCGATGGCGACACTTTTTTTCCGGAAATCGATCCTGCCGTTTTTGAGAAAACCGAGGAAATCCCTGCTCCCGCAGGGGAAAAGGACAATTATCCGGTTCTGTTTACCACTTATGTGCGAAGAGCCGCGTCAAAGTGAACTATTTACCCTGATTGGGTATTTAGTTACCACCTCTGCGTTGAAACGGACGCTTCTCCTTCCTATAACGGGTCGATATTCCCGCCGCACGCGAGCAATCGCTTTCGAACGGAACCGGGAGAGGCTTTTATAAAGAGGTATTGATGCCCTGGAGCAATCAGAATGGCGGCGGCGGCCCTTGGGGCGGCGGCGGTGGAGGAAACAACCAGGGCGGCGGTGGCGGCCCATGGGGGCAGGGGCCTAACCGGCCTCGCGGCGGTGGCGGCGGCAATGGCGGCCCGCCCGATCTGGAAGAGATCATCCGGCGCAGCCAGGACCGTTTCAAGAATGTGCTGCCCGGCGGCTTCAACGGCGGCGCAGTTGCCATCGTGGTTCTCGTCGTGCTGGTTTTCCTCGGCATCCAGTCCATCTATACCGTCCAGCCGGACGAGCGCGGCGTGGAACTGCGTTTCGGCCGCCCGAAGGACGAAATCTCGATGCCCGGTCTGCATTTCCATCTGTGGCCGATCGAGACGGTTGAAATCGTCAAGGTCACCGAGCAGCAGCAGAATATCGGCTCGCGCGCCTCATCGTCTTCGTCTAGCGGCGTGATGCTGACCGGCGACCAGAACATCGTCAACGTGCAGTTCTCGGTGCTCTATACGGTTTCCGATCCGAAATCCTATCTCTTCAACGTCGACAGCCCGGCCGAAACCCTGCAGCAGGTTTCCGAAAGCGCCATGCGCGAAGTCGTCGGCCGTCGTCCGGCACAGGACATTTTCCGCGATAACCGTCAGGCGATTGCGGCGGATGTGCGCACCATCATCCAGTCCACCATGGACGGTTACGGCGCCGGCATTTCCATCAATGCCGTGGCGATCGAAGATGCGGCGCCGCCGCGCGAAGTGGCCGATGCCTTCGATGAAGTGCAGCGTGCCGAACAGGACGAAGACCGCTTCGTTCAGGAAGCCAATCAGTACGCCAACCAGAAGCTCGGCGCCGCTCGCGGTCAGGCCGCGCAGATCCTCGAAGAAGCGAATGCGTACAAGTCGCGCGTCGTTAACGAGGCGCAGGGTGAGGCGCAGCGCTTCGTCTCCATCTATGACCAGTATCGCACCGCGCCGGACGTGACCCGCCAGCGCATGTTCCTGGAAACGATGGAGCAGGTCCTGAAGGGTTCCAACAAGATCATCATCGACGAAAAACAGGGCGTGGTGCCTTATCTGCCTCTGAACGAGATCATGCGCAACAATCCGGGCGCAGCACAGCAGGGAGGCAACTGATATGGGTAACCGTCTTTCTGCCATTCTCGTCGGCCTCGCCGTCGTGCTTTTCCTCGGTTAC
Organism: Agrobacterium sp. ST15.13.015; assembly: GCF_027871645.1. NCBI lineage: Bacteria > Pseudomonadati > Pseudomonadota > Alphaproteobacteria > Hyphomicrobiales > Rhizobiaceae > Agrobacterium > Agrobacterium sp. ST15.13.015. Next base: position 402,912 of record NZ_JAQAHF010000004.1, read on the forward strand.
TCGTCGATCTTCGTCGTCAACGAGCGCCAGCAGGCCATTGTCGTCCGCTTCGGTGAAATCCAGGATGTGAAAACCGCGCCGGGCCTCTATTTCAAGCTGCCCTTCGCCTTCATGGATGCCGACCGGGTGCAATATATCGAGAACCGGGCGCTGCGCTTCGATCACGACAATATTCGCGTTCAGGTTTCCGGCGGCAAGTTCTATGAGGTCGATGCCTTCGTGGTCTATCGCATCACGGATGCGCGCCGCTTCCGGCAGACGGTCTCGGGTGACCAGATGTCGGCGGAATCGCGCCTGCGTACCCGTCTCGACGCCTCGCTGCGCCGGGTCTACGGTCTGCGCGGCTTCGAATCGGCGCTCTCGGACGCCCGTGCATCGATGATGCAGGAAGTACGTGATGATCTGCGTCCCGATGCGGAATCGCTCGGTATCAGCATCGTCGATGTCCGCATCCGCCGTACCGATCTGACGCAGGAAGTCTCGCAGCAGACCTTCGAGCGCATGAAGTCGGAACGTCTGGCCGAGGCAGAGTTGATCCGCGCCCGCGGTAACGAAGAGGCGCAGCGTCGCCGCGCCATCGCCGACCGTCAGGTCGTCGAACTGGAATCCGACGCCCGCCGTCAGTCCGAAGTGCTGCGCGGTGAAGGCGATGCGGAGCGCAACAAGGTGTTCGGCGAGGCTTTCCAGCGCGATCCGAACTTCTTCGAGTTCTATCGCTCCATGTCGGCCTATGCCAATGCGCTGAACGGCAACGGCACGACGCTGGTTCTGTCTCCGGACTCGACCTTCTTCCGTTATTTCAACAATATCGACGGTGCGGCCCCTGCCGCTCCGGCTGCCCCTGCGCCAGCGCCGGCGAACTGATAGCGGAAAAAATGATTTTGGAGGGGCCGGTTTTACCGGCCCTTTCTTTTTGGTCCGTTTTCGTGCCAATGCTGTGGCTAAGGGCAAGGCGTCTCCCGCCTGTTCACGAAAAGGTATTTTTACACTTCATCATTCCGCCTTATGCTTTGCCGATATATGCAGGGCAAGACTATTTGAAACGCGAGGACGCTTATGGCCGTGACCCTTCTTTCGCCTTTTCGCAGCAGCATCGCCGCAGTCGCGGGCATCGCGCTTGTGGCAGGCAGCCTGACGGCACCGGTTGCTGCGAGAGCGCAGAGCCATGGGCCGGAATCGGTGGCAGATCTCGCCGAGCCGCTTCTCGATGCGGTCGTGAATATTTCCACGTCGCAGAACGTCAAGACCGAGGGCAAAGGGCCCGTTCCGCCAAAGCTGCCGGAAGGTTCACCGTTCCAGGAATTCTTCAAGGACTACTTCGACAGCCAGAAGCCGGAAGGCGGCGAAAAGGTGAGTTCACTGGGCTCGGGTTTTGTCATCGATCCGGCCGGCTACGTTGTCACCAACAACCACGTCATCGAGGGTGCCGACGCTATCGAGGTGATTTTCCCGAACGGCTCGAAGCTCAAGGCGACGCTGGTCGGCACCGATACCAAGACCGACCTTTCGGTGTTGAAGGTGGAGCCGAAAACGCCGCTGAAGGCCGTCAAGTTCGGCGATTCGCGCAGCATGCGCATCGGCGACTGGGTGATGGCCATCGGCAACCCCTTCGGGCTTGGCGGCTCGCTGACAGTGGGTGTCATTTCCGCGCGCGGGCGTAACATCAATGCCGGTCCCTATGACAATTTCATCCAGACGGATGCGGCCATCAACAAGGGCAATTCCGGCGGTCCGCTTTTCAACATGAAGGGTGAGGTTATCGGTATCAATACGGCGATCATTTCCCCGAGCGGCGGTTCGATCGGCATCGGTTTCGCCGTGCCGACGGAGCTTGCCCAAAATATCGTCCAGCAGCTCATCGAGTTCGGGGAGACGCGCCGGGGCTGGCTCGGCGTTCGTGTCCAGCCCGTCACCGACGATGTGGCGGCAAGCCTCGGCATGGACAGCGCCAAGGGTGCGCTGATTTCCGGCGTCGCCAAGGGCGGACCGGTAGAGAACGGCCCGATCCAGGCCGGCGATGTCGTGCTGAAATTCGACGGCAAGGATATTCATGAAATGCGCGACCTCTTGCGGATCGTGGCGGAAAGCCCGGTCGGCAAGGAGGTCGATGTGGTAATCCTGCGAGACGGCAAGGAGGAAACCGTCAAGGTCAAGCTTGGGCAATTGCAGGATACGACCGACGAAAAGGCCCCGGCCGAAGATCAGCAGAGTGAAGATGGCGATGGCGGTGTGGTTGCCCCGGAAGATGATGGCGGCGCCGACGATCAGGCGCAGGACCAGACGCCGGAAGTGCGCGAGGCGCCGCAAAGCGTGCTCGGCATGAATCTCGTGGTGCTGAGCAACGAGTTGCGCACCGAAAAGGGCATTGCCGAAAGCGTCGAAGGCGTGCTGGTGGCGAGCGTCGATCCGGGTTCGCCCGCCGAGCAGAAGGGAATGAAGGCCGGCGATATCATCGTCGAGGTCGGGCAGGACTTCATGGAAGTGCCGGGCGACGTGCTGGTGCGCGTCAACGGCCTGAAATCCGAAGGCCGCAAGAATGCGCATATGATGGTGGCCGATGCGCAGGGCAATCTGCGCGTCGTGGCGCTGCCGCTGGAATAAGGCGTTTTCCGCCCGGTCAGGCAGGAATCGGGTGGTTGTGATCCCGGCCGCTCTCTAATTCTTGGTCTCCATCGAACGGAGGCCAAGAATATGAAATTACTCGAAAACAAGGTTGCCATCATCACCGGCGCGTCATCCGGCATCGGTCGGGCGACGGCAATGCTGTTTGCCGCCGAAGGTGCGGCCGTTGTCATCAATGCGCGCGGCGAAAAGGCCCTGCATGAGGTTGCCGCAGACATTCGTGAGGCCGGCGGTTGCGTCCACACGGTTGCCGGCGATGCCGGTATTGCCGAAACCCATGCCCGGTTGGCGGATGCGGCCATAAGCGTCTTCGGTGGCCTCGATATTGGCGTCAACAATGCCGGAGCGGTGGGAGCCATGAAACCGCTGGCGGAGATTTCGCCTGCGGAATGGGATCATGCGCTCAATGTCAATCTCACCTCCGCCTTTCTGGGCGCGCGTTACCAGATTCCGCCGATGTTGATGCGGGGTGGCGGTTCCATCGTCTTTACCTCAAGCTTTGTCGGCACCAGCGCCGGCATACCGGGCATGGCGGCTTATGGCGCGGCCAAGGCGGGGTTGATGGGGCTGGTGAAAGGCATCACCGCCGATTATGCGGTCAAAGGCATTCGCGCCAATGCGCTGCTGCCCGGCGGGGTCGATACAGCTGCTGCGGGAGACGACGCCCAGAAGGAATGGGCCGCCGGCCTGCATGCGATGAAACGTATCGCTGAGCCGCCGGAAATTGCGCGGGTAGCGCTTTTCCTCGCGAGCCCCATGGCGAGCTTCGTCGCCGGTGCCGCTCTGTTCGCCGATGGCGGCAATGCCGCGGTGAAATGACCTTGGGAACCGGCGGGCAGGTGTCTTATCGCGCCCGCCATTCTTCCAGCGTCAGCGCATAGGTGACGTGCGGCCGCAGATGCGGATGTGTGTCTTCCGGCACGCGCGGATGGTCGAAGTCGCGCGAAGGATCGCGCTTCAGGCCGATGCGCTCCATCACCGCCGTCGAACGGTGGTTGTCGTGGACGGCGAAGGAGACGATTTCCGGCGTTTCCTTTTCATCGAAGGCCATGACGAGCAGCGACTGCGCCGCTTCCGTGACATAGCCGTGGCCCCAGAAGCGGGTGGCGAGCCGCCAGCCGATCTCCATGGTGCCGACCGGGAAGGGGGGATCGAGGTTCATGACCGGGGAGATACCGCAGAAGCCCATGACTTCGCAGGTTTCACGCAGCTCCATGGCATAAAAGCCATAGCCGCTGCCGCGGATCATGCCGTTGATGGTTTCCAGCACGGCGTCCGCTTCCGCATGGCTGCGGCGGAAGGGGAAAAACTCCATGACCTTTTCGTCGGCGTTGATTTCGCGGAACAGGTCACGGTCGCTCTCCTTCCACTCGCGCAGAATGAGTCGTGGCGTCTCTCGGATGATCATGGAGTGACAAAATCCGTCTTGCGATAGCCCTGGATGTAGAGAAGCGCCGTCAGGTCGCCATGGTCGATGCGCATCTGCGCCTCGGCGGCCACGGCCGGCTTGGCGTGCAGGGCAACGCCTGCGCCGGCGAGATGCAGCATGCCGAGATCGTTGGCGCCATCGCCGACCGCCATCGCCTCTTCCGGCGAGATGCCGAGCCTTGCGGCAATATCGTTCAGCGCATCCACCTTGGCCTGTTTGCCGAGGATGGGTTCGGCCACGGTGCCGTCAAGTTCGCCATTGGCTTCGCCGAGCAGATTGGCGCGGTCCTCATCGAAACCCAGCATGGCGGCGACACGGCCGGTGAAGACGGTGAAGCCGCCGGAAACGAGGGCGGTATAATAGCCCTTGGCCTTCATGGTGGCGATCAACTCCCTGCCGCCGGGGGTAAGCGTGATGCGCTTTTCGATGACATCGTCGATAACCGAGACAGGCAGGCCCTTCAGCAGCGCCACACGTTCCCGCAATGCAGGTTCGAAGGCGATCTCGCCATTCATGGCGCGGGCGGTAATAGCGGAAACTTTTTCCTTCAGCCCGACTTCGGCGGCCAGCTCGTCAATGCATTCCTGGCCGATCATGGTCGAATCCATATCGGCGATCAGCAGTTTCTTGCGGCGCTGATCCTGTTCCTGGATGACGATATCGATCGGTTTTCCGACAAGCTCGGCTGCAATGGCACTGCGAGCCTGCTCGGCTGCGGTGCCGGAAGGCAGGGCGATATCGCAGGCGATGCCATCGGCCAGCCAATAAAGGCCCGATGCGTTGACGGCCTTTGCGGCCGCCTCGCCGAGGGCCGGTGTCAGAACAGGATTTGACGGATTGGCGATAAGCGTGGCAACGAGAGCCATGATGAAAAACCTTGATGAGAATTTTGATGCGATCCTGATAACCGGCCCGACGGCAAGCGGCAAGTCCGCGCTTGCGCTTCGTCTGGCGCGGGAGCGGGACGGCGTCGTCATCAATGCCGACAGCATGCAGGTTTACGACACGCTGCGGGTGCTGACCGCGCGGCCGTCCGAAGACGAGATGGAGGGCGTGCCGCATCTTCTCTATGGCCATGTGCCGGCGAGCAGCCTCTATTCAACGGGCGAATGGCTGCGGGAGATTTCTGCCCTGCTTGCGGATTTGCGCGGGCAGGGGCGTTTGCCCGTCATCGTCGGCGGTACGGGGCTTTATTTCAAGGCGCTGACGGGTGGGCTTTCCGATATGCCCGCCATTCCCGATGACATCCGCGATGGGCTGCGCGCCCGGCTGATCGGGGAGGGGGCGGCTGCGCTCCATGCGGAACTCGCACGGCACGATCCTGCCATGGCGGATATGCTGCAGCCGGGAGACGGCCAGCGTATCGTCCGGGCGCTGGAGGTGCTCAAGGCGACCGGAAAGTCGATCCGGGATTTTCAGCGCGCCAGCGGCCCGATGATCGTCGATCCCGACCGGGCGCAAAAATTCGTCGTCCTGCCGGAAAGGCCGGTGCTGCATGACCGCATCAACCGGCGTTTCGAGATGATGATGGATAGCGGGGCGGTGGAGGAGGTGGAGGCGCTTCTCGCGCTCAACCTCGCATCCGATGCCACCGCAATGAAGGCGATCGGCGTTGCCCAGATCGCCGATATGCTGGCCGGGCGCATCGGCGAGGCGGAGGTCATCGAAAAATCGGCGGCCGCGACCCGTCAATATGCCAAACGGCAGATGACCTGGTTTCGCAACCAGATGGGGGACGACTGGACACGTATCCAGCCGTGAGAGCGCCCATCAGTCTTTCCGGTAGAGACTGCCGAGCGGTTTCTTCAGCAGGCTTTCGCGGAGCGAAGGACGTGCATCGCCGGGCGGTGGGCCATTCTGTGCCTGCATCTGGAAACTCGCCTTGCGCAATTCGTTGACGGCGCCGGAGGCGGCATCGGGTGTCGCCGGATTTGGCGATGGGGAGAGCGTGCGGCCAGGCAGCATGTCCGGGCGGTAGGGCTCGTATCCCTCCGGTGCGGCCGTTCCCAGTTCCCGCTTCCAGCGGTCGATGTCGTCCGTCTCCTGTGGTGCGGCTGCCGGCTCCGGTAGATCGGAAAAGGCTGCTTCGACGCTTTGCTGGAAGCCGGTGATGACAGGCTTGGCCGTGGCGCGCATGCGGGTGACGATGTTGTTCAGATCGACCGTGTCCGGGGTTTCATGGTTCGTATGGCTGATGGTGCCGCTTGCTTTCGGCAATTTGGCCGTGGCCACGCGGTCGAAACGCATGCGCATCGGTACACTGACGGCCTCGCCGAAGGCGATGGCCTCGCCATTGCCGATGGAAGACAGAAAGGTGGTGGTCGAGGTCGATGCGTTCGGTACGGCGGAGAGAATGATCTTTTGGTCGATCTCGTTCGACAGCCGCATGGCGAAAACGGTCGAGCATTGCGACAGGATGGTCTGGTCCAGCTCGCTTGGCCGCTGGCTGATGACGCCGAGCGAAATGCCGTATTTACGGCCTTCCTTGGCGATCTGGGCAATGGATTGCCGGGTGGGGAAAAAGCCGCGCTCGGGGTCGGCAGGTACATAACGGTGCGCTTCCTCGCAGACGACAAGCATATGCAGCGAGCCGCGCGCCAGCACCGCCAGTTCGAAGGACATGCGGCACAGGACGGAGACCACCGAATTCACCACTTCGGAGGGGATGCCGGACAGCTGGAACACCGAAATCGGCTTGCCTTCCCCGGGAATGCGGAAAATATGCGCGACCGTCTCCAGAATGGTGTCGCTGATCGTATTGCTGGAGAACATGAAATTGTAGCGCGTGTCGTTGATGGCCGAGAGGATGCGGCCTTTCAGCGAGCGCAGCGCTGGTTTTTCGCCACGCCCTTCCAGCCGGCCGATACGCTCGTCGATGAGAGCGAGGAGATCGGCCATGCGATAGGGCACCGGCGTATCCGGCGTGATCGCGCTCTTGTCGGACGTGCGGCGCACGGCGGAACCATCGGTGCCGCGAAATGCCTTTTTCGCTTCCGGAACGAGGTCGCGAAGGACATCCATTTCTTCCGGCACGGGTTTGCGTCCGCGGAAAATCACTTCCGCAAATTCTTCAAGGCGCATCAGCCAGAAGGGAAGATCCAGCGTATCGGTGTCGATGACGACCGAATGATCGGGAAAGGCGGCCGCGAATTCATTATGCGGATCGAGAATGAGGACACGCAGCTTCGGGTCGGTCTCGATCGCCTTGTTCAGAAGCAGCGAGACGGCGGTGGTCTTGCCCACGCCCGTCGAGCCGACGACGGCGAAATGTTTGGAAAGCATCTGGGGAATGCTGATGGTGGCGTTGATCGTATCGTCCTGCGTCAGCCTGCCGATCGTGCAGGCGTCGCGCTTGCCGCTGTCGTAAATCTTGGCAAGATCGCTGGTGCGGATGCGATGCGCCACCGCACCCAGATAGGGGTAACGGGAGATGCCGGTGGAAAAGCGCTCGCTGCCATCCTCGGTGCGATAGACTTCGCCAATCAGTTCAACCTCGACCAGCAGCCTGTTCGGCCTGTCCGCCGCCCAGTAGTCCTCGCCGGTTCGCATGGAAAAAACCAGCGCTGCGACACGGCTCGTACCCATCTCGATGGAGATCAGGCGTCCGACGGACCAGAGCTGCGAGACATCGGTGGTGCCAGGTTCCGTTTCGGCGGCGATGGTGGCATGCGCACCGTTACAGGCGATGACGCGGCCCAGCATGCGGTTCGCCGGCTGCTGGCCGGATCGCCGTTCGTTTTCGTCCATGCGGGACGCACTATGAAACGTGTCGTTACTCACATTTTTTCCCGGTACATGCGGATGATCGCGGTGGTTCGGGCAGTATCTGCGTTCTCGATATTAAAAGATTATGCTTAACAACATGTGTATCGGCTGCGTTCGAAAATTTCGCGCAAGCAGCCTTTCAGGTAATAAAAGAAGGCGACGGCGATTTTTTCCTGCAATATGCGTTGACGGCTGGGGCTTTTGTGGCTAACACTCCGGCCCATGAAAAATCTTAACGTACTTATCGTGGTGGGACGGCGCATGGGCAGGATGGTGTAACCATCCGGCGAAAGCACCCATGCGCTGAACGAGGCTCCTCTAGGGGCCTTTTTTTATGTCTTCAAACAGGCCCTCGGGCTCCTCGATATCCAAAGCCAAAGCGGGATGGAAACAGGCAATGACGGATAAGGACAATACGGAAAACAGCAATCGCATGACAGGTGCGGAGATCGTTCTGCAGGCGCTGAAGGACAATGGCGTCGAGCACATCTTCGGTTATCCGGGCGGTGCCGTTCTTCCGATCTACGACGAGATTTTCCAGCAGGAAGACATCCAGCATATCCTCGTGCGCCACGAGCAGGGCGCTGGCCATGCGGCCGAAGGTTATGCACGCTCCACCGGCAAAGTTGGCGTTATGCTCGTCACATCCGGACCCGGTGCGACGAATGCGGTCACCCCGCTGCAGGATGCGCTGATGGATTCCATTCCGCTCGTCTGCCTGTCCGGTCAGGTCCCCACCACGCTCATCGGTTCCGACGCGTTCCAGGAATGCGATACCGTCGGCATCACGCGCCCCTGCACCAAGCACAACTGGCTGGTCAAGGACGTCAACGAGCTGGCGGGCATCATCCATGAAGCCTTCCGTATCGCGCAGACGGGTCGTCCCGGTCCTGTCGTCGTCGATATTCCGAAGGACATCCAGTTCGCCACCGGCACCTATACGCCGCCCTCCGCCGCCACCCAGCACGAGAGCTACAAGCCGAAGGTTCAGGGCGATCTGAACGCCATTCATGCCGCCATCGACCTGATGTCGAAGGCGAAGAAGCCGGTTTTCTATACCGGCGGCGGCGTCATCAATTCCGGTCCGGAGGCAACCCGGCTGCTGCGCGAACTGGTGGAGCTGACCGGCTTCCCGATCACCTCGACGCTGATGGGTCTCGGCGCCTATCCGGCTTCCGGCAAGAACTGGCTCGGCATGCTGGGCATGCACGGTTCCTACGAAGCCAATATGACGATGCATGATTGCGACGTTCTGGTCTGCGTCGGCGCGCGTTTCGACGACCGAATTACCGGCCGCATCAATGCGTTTTCGCCGAATTCGAAGAAGATCCATATCGATATCGATCCGTCCTCGATCAACAAGACGGTTCGCGTCGACGTGCCGATCATCGGGGATGTCAGCCATGTTCTGGAAGATATGGTTCGCCTGTGGCGCGCTCTGCCGAAGAAGGTTGAGAAGGCGCAGACGGCCGACTGGTGGGCGCAGATCGAGCGCTGGCGCGCCCGCAACTCCTTCGCCTACAAGAATTCCAACGATGTCATCATGCCGCAATATGCCTTGCAGCGGCTTTATGAGGCCTCGAAGGGCCGCGACACCTACATCACCACCGAAGTCGGCCAGCATCAGATGTGGGCGGCGCAGTTCTTCGGCTTCGAGGAGCCGAACCACTGGATGACCTCGGGCGGTCTCGGCACCATGGGCTACGGCCTGCCGGCGGCCATCGGCGTTCAGGTCGCGCATCCGGACGCGCTGGTCATCGATATTGCCGGTGACGCCTCGATCCAGATGTGCATTCAGGAAATGTCCTGCGCCATCCAGTACGGTCTGCCGGTGAAGATCTTCATCCTCAACAACCAGTATATGGGCATGGTGCGCCAATGGCAGCAGCTGCTGCACGGCAACCGCCTGTCCAACTCCTATACGGAAGCCATGCCCGATTTCGTCAAGCTGGCGGAAGCCTATGGCGCGGTCGGCATGTATTGCGACGATCCAAAGGAACTGGACGACAAGATTGCAGAAATGATCGCGGTCAAGAAGCCGGTCATCTTCGATTGCCGCGTCGCCAATCTTGCCAATTGCTTCCCGATGATCCCGTCTGGTAAAGCCCATAACGAGATGCTGTTGCCGGATGAGGCGACGGATGAAGCGGTTGCCAACGCCATTGACGCCAAGGGCCGTCAGCTAGTCTGAGCCGGGAGAGGAAAAGGACATGAACGCACACCTACAACCCACCGGCTCGGCCTATTTCATCCAGAAGGAAACGGCCGCCGTTGAAAACCACACGCTGTCGGTTCTCGTCAGCAACGAGCCGGGCGTTCTCGCCCGGGTCATCGGCCTGTTCTCCGGCCGCGGCTACAACATCGAGAGCCTGACGGTTTCGGAAACGGAACATGAGGCGCATCTGTCGCGCATCACCATCGTCACGCGCGGCACGCCCATCGTGCTGGAGCAGATCAAGGCCCAGCTTGAGCGCATCGTGCCGGTGCACCGGGTTCTCGATCTCACCGTTCGCGCCCGCGAACTCGGGCAGGAGCGGCCTATCGAGCGCGAAGTGGCGCTCATCAAGGTCGCCGGTTCCGGCGAGGACCGTGCCGAGACGCTGCGCCTTGCCGATGCGTTTCAGGCCAAGGTGGTGGATGCGACGGTGGAGCATTTCATCTTCGAGATCACCGGCAAGTCGTCGAAGATCGACCAGTTCGTGGCGATCATCAAGCCGCTCGGCCTGATCGAGATTTGCCGCACCGGTATCGCGGCGATGAATCGCGGCCCGCAGGGGATGTAACCTCCATATCCGGAGCCGTTGCCTTCGATACAGCCTGCGGTTCGCTGTGGGTTAGACCTGGAAAGGTTTTGAAAGCTCTCTTTCGTCATGCTCGGGCTTGTCCCACGACTGTCCGGTTTAAATTTGCGGCCATTGGAAGGCCATCTGGTTTTGGTTTGTGGGTTTGTCTGGTGGCGGGTCGAGAAGCCGATCGGTGCGTCGCCGGTGCATGAGGTTTGCGCGTACCAGCCTGGCGAAGGCGAGTGGGCTTGGCACGGTCTTCTGGTCAGCCTGCGCCAATCGCAGGAGCAGG